>NZ_JAGKSE010000006.1:0-195464 GCF_017939685.1 Acidovorax sp. JG5
GTAGCCATCTGCGGTCAACATGGGTTTGCCGTGCGCTTACCGACAACGACCAGATGCACAACGCCCACTATGCGCTGGGCAACGGGCCCATCCTGTCGGCCATGTATCCGGTGAGCTATGGGCGCTTTGCGGTTGAGGCCAATGTCTGCAACACCAGCTTTGCGGCCGTCAATGCCACCGGCGACCCGGTCGCCGTGGCGCCTGCGGCGCTGGCACAGAGCTTTGCCACGGCCAATGGCACCGCCAACGGCACACCGGCCACCGTGGTTTACAACGACTCGATGGGCGGCGCCAAGGCGTGGCAGTTCGCCAAATCGCCATCGACCGGTGTGGCCGACTTTGGCCTCGATAACGCGCTGTGCCAGCGTGCGCTGGTCACGGGCACTGATACGGTCAGCGGCGCGGCCCTCACGGCCACCACCACGCCGACCAAGGCACAGAGTGACGCGGTGCGTGCGGGCATCGCCGAGGTGGTGCTCAACGGCAACCTGCGTGGCAAACCCACCATCATCGTCAGCGGCCGCAGCGACGCCCTGATCCCGGTGAACAACAACTCGCGCGCCTATGCCGCCTACAACAAGGTGGTGGAGGGTGCAGCCAGCAAGTTGCGCTACATCGAGGTGACGAACGGCCAGCATTTCGACGCCTTCCTGCCGTTCGGCGGATTTGATACGCGCTTCGTGCCGCTGCACCCGTACTTCAACCAGGCCATGGACGCGATGTATGCGCACCTGAAATCGGGCGCCGCCTTGCCCGCCAGCCAGGTTGTGCGCACCACGCCGCGTGGCGGTGTGCCCGGTGCCGCGCCGGCCATCACGGCCAGCAACGTGCCGCCGTTTGTGGCAGCGCCTGTTGTCGGGAACCAGATCGGCTTTGCCGGTACGTCGCTGAGCGTTCCCAACTGAGTGCACTACTGAGCCTAGAAACGGCAGTTGACCGCTTTGCATTCTTGGCAAAGCCGCACACGGCACCGGCAGGCGCATCCAACTGCTGTTTCTAGGCCGAGAGGCTGAGAGTCTTTCATCCACGTCCGCCTTGATCATCACCATGCTGCCGTCTTCGCTTTACATCCGTTGTGCTGATTACGAGATCCATGCCACCGAATGGGGTGCACCCGAGGCGCCCGTGGTGATTGCGTGGCATGGCCTGGCGCGGACCGGGCGTGACATGGACGAGCTGGCGCGGCACCTGGCACCGCGCTACCGCGTGATCTGCCCCGACACCATCGGCCGAGGCTTGAGCCAGTGGGCGCACGCGCCGCAGGACGAATACCGCCTGTCGTTCTATGCACGAATCGCAGCGGATCTGTTCGACCAGCTGGGCATTGCCAAGGCGCACTGGATCGGCACGTCCATGGGGGGGGCGATTGGCACCGTGTGCGCTTCGGGCCTGTTCGAGCCGCGACTCAAGGGCCGCATCGCCAGCCTGCTGCTCAACGACAACGCACCGCGCCTGGCCGATGCGGCACTGGAACGCATCAAGGCCTACGCGGGCCAACCGCCCGCGTTTGACACGGTGACAGAGCTGGAAGCATTTTTTCGGCAGGTGTACCAGCACTATGGCTGGCTCAGCGATGCCCAGTGGCGCCACCTCACCGAAACTTCCACCCGTCGCCTGCCCGATGGCCGCGTGACGCCGCATTACGACCCGGCCATGGTGCAGCAGTTCACGCACCATGCCAACGACTACCTGATCTGGGACCACTACGACGCACTCGATATTCCGGTGCTGTGCCTGCGTGGTGCGCATTCCGATCTGGTGTTGCCCGAAACCACCGCCGAAATGCTCACCCGCGGCCCTGGCGCGCGCGGCCTGGCGCAGGTCATCGAGGTGCCGGAGTGCGGCCATGCGCCTGCGCTCAATGTGCCCGAGCACTATGCGCTAGTGGATGGCTTTCTGGCAGGCGTTTGAGCCCCGGCGCTGCCTGATCCGGAAGGTCTGAGGCCGGTTCTGCGGCTGTGCGTGGGAGGACCCACACCAGGCCTTGCATGCCATCCCTGGACGCAGCGCTGCCTTCCGCCATGTTCGCTGCTCTCCATCCCCGCTCGCCCCGAGCCCGTCGAAGGGCCGCTCCTAAACACGCGACCCTCAACCTGTTTCGCATGAGCCTGTCGAAAGCCTCCCGCACGCCACGGCTTCGACAGTCCGAGCGGTTGGAGATGGATCAGCGATGCCTATTTCGCATATTTACCCGTGCCCATGCCATCAGGGGCGTGAAACTATCTTCGAACAAGGGTAGGGGCAACAGGTACCGCGCAGCCGTGCGTGGACACGGGCGCGCTGCGCGGTCGCAGGTCGCGTTTCCCTTGACTCCTTTACCGGGCCGTGGCTGCGGTGGAGGTGCTTGCACCCACCGCCAGGTTGGCCTGCACGTTTACGCTTTGCTGCACCAGCGAAGCAATGCCGCTGTTCTGGCTGGCGACCATGATGCCCGCAGCCGACTGACCGACGCTGGTCATGGTGTTGGACATGTTGAACGTGCCAGCGCTCACGGTGTTGGTTCCGCCCGCGCCGCCTATGCCGCCCTGGCCGGCGCCGCCCGTGCCTGCACCTGCGGTGTTGACACCTCCGTTGCCGGCGCCACCGTTGCCGCCGGTGCCATTGCCGCCAGCGCCACCATTGCCAGCGGTGTTGGAGCCGTTGGTGGCGTCGCCGTTGGTGGCGCTGCCATTGGTGCTTGTGCCGCCAGCGCCACCGGTGCCCGCACCTGCCGTGCGGTTGCTGGCGCCAGCATTACTGGAGGCAGTGCCACCGTTGCCGGTGCTGTTGGAGGCGCCGCCATTGCCGGTGGTTCCTCCGTTTCCGCCTGAGCCGCCCACGGCACTCGCGGCGATGGCAGGGGTTTCGCCATCAGTAGGCAGGCCTTGGTTGTTTCCGCCGTTGGCCGAGCCGCTGCCGCCGCCATTGCCATAGCCTTTGCCACTAGCATAAGCAGGGCCGCTGCTGTTGCCGCCACTGGCGCGTCCGCCGTAACCCTTGCCACCGTCGCCGGCGTTGGAGTCGCCATTGCGGGCATCGCCGTTGCTGACCTTGCCATTGGAAGCGTAGCCACCTGATCCCCCCTTGCCGCCGTCGCCTTCGCCGCCGGATCCGCCACGGCCCACACCCTTGGCATCGCCGCCCGAGCCCTTGCCACCGTCGGCGCCATAGGCCTTGCCGCCGTTGGCATTGCCGTTGTTGTAGGCGGTGTTGCCAATGTTATGCACCCTGTTGCCCGTGACCACGCCACTGAGGCTGCTGATGGCGGTGGCTTTGGATATGTTGAACGCGTCGGTGAAGCTGCCTGTGGAGCCATTGCTTATCACCGCAGAACGGGCACCTTCGGCTGTGGCAGCGCCCGAGCGCTTGTTGACGCTGTTGTCAGTGCGGTCTGTGTTACGCGTGACGGCAATGTTGTCGTTGCTGTTTCGCGTGCTGGTTTTGGAGCTGTTGTCGGTGTAGGCGCGACTGTTGTTGTCATTGCTGATGCTGGTGCTTTCGCTGGTGTTGCTGTTGTCCCCAGTTACGGTGGTCTGGTCGGTGGTCTGGTTCGTGGAGCTGGCAAAAGCCACGCCACTGATGCCAAATGCAACTGCCATGGCCGAAGCCACAAGTGTCTTCTTCATAACGCCTCCTGAGTGGATAGAAACAAGGTCAAGGGTTGAGTTGCGCGGACGCAATTCAGGGGCTTTCAGCAACTTCAGTGCCTGTCACATGAGTGCCGATTGCAGCGGGGCGGTCCTTGCAAGGGACGGCGCGATTCAAAGGAGCCGGAGAGGCATGGCCAACGTGAAACGGTGGATTGAGAGGCTGGTGATGAGACGTACATGGTGCTATTGAAAATATAGCTGTATGCGCTTTTCCATCCATCGGTTCAGCTTGATTGCGTTGAGATTCATGGTCAACGCTGACCAATGCTTTGTTGGATTGCCTCGGTCAGCGTGCTGTTCAGGTTCATGGCCCGCACCATGCCCAGCCCGTTGCTGCTGGTGTTGATGATGGTCTGGTAGCGGATCTGCTGGTTGTTCAGGGAGTTCTGTATCAGCGTGCCTGCGGTGCTGCCAGCGATGGTGGTAACCGTGGGGCCCTTGGCACCGGTGGTGGTTGTCGAGGGGCCGGACGCAAAAGTGTTGTCCGGTCCGTTTTGCACCAGGCTGAGGGACGTCAGCTTCTGGCCTAGCTGGGTCGCCTGCGCTGGCGTGAGGTCTGCCATTCGGCCGACGTTGAGCGTGGTTTCTGTGATCAGGGCACCGTTGATGTATACCGCTCGGGAGATGCCGAACGACACCATTAGTCCATGGCCCATGTTGAAGCCGCCACGCAGTGAGTCCAGCGTCTGGTCGCCCACGGCCATCCAGAACTTGTCTTGTGCCGGGGGGGCTGCATGGGCACTGACCGTAAGCGTTCCCAGCAGGCTCAGTTGCGCAATTGCCCGCATGGTGGCTGAGGCCGTTTTCACACGGAGATGCAGGTTAGGCATCAGAAGTCTCCTGGCCCCTGCTTTTGCAGGGCAAAGCCATTAAAGCCGGCCCGCGCCACGTCGCTGCCAATGGGCGCGCGCGGTGCCACGCGCCAGTCGGTGGCAAGGTTAAAGCGTGCGGAATCCATCCGGTTGTGGATGACAAACAGCAGTTTGCTTTGCCACAGGGATTCGAAATCCTCGCGCGAGAGCGCGCGTGTGCCCTGCGCTGGATCGCCCACCAGCACGCGGTCGCCTTGCAGGCCCTTGACCACGACGAAATGCTGGTAGCCGTTTTCGTTGACCAGCACGATGGCGGGAATGCGTGCCTCCAGCAGCTTGTCGATGGGCTGCTGGAACCCGTCGGCTTCGAAGCCGAGACTGGCCAGAAAGCGCTTCATGTCGAGCAAGGAAAAGCCTTCGCGCTGGATCTTGGCCTGGTCGCCATGGGCGTACATCTGGGTGAACACCGTCTGTTCGTCGATCGGTGTGCCGTAGTGGTGGGTCAGCAGCGTGGCGATGGCCGCCGAGCCGCAGCTGAAATCGAACTTCTGTAGCAACGTGCCAGCCAGGCGCGCCTGCTTGATGCTGGTCACGGGCAGGGTCACGTCGCCGGCACCCGTGGAGGGGAAATAGGCCGACTGCGCGGATGCCGCAGTGGCCGCGCCAAGCAGCAGCGCGATCGAAAGCAGGGGCAGTTGCATGGTGGCCACCCAGGTCAGTTCATCTGCACATGCACGATGACGGCGTTCTGGATCAGCACGTTCGCGCCCGAGTTCTGAATCACGACGGGCATGCCGTTCATGTTGGCGAAAGCGCCCGCGCTGATGGCGTTGTTACCGGTGTTGACATGCTGGGCCGTGTTGTCGGCGGTGGTGCCGGTCAGTGTCATGTCGTTGCGCACCTGGGTGCTGCCGCCACGGTAGGTGTCCAGGGTGGTGGAGTCCACGGCCGTGGCCACAAAGGCGGACGGTGCGGGTGCGATGGAGTCGGGTGTGCGTGCGCTGTTCCTCGCCATTGGCACTTCGGACACTTGTGCGGCGGCATGCGCTGTCATGAGGGACGCTGTGAACAGGCCCAAAACTGCATGAAGGGAGCGGGTCGAGGTCATGGGAAGCCCTCTATGAGCAAGGTGGATGGCAAAGGGCACCGCGCAGCCGTGCGTGAAAGAGGCACGCGCTGCGCGGGTCTTGGGCTGTGCTTACTTGCCAACAGCCAGATTGGCCTGCACGTTTACGCTTTGCTGGACCAGCGAGGCGATGCCGCTGTTCTGGCTGGCGACCATGATGCCCGCAGCCGACTGGCCGACGCTGGTCATGGTGTTGGACATGTTGAAGGTGCCGGCGCTCACGGAGTTCATTCCGCCCGCGCC
Organism: Acidovorax sp. JG5; assembly: GCF_017939685.1. Taxonomy (NCBI): domain Bacteria; kingdom Pseudomonadati; phylum Pseudomonadota; class Betaproteobacteria; order Burkholderiales; family Comamonadaceae; genus Acidovorax; species Acidovorax sp. JG5. Next base: position 5,811 of record NZ_JAGKSE010000006.1, read on the forward strand.
GCTGGTGCCGCCTTGGCCTGCGCCGCCCGTGCCTGCGCCCGCAGTGTTCACACCACCGTCACCGTTGCCACCGTTGCCACCGGTGCCATTGCCGCCAGCGCCGCCATTGCCAGCGGTGTTGGAGCCGTTGGAGGCACTGCCGTTGGTGGCGCTGCCATTGGTGCTGGCGCCGCCGGCGCCGCCGGTGCCCGCGCCTGCAGTGCGGGTGCCGCCGCCGGCGTTACTGGTGGCGGTGCCGCCTGAGCCGCTGGCAGCAGAGGCGCCACCGGCACCGGTATTGCCACCGTTGCCGCCGCTGCCCAGGCCTTGGTCGTTGTTGCCGCCGTTGGCCGAGCCACTGCCGCCGCCATCGCCACTACCCTTGCCATAGGCAGAGGCAGTGCTGCTTTGGTCGCCGCCACTGGCGCTACCGCCATAGCCCTTGCCGCCGTTGCCGGCAGTGGCATTGCCGTTGACGGCGTCGCCGTTGCGGACATTGCCATTGGATGCGGAGCCACCCAGGCCGCCCTTGCCGCCGTCGCCTTTGCCGCCCGAGCCACCAAAACCCACACCCTTGGCATCGCCGCCATAGCCGTTGCCGCCGTCGGCGCCATAGGCCTTGCCACCATTGGCATTGCCATAGTTGGAGGCGTTGTTGCCAATGTCGCGCACCTTGTTGCCCGTGACCATGCCGTTCAGGTTGCTCGTGGCGGTGGCTTTAGACACATTGAACGCATTGGTGAACGTGCCCGAGGAGCCGTTGCTCACCGCAGCCGAGCGTGCTCCGCTGGCGGTGGCATCACCAGAGTCCTTGTTGACGCTGTTGTCGGTCTTGTTGGCGTTGCTGGTTTTGCTGATCGTGTCGTTGTCGTTCTTTGTGTAATTGCGCACACTGTTGTTCGTCTTGGTGACGCTGTTGTTGTCTGTGCTGGTGCTGGCGCTGGTGACGTTGTTGGTGTTGCTCCCCTCTTCGGTTGCCTGGGTTGTGGTTTGGTCCGTGCTACTGGCAAATGCCACGCCGCTGATACCGAACGCAACTGCCATGGCCGAAGCCACAAGTGTCTTCTTCATAAAGCCTCCTACGGTGGAATGAAACAAGGTCAAGGGTTGAGTTGCGCGGACGCAATTCGGATGACGTTCAGCAACTTCAATGCCAGTCACATGCCAGTGTGGGGTGTGGCGGCGCAGCGCTACAGGAGACATGGCACCTCAAGGGGCTCAACAGAGCCAGGCAAAAGTGAAGCGGGCGCAATGGTTCCGCGCAAAGTGTCACAGGAGGTTGACGCAACTGCCCAGGCTGCCGCGTTTTCGGTGTGACGGCTCGCGCAGTCGCAGTTGATTCATATGAAAAACCACCCTGTGTTTGCCACAGGCCAGGTGTCTCAGGCCTGTGACGCACCGGTCGCGTGGGGCGGGTTGCGATGGGGTTGGACGAACCAACGCATCCACCCAACCGGGCATTCGAAAACGTGTGCGCGGCCGTTGCAGGCGACGCCTGAGCTCTGCGACTTTTGATGGATACCAGTGTGGAATCTTGCGTCCAAACTTACCTCTGCTTGCAGAGTGGTGCTTGCCCATGGAGAGAGCTCGCCCCTATTCTTGCCCGGCGTTCACCGCCACTGTTGGCACAACAAAAACGCCGTTGCAGCGCCATGGGGAGTAGTCGCATGAAAACGCACAGTTCACCCAGACCTTGGGTTTTGGTTACCGGTTCGGTCATAGCCCTGTCCAGCGTCATGGTGCAGGCGCAGAGCGTGCCCGTACGCAAGGGAATAACCCAACGCATTGAAGCGCTGGAGCAGCAGGTCGGCGCGCAAAGTCGCGAGATCGAGGCGATGCGCCAGCAGGTGCTTGAACAGGAGGCCCGCTACCAGGACCTGGAGCGCTCGGTGGCCGAGTCAGCGCGCCGCAGCCCGTCACGGCCGAGGCGGCGCCTGCGGGCAAGGCGCCTGCCGACACCGGGGCCCGCCCCGTGCAGGTGGGGGTGGCACCGGTGGTGGACAACCAGCCCCCGGCGGTGGCGCCCTTGTTCGACCAGCCTGGCATCCTCACGCAGCCGGGCCACTATGTGCTGGAACCGTCCCTGCAATACGGCTACTCGTCCAGCAACCGCGTGGCACTTGTCGGTTACACCATCATTCCGGCGCTGTTGATCGGGTTGATCGACGTGCGGGAGGTCAAGCGCAACACCCTGACTGCAGCGCTTACCGGCCGCTGGGGGCTGACCCGCCGCCTTGAAGTGGAGATGAAGGTGCCTTATGTGTACCGCTCGGACGACACCATCAGCCGCGAGATATTTACCGGATCGGCGTCAGAGCAGGCGTTCAATACCAGCGGCCGTTCCATTGGTGATATCGAGTTTGCGGCGCGCTACCAGCTCAATGAGCCCAAGGGCAACGACCCCTATCTGATTGGGTCACTGCGCTTCAAGACCCGCACCGGCAAGGACCCGTTCGAGGTGGTTACCGATTGCGTGACGCGCTGCCTGGGCAACACCACCGGCACGGGGCTGCCGCTGGACCTGCCCACGGGGTCGGGCTTTTATTCGCTGCAGCCTTCGCTGACCTGGCTGCTGCCCTCGGACCCCGCGGTGTTTTTTGGCGGCATCAGCTACACCCGCAACTTCGGCCGCAGCAATGTGAGCCGCCGGGTGCTCTCGGGCGAACAGGAATTTATCGGCAGCGTCAAGCCTGGCGATGTCTGGGGCATCAACTTCGGCATGGGCCTGGCGCTCAATGACCGCTCGTCCTTCAGCGTGGGCATTGACCTCAACTCTGTGGGCCGCACCAAGCAAAACGGCGTGCCCGTGCCCAGTTCGGTGCGCACGCAGCTGTCGTCACTGCTGCTCGGGTATTCGTACCGCTACAGCAGCCGGACCACCCTGAACGTCACTGTGGGTGCCGGCCTTACGCGCGACACGCCCGACCTCACGCTGAGCGTGCGCCTTCCGATGTCCTTTTGACCGTGCAACGTGAACCTACGAGAACAACATGCCATGCCTGTGCGCAAGATCCTATGCCTGAGTCTGGGAGCAGAGGGCAAGATAGTGGAAGACCACCTGCGGCGCGCGGGGTGGGACGTTGCATGTTGCAGCGATGTGTCTTCGGCCCGCAGCCTGCTGGCACAACGCAAATTTGCCGTGGCGTTGGTAGTGGCCGATGCCGCGCAGCGGCTGGACGAGGCCGGCGTGGCTGCCATGGAGGCCTGTGTGCATGCCTCGCTGCAAACGGAATGGGTGGCCTTGTGTGAGCAGGCGGTGCTGGAGTCGCATGCGTTCCGTGCGCTGATCCTGAACTGTTTTTTTGACTACCAGGTGCTGCCGCTGGAATGGCCCGATCTGGACCGGATGCTCGAACATGCCGCACAGCGCGCCATGCTGCGCCGCGGTGCAGCCGACACATCGCCCGACGCCGACACCTTGGGCATGGTGGGGCAGGCCGCGTCGATGGTGCAGTTGCGCAAGGACATCCGCAAGGTGGCCGGGGCCTTTGCGCCAGTGCTGATCCACGGTGAAAGCGGCAGCGGCAAGGAACTGGCCGCGCATGCCATCCACGCATGCTCGCCGCGCAAAAGCGGGCCCTGGGTGGAGGTCAACTGCGGCGCCATTGCGCCGTCCCTGATCCAGTCCGAGCTTTTTGGTTATGTGAAGGGCGCGTTCACGGGAGCGTCTGCCGACCGGCGCGGGCTGATCGAAGCCGCAGATGGCGGCACCATCTTTCTGGACGAGATCGGTGACCTGCCGCTGGAACTGCAGGCGAATCTGTTGCGCTTCCTGCAAGAAAAAACCATCCAGCGCGTGGGTGCCGTGCGCAGCACCGCAGTCGATGTGCGGGTGGTTGCGGCCTCGCATGTCAACCTGGCCGAAGCGGTGGCACGGGGGCGCTTTCGGGAGGATTTGTTCTACCGGCTCAATGTGCTGACCATCGAGGTCCCGCCGCTGCGCCAGCGCATGGACGATGTGCCGCTGCTGGCCAAGCATTTTCTCAAGGTCTGCGCCGCCGACCGGCCCCGGCGCGTGGAAGGCTTCGACCGGCAGGCCCTGGCGGCCATGGCCGCCTATTCATGGCCGGGCAACGTGCGCGAGCTTTACAACTGCGTGCAGCGTGCGGTGGTCATGACCGACCAGCGCTATATCAGTGCCCGCGACCTTGGCCTGGCGCCCGCCGATGCGGTGGCCAGCACCGATCTGGATGCAGCGCGCACGCTGGCCGAGCGCGAAGCAATCGCGCGGGCGCTGACGCTGGTGGGCAACAACGTCACGCGCGCCGCCCGCGAGCTGGGTGTTTCGCGCATGACGCTGTATCGGCTGATGGACAAGCACCGCATCAGCGCGGAGGCGTCGTAAGCCTGCTTGGAGGGGCTCAGCCGGCCTGCCGGGCCGCCCCGTTGCGTCTGCCCGTGCCTCGGCGTGTGTGCCCCGCACTCTGGCAGGCACGCCGGAAGGCGCGCAGCGTCTGCTCGGCCCGGCTGAGCACGGTGCCCTCTACATCGGCGGCCAGGTCGGGCAGCGCGCCCGGCCCCATGCCCGAGGCTTCGCCCGTCAGCAGCGCAATGCCTTCGCTCACATGGCCCACGGTGTACACATGGAACAGTCCGCGTTCCACCGCGTCCACCATGGCGCGGCTGAGCATCAGGTGGCGCAGGTTGCGGGCGGGGATCAGCACGCCCTGCGTGCCATCCAGCCCGGCTGCGGCGCAGGCGTGGAACCAGCCCTCGATCTTTTCGTTGATGCCGCCCACGGGCAGCACCTCGCCGTGCTGGTTGAGCGCGCCGGTCACGGCAATGCCCTGGCGCAGCGGCAGGCCCGACAGGCTGGACAGCAGCGCATACAGCTCGGCGCACGAGGCCGAGTCGCCCTCCACGCCGCTGTATTCCTGCTCGAACACGATGGAGGCGTTGAGCGCCAGGGGCGCCACATGGCTGAACAGCGCGGTCAGGTAGCTGTGCAATATCAGCACGCCTTTGTCGTGGATGGGGCCCGACATATCGACCTCGCGCTCGATGTTGAGCAGCCCTTCGTGCCCGGCAAAGGTGCGCGCCGTGATGCGCACCGGGAAGCCAAAGCGGTAGTCGCCCAGATCAACCTGCGTCATCGCGTTGATCTGGCCGGCCACCGTGCCGTGCAGCGTGATGAGGCGCTCGCCCTCGGTGATGGACTTGTGCAGCTGCTCTTCGGGGTAGTTGTGGCGCAGGGTGTGGGCCTGCAGCGCGGCATCGACATCGGGGGCTTCGACCAGCGTGCCGCCGCGGGCGCGGCACAGGGCGGCGCTTTCGATCACCAGGGCCTCGGTGTTGCCAAACAATGCGCTTTGGCGGCTCTGGTCGTCGGCCTCGCGGTGGGTCTGCTCCAGCAGGCGCGCCACGGCGCTGGGGGCAAAGTGGGGCAGGCCGCGCTTCTTGCAGCTGTGGGCGACAAAGATGGCCGTGGCGTGGCGCGTGGCGGGGCTGGCGGCAAAGCGCTCGGCAAAGTCCACCTTCACGCGAAAGCGGCGTGCGGTGTCGGGGTCGGCCTCTTGCAGGGCGTAGTACTCATCGACCGAGCCGATCAGCACGATCTTCACATCCACATCCACCGCCTCGGGCTGCAGCGCGATGGGCGCCGTGGCGCCGTGCGCCGCAGCGCTGCCGTCGTCGATCTGCAGGCGGCTGCTGCGCAGAAACCGGCGCAGCCGGGGCCACAGGCCCTCGTCTTCCACCAGATCGCGCAGGTGCAGCACGATGAAGCCGCCATGGGCCTTGAGCAGGCTGCCCGCGCGGATGCAGGAGAAATCGGCGTGCGGCGGGTCGGTGTCGGTCTGCAGGTCGATGGCGCCGAACAGGCTGCGCATCTGGGGGTTGTCTTCCACGATCACGGGCGCGCCGTTGCGTTCGCTGTTGTCCACCGCCAGGTTCACCTGGCAGCGGGCCAGCAGGTCGGCCAGGTGGTGCTTGCGCTCGCCCTCGGCATCTTCGTCGTCGTCGGTGCCTGCTTCGAACAGCGACAGGTGCGCGAGCACTTCGCGTTCCACCTGGTCGAGCCACTGGCCCAGTTTGGCGCCATCCTTGATCTGTTTTTTGAGACCCTGGCGGATGTCCTGTACCGCATGTTCGATCAGCGGCTGGATGGTCTGGCGGCGCAGCTTGACCAGGGCCTCGTCGCGTGCCTGCTCCAGCGGGCGCATGGTGTCCAGAAAGCGTGCAATCTCGGCGCGCAGGGCCTGTTCGGCGGCATCGATTTCGGCGCGGCGTTCGCGCGGCAGGGCCAGGGCCTCGTTTTCGGTGAGCGGGTGGCCCTTGTCGCCCGTGAGGGTGAACACCATCTGCCCGCCTTCGCGCGAAAGGCGAAAGTGGCGGGCCTCGGCGAAGGTATCCAGTGTGGCAAAAGCAATGGCCTCCTCTTTTTGCCAGGCTTTCTGGATGGTCTCGGCTTCGGCCTTGCAGTCGGGGCTGGCCAGGCGCTTGGGGATGTCGGTCTGCAGCATCTTGGCCATCTCCAGCATGGCCACGCGCAGCTGGCGCCCCTGGCCGGCGGGCAGGCGCAGCGCGCGGGGGCGCTCGGGGGCGTCAAAGTTGTGCAGGTAGCACAGGTCAGGCGGCACGGCGCGCTGCGCGGCCGCCGCCTGCGTGGCCTGGCGCAGCAGCGAGGTGCGCCCGCTGCCCACTTCGCCCAGCACGAACAGGTGGTAGTCGGGCTGGTCCATGGCCAGGCCAAACTGGGTGGCGGCCTGGGCACGCTCCTGGCCGATCCAGGGCAGTGGCAGGTCCTGCAGTTCGGCGGTGCTGGCAAATCCCAGGGATTCGGGGGCGACGGTCAGCCGCAGCTGATGGGGTTCAAGGGCGATGGCGGGCATGGACGATGGCGTTGCTGCAAGCGGCATGGGCCTGCACGCGGCGCAAGGCGGCTGGCAGGTTGCTGCATTCAAAATATGGATAAAAATGGCATCTAGCGCTTGTTGGATAAGCGCAAGCAGCTATAAAAATAATAGTTAATGCGCTACGGGGCAGGCCCCCGCAGGCGCGCCACCCGCCAGCGCCTGGGCGCGTGCATCGGCCAGCGCGGCCGCATCGGGCGCCGTGGTGGGCCAGCCGGCCAGGTGCTGCTGGGCCACCTGGCTCAGCGCGGTGATCCAGGCGGGGTTGTCGTTCAGGCAGGGGATGTAGTGAAACTCCTTGCCGCCGTTGTGCAGGAAAGCCTCGCGCACTTCCATGTTGATTTCTTCCAGCGTCTCCAGGCAGTCGCTGGTGAAGCCGGGGCACATCACGTCCACACGCCGGGTGCCCGCCTTGCCCAGGGCCTCGATGGTGGGCTGGGTGTAGGGCTCCAGCCACTTGGCCTTGCCAAAGCGCGACTGGAAGGTGATCTGGTAGTGGTCCTTGCGCAAGCCCAGGCGCTCGGCCAGCAGGCGGCCCGTCTTGAGGCTTTCGCAGTGGTAAGGATCGCCCAGTTGCAGCGTGCGCTCGGGGACGCCATGAAAGCTCATCACCAGCTGGTCGGGCTGGCCGTGGTGCTTCCAGTGGGTTTCGATGGTGCGGGCCAGGGCGTCGATGTAGCCGGGATGGTCGTGGTAGCGGTTGACAAAGCGCAGCTCGGGCACGTTGCGTGTGCGGGCGGCCCAGCTGTACACGGCGTCCAGCACGCTGGCCGTGGTGGTGCCCGAGTATTGCGGGTACAGCGGCAAGATCAGGATGCGCGTGGCGCCCTCGGCTTTCAGGGCGTCAAGCTGGCTGGCGATGGAGGGGTTGCCATAGCGCATGGCGTGGCGCACCAGCACGTTGTGCCCGGCCTGGCCCAGCCAGCCGCGCAGCAGGGTGGCCTGTTTGGCGGTCCATACCGCCAGGGGCGAGCCCTCGGGGGTCCACACGCTGGCGTATTTCGCGGCGGATTTGGCAGGCCGGGTGCGCAAAATGATGCCGTGCAGGATGGGCCACCACACCAGCCGTGGAATCTCGACCACCCGGTGGTCGCCCAGAAAGTCTGCAAGATAACGCCGCACGGCAGGGGCCGTGGGCTCGTCGGGTGTTCCCAGGTTGCACAGCAGCACGGCGGTGCGCTCGGCCTGGCCGTGGGTGTAGGGCGGTTCGGTTTGAAAAGGCATGGCGCATTCTCACGCAAGGCAGGGCCCGCGCGCCGGCATGGGCCTTTGTGCAGTGCTCGTGGCCCGCGGTGCTCAGACCGGAACGTTCAGGACTGCGCCCTGGCGTGGCCCTTGCCCTGTTCCCAGCGCGACTTGCAGGCCACGCAATGCTGCGTCTGCGGTTCGATCTTCAGGCGCTCGAACGCAATGGCGCAGCCGCATTCGGCGCACAGGCCATAGCTGCCGTCTTCCAGGGCCTCCAGCGCGTGGTCGATGCGCTTGACGTCCGCAGCGTCGATGTTGGTGAGCGCCTGGTCCACTTCGCGCACCACATTGCCCTGCTCGATGCCGTCCTGGTCGGCAGCGGGCGGCGCGAGGTTCTCGCGGTTTTGCTGCATCTGGGCCTGCACGTTTTTGCGCGCCGCCAGCAGCAGGGCCTTGAGCTCTTCGCGTTGGGCAGCGGTCAGTGTTGCGTTCATGTTTTTCTCCGGGAGGGGTTGATCGACGCGTTCAGGGCTGGCAACGGCGCCTGCTGCCATTATGGGCAGAGCGCCAGGGAAAAAGCGGTTTTGCGCCCCCGTTGGCCCACGCGCGTTGACCGCGTGGGGTATTCTCTGGCTGGACTTTTTTCGGGCAAGGCCCGCCATCTGCTCTCCCGGAATCCACTGTGTCCGCTGCCGCCATCGATATTTCCCGCATCCGCGCCGTCAGCCTCGATCTGGACGACACGCTGTGGCCCATCTGGCCCACCATCACCCGGGCCGAGGCGGTGTTGCTGCAGTGGCTGACAGACCATGCCCCCGCCACTGCGGCCTTGTTTTCCGACACCACTGCGCTGCGCGCCATCCGCAACCAGATGGTGAGCCTGCGCCCCGACCTGCAGCACAACCTGAGCGCGCTGCGCCGCGAGTCCATCCGCCTGGCCCTTACCCAGGCCGGGGACGACGCGGCGCTGGCCGAGCCCGCGTTCGAGGTGTTCTTTGCCGAACGCCAGCGGGTGGATCTGTTTGACGACGCCCACGCCACGCTGGCCTTCCTGTCGCAGCGCTACCCGGTGGTGGCGGTGTCCAACGGCAATGCCGATGTGCACCGCGTGGGCATCGGCCACTATTTCAGGGCCAGCATCAGCGCGCAAGATTTTGGTGTGCCCAAGCCTGATCCGCGCATCTTTCATGCCGCCGCCAGCACCCTGGGCGTTGCGCCCCACGAGGTGCTGCATGTGGGGGACGACGCCACGCTCGATGCGCTGGCAGCCATCACCGCCGGCATGCAGGCCGTGTGGCTGAACACCGCGCAAAAGGCCTGGCCCCACGACACACCGCCCCATGCCACCGTGACCAGCCTGACCGAGTTGTGCCGCCTGCTGGATGGCCCGGCGGCGCTCTCTGACAAGCGCTAATCCGCTTCAACCCGCTTCAGCCCGCCTCAACCCGCTTTGCCCGGAAACCCCATGCGCTTTAACCCGCCCCCCTTGCCCGTCGTCCGCACCATCGGGCTGATGCAACCGCTGGCCTGGCTGGCCCTGGGCTGGCGCGACATGGCGCGTGCCGGCTGGATCAGCTTTGCGCACGGGCTGGCCATGGCGCTGCTGGGCGCGGCCATCATGGCCGTGGCCCACAACCGTTTTTGGCTGCTGGCGGGCGCGCTGTCGGGCTTTCTGGTGGTGGCGCCGGTGCTGGCCACCAGCCTGTATGCACTGAGCCGGGCGCTGGAGCGGGGCGAGAGCGCCAACACCGCCGTGGTGCTGAAAACCTGGCTCAACTGGCAAAACAGCCATGTCAACAAATGGGGCAACGACTACTGGTGCATGGTGCAGTTCGGCGCCCTGCTGGCGCTGGCCGCCACCGGCTGGGTGGTGACCTCGGCAGCCCTGATCACCCTGCTGGCGCCGGTGCCCATCGAGACGCCGCGCGACTTTTTGCAGCATGTGGTGCTGGCCAGGGGCGGCTGGCTGTTCGAGCTATGGCTGGCACTGGGCAGCCTGATGGCCGCGCCCATCTTCCTGTCCAGCGTGGTGGCCATGCCCCTGCTGCTGGACCGGCGCGCCAGCCTGCGCCAGGCCATCCTCACCAGCTGGCAGGCGGTGCTGGCCAACCCGGTGCCGATGGCGCTGTGGGCCGCGCTCATTCTGGGCTTCACCCTGCTGGGGCTGGGCTCGTTGCTGCTGGGCATGATCGCCGTCATGCCCATGCTGGGCCACGCCAGCTGGCACGCCTACCGCGACCTGGTGGACGCCTCCAGCCTGCCGCCGCGCGAATCCGGCCAGGGCGCGCCAGCCCAAGGGAGGCGCCCGTGATTTTTGGTTTCACCGAAGCGCAGATTGCGAGCTTCTTCCTCACCTACGGGGTGGGGGCCTTCATCCTGTACATGGTTTTCATCATCGGGCAGCTGGCCTGGTCATCGAAAGCCGGGCGGTTTGGCACCTTTGTGCTGTTTCTGGGGCTGGGCGTGGGGTTTCTGGGCTTTCTGGCCAAGGTCGTCATCCAGTGGTGGCTGGAGAAATAGCGGCGCCGCCCGCCGGGGTTGCGACCCGGGGTCGATTGCCATGGGTCCGGCCCGAAATAAATGCTGGATGATTGATCCGGAACCTTGCGGTTTTAAATACTGATCAGACAGGCGCCAGATTGCTCACACACAGGCCGCCACGGCGGTGCCGCTGAGCACGGCGCCTTCGAGCGTGGCGGGGTAGGGGCCTTGCACATAGTCGCCGCAGGCGCTCAGACCCGGCAGCACCTGCGGGCCGGGCCGCTCCAGGCCGGGGGTGCAGGCAAAGGTGGCGCGCTTTTCCACCACGGTCTGCACGGGCTGCAGCGTGGGCAGCGCGAGTTGCGCGGCGGCCTGCTGCAGCACTTGTTGTTCGACGCGGGCGCGGTCGCCATCGCTGGCGCTCACCACAAAGGCCAGCAGCCCGTGCTGGCCATCGAGCTGGCCCCGGTCAAATACAAACTGCGCGGGGTGCTGTGCCGTGTTGCGCAGCGCCAGCATGGGCCGGGGCAGGCGCGCGCCGCTGGCGTGGGCATACGTTGTGGTGATGGCTTCAAAGCGCAGTGCGCTGGCAGCGGCGCTCCAGCGGCGGGCCTGTGTCGGCGCGTCCGGTCCGCACAGCCCGCCCAGCCCGGGCAGGTCTGCCAGGCCCTGCACCAGACGGCTGGCTTCCCATGAGGGGCAGGCCAGGGTGATGTGGTCAAACACCGCGGGCGTTGCGGCGTCGTCGGCACTGCCGCCGGTGCACACCGCCTGCCAGCGTCCGCCCGGCAGCGGCTGCAGGCGTTGCACGCGTTGCCCGGTGACGACCTGGCCGCCGTGGCGCTGCAGCCAATGGGCCGCCGCCTGGGGGAACAGCGCTCCCAGATCGATGCGCGGCAGCAGCAGGTTGGAGCCGCCCCGGCCACTGAACAGGCTGTCTTGCAGCACGCGCAAAAACACCTGGCCGCTGGCCGCGCGCGCCGGGGTGTTCAGGGCCGACACACACAGCGGGTCGATGAACTCGGCCATCAGGCGTGGGGTGAGCGCGGCGCACAGCTGGGCTACCGAAGTCTGCGGCGCGCAGCGAAAGCCGCGCAGTCGCCAGGCCGTGGCCGTGCGCAGCAGCGCCAGCTTGTCGCGCCAGTGCCAGCCTTGGGCGCGGGCAATGCCCAGCAAGGCATCGAGCGGCGGGGGCAGGTCGGGCAGTTGCAGCCCCTGGCCATCGGGAAACCGCAGCGTGAGCGGCAGGCGCAGGAGGGCCAAATCCGTATCGACTCCCACCAGCCGCATCAGGCGCAGGCTCTCGGCATAGGCGCCAATCAGGATGTGCTGGCCGTTGTCGAGGGTGACCGGCGTGCCGTCCGGCAACGTGGCGGACACAGCCCGCGCACGCCCGCCCACGGTGCGCGCCGCCTCGAACACCGTGACCTGCCGGGCCGCCTGCGCGTGCGCAATGGCGGCCGCCATGCCGGCCCAGCCCGCGCCAATGACAGCGACCTTCATGTGGATACAGCCAGGCAAAGTTGGAGCTGTTCGCCCTGTCGAAGGGCTTCGACAAGCTCAGCCTGAGCGGCCTTGAAAACTGCAGGGCAACGGATCCACCGATGCACGGCAGCCATCACATCCGGCCCAGCGCCTGCACCTTCCACGCCAGCCAGAACTTGCGCAGCGGCGTGAGGCGGATGCGCTGGTGCAGCACCTGAAAGTTCTCGTGCTCGATCTCGCGCAGCAGCGTGCGGTAGATGCTGGCCATCATCAGGCCGGGCTTTTGCGCGCGGCGGTCGGCGTCTGGCAGCAGGGCAAAAGCCTCGTCATACAGGCGGTGCGCGCGCTCGGCCTGAAAGCGCATCAGCGCGGTGAAGCGGTCGGAATACTGGCGCTTCAAAATCTCGTGCGCCTTCACGTCAAACTGCTGCAGCTCGCTCACAGGCAGGTAGATGCGGCCCAGCATCGCGTCTTCGCCCACGTCGCGGATGATGTTGGTGAGCTGAAACGCCAGGCCCAGCCGGTGCGCGTATTCGGTGGTGCGCGCGTCGGTCTGGCCAAAGATGCGCGCCGCCACCTCGCCCACAACGCCCGCCACCAGGTGGCAATAGCCCTTCAGACCCGCAAAGTCGAGGTAGCGCGTTTGCTCCAGGTCCATCTGGCAGCCGTCAATTACGGCCTGCAGGTGGCGCTGCTCGATGCCGTAGTCAAACGTGTGCGGCATCAGCGCCTGCATAACCGGGTGCGTGGGCTGGCCGGCAAAAGCCTTGGCCACCTCGGCCTGCCACCAGGCCAGCTTGGTGCGGGCCACGCCGGGGTCGGTCACTTCATCGACCACATCGTCCACTTCGCGGCAAAACGCATAAAACGCCGTGATGGCCGCGCGGCGCGGCGCGGGCAAAAAGAGAAAGGCGTAATAAAAGCTGCTGCCCGAGGCCACGGCCTTTTGCTGTACGTACTGCTGCGGTGTCATGGGGCGAGATTGTCACACGGCGCACAGTGCCGACCGGGGTAACGGGGTTTGAGGTGTTTTTGGCTGCTAGCGCTTATGGGGTAAGCGCTAGCAGCTATTGAATTGGTAGTGCTGACGGTTCAGCACTCCACCACATTCACCGCCAGCCCGCCGCGCGAGGTTTCTTTGTATTTGGCCTTCATGTCGGCGCCGGTCTGCATCATGGTTTTGATGACCTTGTCGAGCGAGACCACATGCTGGCCGTCGCCGCGCAGGGCCATGCGGGCGGCGTTGATGGCCTTGATGGCGCCCATGGCGTTGCGCTCGATGCAGGGGATTTGCACCAGGCCGCCCACGGGGTCGCAGGTCATGCCCAGGTTGTGCTCCATGCCGATCTCGGCGGCGTTCTCGATTTGCTCGGGCGTGCCGCCCATCACGGCCGCCAGGGCGCCGGCGGCCATGGAGCAGGCCACGCCCACCTCGCCCTGGCAGCCCACCTCGGCGCCGGACAGGGATGCGTTTTCTTTGTAGATGATGCCGATGGCGCCAGCCGTGAGCAAAAAGGTGGCGATGCCGTCCTCCTTGGCCTCTTTGGCGCCCTGCAGAAAGTTGACGTAGTAATGCAGCACGGCGGGGATGACGCCCGCCGCGCCGTTGGTGGGCGCGGTCACCACGCGGCCGCCGGCGGCGTTTTCTTCGTTGACGGCCATGGCATACAGGTTGACCCAGTCGAGCATGGCGAGCGGGTCGCGCAGCGCGGCCTCGGGGTGGCTGCTGAGGTTTTTGTGCAGTTCGGCGGCGCGGCGGCGCACCTGCAGGGGGCCGGGGAGCTGGCCGGTGGCGGCGCAGCCGCGCTGCACGGCGCCGGCCATGGTCTGCCAGATGGCCATGAGCTGGCGGCGCACTTCGGCGGCGCTGCGCCAGTGCGCTTCGTTGGCGGCCATGAGCTGGGCCGGGGCGAGGCCGGTGGCGTGGCATTGGGCCAGCAGTTCGGCCCCGGTGCGAAATGGATGGGGCAGGCCCTGGCCGTGGCCTGCGGCGTCGGGCTGCGCGGTGGCGGCGGTGTTGAGCACGCGCTGGCCTGCGGCGTCGATCACAAAACCGCCGCCGACCGAGTAGTACGCGCGGGTGGCGATCTCATGGCCCTGCGCGTCGAAGGAGTGAAAGCACAGGCCGTTGGGGTGCAGCGGCAGGCTTTTGCGGCGAAACAGCAGGTGGTCTTTTTCGATGAAGGGCACGCGGTGTTCGCCCAGCAGGGCCAGCGCCCCGCTGCTGCGGATGTGCGCGATGGTGGGCGCGATCTGTTCGGGGTCGATGTGGTCGGGCTCGTGCCCGGCCAGGCCCAGCAGCACGGCGCGGTCGGTGCCGTGGCCCACGCCGGTGGCCGAAAGCGAGCCAAACAGTTCCACCGTGACGCCGTGCACCGCCGCCAGCCCCACGCTGGCCTGCAAGTGGCAGGCAAACTGCCGCGCGGCAATCATCGGCCCCACGGTGTGCGAGCTGGACGGGCCGATGCCGATTTTGAACAGATCGAAAACGCTGACGGAGGTGGTGGGTGTGGTGGGCGTGGACATGGTGGAGAGGCTAACCGGGCGGCAGGGCTGCAGGGCTGCAGGGCTGCAGCATGCGCGCAATCCTTTTTTGTGGGGCGTAGCCTGGGGTGCAACCATGGCGGCTGGCAGGTTGATTGCTTCAGTTTTTATAGCTGCTGGCGCTTTCTGGATAAGCGCTAGAGGCTATTTTTGCTTGAAACATGGTGGCTGGGCGCAGCGCACATGTCAGATCGCCTTGCCGCCCATGAATCTTTCTTACATTACCAGCGCCCGGCCCAGCATGACCAACCAGTCCCACGCATGCAGGCGCGGGCGGGTGTGCAGGCTGGCGCCGCGCAGGGCATCGACCTTGTCGAGAATGCGCAGGCCGCCTTGCACCACCAGGCGCAGCTCCCAGCCCGCGCGGCCGGGCAGGCGGTGCACCAGGGGCGCGCCCTTTTGCATGAGGGTGCGGGCCCAGCGGGCGCAGTCGGCAATCAGCAGCACGTTGTCGGGGGTGCTGTGCAGCGCCAGCAGGTCTGCCGGGGCAGCGCCGTGGCGGGCGCAGTCGGCGTGCGGCAGGTAGTGGCGGCCACGGGGAATGTCCACGCTCAGGTCTTGCCAGAAGTTGATGAGCTGCAGGGCGGTGCAGATGGCGTCGCTTTCGTTCAGGGCCTGGGCACCGGTCACGCCATACAGGTGCAGCAGCAGGCGGCCCACCGGGTTGGCGGAGCGGCGGCAATAGGCCAGCAGCTCGGCGCGGTCGGCGTAGCCCTGGGCGTCGCGGGTTTTTTGCACGTCCTGGATGAAGGCGCTGAGCAGGTCGTCGAGCAGCGGCACCGGCAGCGCGTGCTGGCGCAGCGTGGCCTGCAACGGGCCGAACACGGCGGCCCAGCGCGCTGCGGGGGGCTGGCCGGCGGCCACGCGGGCCAGTTCGGCACGGTAGGCGGCCAGGTCAGCCAGGCGCTGCGCGGGCGTGGCGTCGCCCTCGTCGGCGATGTCGTCGGCCGTGCGGGCAAAAGCGTAGATGGCGGCGATGGGCTGGCGCAGGTGCGGCGGGCACAACAGCGAGGCGACGGGAAAGTTTTCGTAATGCGTGACGGGCGCGGCCACCACCGGTGCAGGCGGCGGTGCCGTTGCGCCGCCGTGGGGCGTGGCGCTGGGCGGGGGTGGGGAGGGGGGGCGTGGGTTCACGGCCGGGATTGTCGCTTGACATTGTCAGGGCGACCCCCTAGATTACTAACCGGCCAGTCAGTAAAAAGTTTGCGGTTGGGTTGCCTTGCCCCGACAAAAGTGGGGACGCGCTGTGGGGCGGCGCTTGAGGCCGGCACATGTTGTGCAGGGCAGCCCCCGTTCCTACTCCCGGATTTCTCATGCGCACATCCTTCGCTGCGGTATCTGTTTCTTGTGGCCTCTGCTGCGTTGCTGGCGGCGTGTTCCCGGCCGGCGCCGCCCGAAGAGCCCGTGCGCTCGGTCAAGCTGCTCACGGTGGGCGTGGGGGCGTTGCAGACCAGCCTGGAATATGCGGGCGAGGTGCGGGCGCGCGTCGAGTCACGCCTGGGCTTTCGGGTGGCGGGCAAGATCGTGCAGCGCCAGGCAGAGCTGGGCCAGCGGGTGCGCGCCGGGCAGGTGCTGGCGCAACTCGACCCGCGCGACTACCAGCTGGCCACCGATGCCGCGCGTGCGCAGCTGGCAGCGGCCACCACGCAGCGCGATCTGGCGGCGGCCGATTTCAAGCGCTACCAGACACTTAAGGACCAGAATTTCATCAGCGGCGCCGAGCTGGAGCGGCGCGATGCCACGCTCAAGGCCGCGCAGGCCGCGCTGGACCAGGCGCGGGCGCAGTTGTCGTCGCAGGGCAACCAGACGGCTTACACCACGCTGGTGGCCGATGTGGCGGGCGTGGTGACGGGCATCGAGGCCGAGCCGGGCCAGGTGGTGGCGGCGGGCACGCCCGTGGTGCGCATTGCGCAAGACGGCGCGCGCGATGTGGTGTTTGTCGTGCCCGAAGACAAGGTGGCGCAGATCCAGCCCGGCCAGGAGGTGGTGGCGCGGGTCTGGTCGGGTGGCGCGCAGCTGGCAGGCCGGGTGCGCGAGGTGGCGGCCAGCGCCGATGCCGCCACGCGCACCTACCAGGTCAAGGTGGCGCTGGAAGGCAGCGAGGTGCCGGCCCTGGGTGCCACGGTGTATGTCACGCCCAAGGCATTGAGCCATGCGGGCGTTGCGGCCATCAAGCTGCCGACCAGCGCGCTGCGCCAGGAAGGGCAGGCCACGGCGGTGTGGGTGTATGACCCGGCCACCAGCACGGTGAAGTCGCAGGTGGTGCAGATTGCCACGGCCGATGGCAACGATGCCGTGGTGGCGTCGGGCCTGGCGCCCGGCATGCAGGTGGTGGCCACCGGCGTGCATGTGCTTTCGCCGGGGCAGAAGGTCATGGTTTATCAGCCAAAAACGGCTGTAGCGCCCGTACCTAAAGCGCAGACAGCTACAAATTCAGTAGCTTTTCAGGCAACGCCTGCCGCCTCGGCAGCGCCTGCGGCTTCTTCCGCAAAGTAAGGCTGGCCATGACCCAAGGACAACCCCAAGAGGGGTTCAACCTCTCCAAGTGGGCACTCGACCATCCGGCGCTCACCCGCTATCTCATGGTGGTGTTGATGCTGCTGGGCTTTGCGGCCTATTTTCAGCTGGGGCAGGACGAAGATCCGCCGTTTACCTTTCGGGCCATGGTGGTGCGCACCTACTGGCCGGGCGCCACGGCGCAGCAGGTGGCCGAGCAGGTCACCGACAAGATCGAGCGCACCCTGCAGGAGGTGCCCTACGCCGACAAGATCCGCAGCTATTCCAAGCCCGGCGAGTCGCAGATCATTTTCCAGATCAAGGATTCGTCCAAGGCGAGCGAGGTGGCCAATGTCTGGTACACCGTGCGCAAGAAGGTGGGCGACATGCGCACCACGCTGCCGGGGGGCATCCAGGGTCCGTTCTTCAACGACGATTTTGGCGACGTGTATGGCGTGATCTACGCGCTGGAATCCGAGGGCTTCAGCTACGCCGAACTCAAGACTTTTGCCGACGACGCGCGCCAGCAGTTGCTGCGCGTGCCCGATGTGGCCAAGGTCGAGCTGTTTGGCGTGCAGGACGAAAAGCTGTTCATCGAGATCTCGCAAAAGCGCCTGGCGCAGCTGGGCCTGGACATGAACCAGGTGCTGGCGCAGCTAGGGCAGCAAAACGCGGTGGAAGGCGCGGGCGCCTTCCAGACGCCGCTGGACCAGGTGCAGGTGCGGGTGGCTGGGCAGTTCAACGCCATCGAAGACCTGCGCGCCATGCCCATTCGCGGGCCGTCGGGTGCGCAACTGCGCCTGTCGGACATTGCCGAGGTGCAGCGCGGCTATGTCGATCCGCCCACAGTGAAGGTGCGCCACCAGGGGCGCGAGGTGATTGCGCTGGGCGTCTCGATGGCCAAGGGCGGCGACATCATTGCCCTGGGCAAGGCCTTGCATGGCGTGACCGGGCGCATCAACGGCGCGCTGCCGGCGGGCGTGCAACTGGTGAATGTGCAAGACCAGCCCAAGTCGGTGGCCAGCTCGGTGAACGAGTTCGTCATGGTGCTGATCGAGGCGGTGGTCATCGTGCTGGCGGTGAGCTTCATCAGCCTGGGGCTGCACCAGCGCCCCGGCAATCAGCCGCTGTGGAAGCGCTGGTATATCGACCCGCGCCCGGGGCTGGTGGTGGGCATCACCATCCCCATGGTGCTGGCCGTGACGTTTTTGGCCATGTGGTACTGGAATATCGGCCTGCACAAGATCTCGCTGGGCTCGCTCATCATTGCGCTGGGCCTGCTGGTGGATGACGCCATCATCGCGGTCGAGATGATGGTGCTCAAGCTCGAAGAGGGCTACGACAAGGTGCGCGCCGCCACCTTTGCCTACGAGCTCACGGCCATGCCCATGCTGACGGGCACGCTCATCACCGCCGCCGGTTTTCTGCCCATCGGCATCGCCAAGTCGGTGACTGGCGAATACACCTTTGCCATCTTTGCCGTGACGGTGATTGCGCTGGTGCTGAGCTGGATCGTGTCGGTGTATTTCGTGCCGTATCTGGGCACGTTGCTGCTGAAGCCTCCGCCGGGCCGCCCCAAGGTGGCTGACGCCCCCTCGGGGGGCAGCGAAGCACACGCAGTGGCGAGCGTGGGGGCTGGCAGCCGACAGCCGCATGTGCTGGCCGCCCAGGCCAGCCAAGGCATCACCGACGACCCGCATGAGGTGTTCGACAGCCCGTTCTACACGGCGTTTCGCCGGCTGGTGCACTGGTGCGTGGAGCACCGCTGGCTGACCATCGGCGCCACGGTGCTCACTTTTGCGCTGGGCATCGTGGGCATGGGCAAGGTGCAGCAGCAGTTCTTCCCGGATTCGAGCCGTCCCGAAATCATGGTGGACATCTGGTTCCCCGAGGGCACATCGTTTGCGGGCAACGAGGCCGTCACCCAGCGCGTGGAGCAGCGCCTGCTTGCCGAGCCCGGCGTGAGCACCGTCAGCACCTGGGTGGGCTCGGGCGTGCCGCGTTTTTATCTGCCGCTGGACCAGGTGTTTCCGCAAACCAATGTGTCGCAGTTCATCGTGGTGCCGCAAGACCTGAAGATCCGCGAATCGCTGCGCAAAAAATTGCCGGCGCTGCTGGCGCAGGAGTTCCCGGAAGTGCGCGGCCGCATCAAGCTGCTGCCCAACGGGCCGCCCGTGCCCTATCCGGTGCAGTTTCGCGTGGTGGGCCCCGATCCGCTGGTGCTGCGCGAGCGCGCCGATGAGGTCAAGGCCCAGCTGCGCCAGAACCCCGACATGCGTGGCGTGAACGACAACTGGAACGAATCGGTGAAGGTGCTGCGCCTGGAGGTGGACCAGGCCAAGGCGCGGGCGCTGGGCGTCACGAGCCAGTCGATTGCGCAGGCGTCCAAGACCATTTTGTCGGGCACGCAGGTGGGGCAGTTCCGCGAGGGCGACAAGCTGATCGACATCGTGCTGCGCCAGCCGATCGATGAGCGCAATGCCATCACCGATATCGCCAATGCCTATCTGCCCACGGCTTCGGGCAAGTCGATTCCGCTCACGCAGATCGCCAAGCCCGTGTTCACCTGGGAGCCGGGTGTGATGTGGCGCGAGAACCGCGACTACGCCATCACGGTGCAGGGCGACGTGACCGAGGGGCTGCAAGGCGCCACGGTGACTGCGGCGCTGCTTCCGGCCCTCCAGCAGATCGAGGCCCAGTGGCGCACTGCGGGGCAGGGGGGTTATCGCATTGAGGTGGCGGGGGCCGTGGAGGAGAGCTCCAAGGGCTCTGCGTCGATCGCGGCGGGCATCCCCATCATGCTGTTCATCACCTTCACGCTGCTCATGCTGCAGTTGCACAGCTTCAGCCGCGCGATGCTGGTGTTTCTGACCGGGCCGTTGGGCCTGGCGGGCGTGGCGGCGGCCCTGCTGCTGCTGAACCGGCCGTTTGGCTTTGTGGCGCTGCTCGGGGTGATTGCGCTCATGGGCATGATCCAGCGCAACTCGGTGATCCTGATTGACCAGATCGAGCAGGACCGTGCGCGGGGCGTGCCTGCGTGGGATGCCATCGTGGAATCCGCCGTGCGCCGCCTGCGCCCCATCGTGCTCACGGCGGCGGCGGCGGTGCTGGCCATGATCCCGCTGTCGCGCAGCGTGTTCTGGGGGCCGATGGCCGTGGCCATCATGGGCGGGCTGGTGGTGGCCACGGTGCTGACGCTGCTGGCGCTGCCGGCCATGTATGCCGCCTGGTTCCGTGTGCGGCGGCCCGCGCCCGGTGTGGCATGACCGCCCGGATTCAAAGGGCCTGCCACATCAGGGTAAAATAGAAGGCTAACCGATTTCACACAGGCGGCTGGCTTAAGTTGGCCGCCTGTTTGTTTGTAGAACCGCGCGGGTGGCGAAATTGGTAGACGCACCAGGTTTAGGTCCTGACGCCAGCAATGGTGTGGGGGTTCGAGTCCCCCCCCGCGCACCACCCATGTGAGACTTTGCGGAACACGGCGCCGCTGCGCTGCAGCCAGCACGATCCACATTCATACGAGGAAGAGCGATGTCCGTTACTGTTGAAACCCTTGAAAAGCTCGAGCGCAAGATCACGCTGAGCCTGCCCCTGACCACCATCCAGACCGAAGTCGATTCGCGTCTGAAGCGCCTGGCCCGCACCGTGAAGATGGATGGTTTCCGTCCCGGCAAGGTGCCCATGACCGTTGTCACCCAGCGCTACGGCTACTCGGTGCAATACGAAGTGCTCAATGACAAGGTGGGCGAGGCTTTTGCCGTGGCGGCCAACGAAGCCAAGCTGCGCGTGGCCGGCCAGCCTCGCATCACCGAAAAGGAAGGCGCTCCCGAAGGCCAGGTTACTTTTGATGCCATCTTCGAGGTCTTTCCTGAAGTCAAGATCGGCGATCTGGCTGGCGCAGAGGTGGAAAAGCTCTCGGCCGACGTGACCGATGCCGCCATCGACAAAACCATCGACATCCTGCGCAAGCAGCGCCGCAGCTTCGCCCAGCGCGCGCTGGACGCCGCGGCACAGGATGGCGATCGCGTGACGGTGGACTTTGAAGGCAAGATCGACGGCGAGCCTTTTGAGGGCGGCAAGGCCGAAGACTTCCAGTTCCTGGTCGGCGAAGGCCAGATGCTCAAGGAATTCGAAGACGCCGTGCGCGGCATGAAATTGGGCGAAAGCAAGACTTTCCCCCTGGCATTCCCCGCCGATTACCACGGCAAGGACGTTGCCGGCAAGACGGCCGACTTCCTGGTCACCATCAAGAAGATCGAAGCCGCTCACCTGCCCGAAGTGAATGATGCCTTGGCCAAATCGCTGGGTATTGCCGACGGCTCGGTGGAAGGCCTGCGCGCCGACATCAAGAAGAACCTGGAGCGCGAAGTCAAGTTCCGCCTGCTGGCCCGCAACAAGGCCGCCGTCATGGATGCCCTGGTCGCCAAGGCCGAACTCGACTTGCCCAACGCCAGCGTCCAGGCTGAAATCGCCCGCCTGCTTGAAGGCGCTCGCGCCGAACTCAAGCAGCGCGGCATCAAAGACGCCGACAAGGCGGAAATCCCCGAAGACGTGTTCCGTCCCCAGGCAGAGCGCCGTGTGCGCCTGGGCCTGGTGGTGGCCGAGCTGGTGCGCGCCAATGAACTGCACGCCAAGCCCGAGCAGCTCAAGGCCCACATCGACGAGCTGGCAGCCAGCTACGAGAAGCCCGAAGACGTGGTGCGCTGGTACTTCGGCGATCGCCAGCGTCTGGCCGAAGTCGAGGCGGTCGTCATCGAAAACAACGTGACCGATTTCGTTTTGGGCCAGGCCAAGGTGATTGACAAGGCCGTGTCGTTTGACGAACTGATGGCCCAGGGCTGAGGCCGGGCCGTCGAGCGCGTCCGTTGCGGATGATCTCGCGGTAACCATCCGTCAGGGGCTTGTGCTTTCGTGCACAAGCCCCAATTCATTTCTGGGTACAGTATCTGCTTGACTGGAGAAATAATGAGCGCATTGGAAACACAAGGCCTGGGCATGGTCCCTATGGTCATCGAGCAGTCGGGCCGTGGCGAGCGGTCCTATGACATCTATTCGCGCCTGCTAAAGGAGCGCGTCATTTTCCTGGTGGGCGAGGTCAATGACCAGACGGCCAACCTGGTGGTGGCCCAGCTGCTGTTCCTGGAAAGCGAAAATCCGGACAAGGACATTTCGTTCTACATCAACTCCCCTGGCGGCAGCGTCACGGCGGGCATGTCGATCTACGACACCATGCAGTTCATCAAGCCGGATGTCTCCACGTTGTGCGTGGGTTTTGCCGCCAGCATGGGCGCGTTTTTGTTGGCTGCAGGTGCCAAGGGCAAGCGCTTTTCGCTGCCCAATTCCAAGGTCATGATTCACCAGGTGCTGGGCGGCGCGCGCGGTCAGGCCACCGACATTGAAATCCATGCGCGCGACATTCTGCGCACCAAGGACCAGATGAACCGCATCCTGGCCGAGCGCACGGGGCAGCCGCTGGAAAAAGTCAAGGCCGACACCGAGCGCGACTACTTCCTCACGGCCGACGAAGCCAAGGATTACGGCATCATCGACCAGGTGATTCACAAGCGTTCCTGAAGAGGCCCCTGGCGGCCGCGCGGCGTTTTCCCACAGGGAAGACGCCGTTTTTTATTTGGGTATCATCCCGACAACTTTCCGAAACAAGGCATTGCCCCCATGGCCGAGAAAAAAGGCTCCTCCAGCGAAAAAACCCTTTACTGCTCTTTTTGCGGCAAAAGCCAGCATGAAGTGAAGAAGCTGATCGCCGGTCCGTCGGTCTTTATCTGCGACGAATGCATTGACCTGTGCAACGAGATCATTCGCGATGAGCTTCCGGCTGGTGACCTGGCGCGCGAAGGGCGCAGTGACCTGCCCACGCCGGTGGACATCAAGACCAACCTGGACAACTATGTCATTGGCCAGGAGCAGGCCAAGCGCACGCTGGCGGTGGCTGTGTACAACCACTACAAGCGCCTGCGCCACAAGGACAAGGCCCACAAGGACGACGTGGAGCTGGCCAAGAGCAATATCCTGCTGATCGGCCCCACGGGCTCGGGCAAGACGCTGCTGGCGCAAACCTTGGCGCGCATGCTGGATGTGCCCTTCGTCATGGCCGATGCGACCACGCTGACCGAGGCGGGCTATGTGGGTGAGGACGTCGAGAACATCGTCCAGAAGCTGCTGCAAAGCTGCAACTACGACGTGGAGCGCGCCCAGCGCGGCATCGTCTACATCGATGAAATCGACAAGATCTCGCGCAAGTCGGACAACCCCAGCATCACGCGCGATGTGTCGGGCGAGGGCGTGCAGCAGGCGTTGCTCAAGCTCATCGAGGGCACCATGGCGAGCGTGCCACCCCAAGGTGGGCGCAAGCATCCGAACCAGGATTTTCTGCAGATCGACACCACCAACATCCTGTTCATCTGCGGTGGCGCTTTCGCGGGGCTGGAAAAAGTCATCGAAAACCGCACCGAGGCCTCGGGCATCGGGTTTGGTGCATCGGTCAAGAGCAAGAAACAGCGTTCGCTGTCAGAAGTGTTCACCGAAATCGAACCGGAAGATCTGATCAAGTTTGGCCTGATCCCTGAACTGGTGGGCCGCATGCCCGTGGTGACGGCACTGGCCGAGTTGAGCGAAGATGCGCTGGTGCAGATCCTGACCGAGCCCAAGAATGCGCTGGTCAAGCAATACAGCAAGCTGCTGGCCATGGAAGGCGTGGATCTGGAGATCCGCCCCGCAGCCCTGAAGGCCATCGCCCGCAAGGCGCTGGCGCGCAAGACGGGGGCCCGCGGCCTGCGCTCCATCCTGGAGCAATCGCTGATCGGCACCATGTTCGACCTGCCCAATGCCAGCAATGTCGAAAAGGTGGTGGTGGACGAGTCCACCATCGAAGAAAACAAGCCGCCGCTGCTCGTTTACCGCGAGGCGGCCAAGAAGGCCTGAAGCGCCCGGAGCGGGCGCCTTGTCGCTGCCCCCTGAACCATCAACCCCTGCGGCAGCGCGGCTGCGCGCAAGGGTTGAAAATCCCCGCATGTGGACCATATTCCACAGAGTACTTTGAGGATTTCCATGTCCGGACATACCCCCCTGCCAGCCACCCCGATTGACCTGCCGCTGTTGCCCCTGCGCGACGTGGTGGTGTTCCCCCACATGGTCATCCCGCTTTTTGTGGGACGACCCAAAAGCATCAAGGCGCTGGAGTTGGCGATGGAAGCCGACCGCCGCATCATGCTCGTGGCCCAGAAGGCCGCCGCCAAGGATGAGCCGTCGGTCGAAGATATGTTCGATGTGGGCTGCGTCTCCACCATCCTGCAGATGCTCAAGCTGCCCGATGGCACCGTCAAGGTGCTTGTGGAAGGACAGCAGCGTGCGCTGGTGACGTCCATTGCAGATGGAGAGTCCCACTTCACGGCCACCGTGACGCCCGTCGAGCCCGAGCAGGAAAAGCACAAATCCAGCGAAATCGAGGCGCTTCGCCGTGCCGTGATGCAGCAGTTTGACCAGTACGTCAAGCTCAACAAGAAAATACCGCCCGAGATCCTGACCTCCATCTCCAGCATTGATGATCCTGGGCGTCTGGTTGATACCATCGCCGCGCATTTGCCGCTGAAGCTGGAAAACAAGCAGGTGGTTCTGGATCTCTCCGACGTCAAGGCACGGCTGGAAAACCTGTTCGAGCAGCTGGACCGCGAAGTCGACATCCTGAATGTCGACAAGAAGATCCGTGGCCGCGTGAAGCGCCAGATGGAAAAGAACCAGCGCGACTTCTACCTCAACGAGCAGGTCAAGGCCATCCAGAAAGAGCTGGGCGAGGGGGAAGAGGGCGCCGACATTGACGAGATCGAGAAAAAGATCAAGCTGGCCAAGATGCCGGCAGAGGCCCGCAAGAAGGCGGAGGCCGAGTTCAAGAAACTCAAGCTCATGTCGCCCATGTCGGCCGAAGCCACGGTGGTGCGCAGCTATATCGACGTGCTCACCGGCTTGCCGTGGAGCAAGAAGAGCAAGATCAAGCACGATCTGGGCAATGCCGAAACGGTGCTGAACGAAGACCATTTCGGTCTCGACAAGGTCAAGGACCGCATCCTTGAATACCTTGCGGTGCAGCAGCGCGTGGACAAGGTGAAGGCTCCCATCCTTTGCCTGGTGGGGCCACCCGGCGTTGGCAAGACCTCGCTGGGGCAGTCGATTGCCAAGGCAACCGGCCGCAAGTATGTACGCATGGCGCTCGGTGGCATGCGTGACGAAGCGGAAATCCGTGGGCATCGCCGTACTTACATTGGGGCCATGCCAGGCAAGGTGCTGCAGAGCCTGGGCAAGGTGGGCGTGCGCAACCCGCTGTTCCTGCTGGACGAAATCGACAAATTAGGCACCGATTTTCGGGGCGATCCATCAAGTGCGCTGCTGGAAGTGCTGGATCCCGAACAGAACCACACGTTCGGTGACCACTATGTGGAGGTCGATTTCGATCTGAGTGATGTCATGTTCGTGGCGACATCCAACTCCATGAATATTCCACCCGCCTTGCTCGATCGCATGGAGGTGATTCGTCTGTCGGGCTACACCGAAGACGAGAAAACCAGCATTGCCATGAAATACCTGCTGCCCAAGCAGCTCAAGAACAATGGCGTGAAGAACGAGGAACTCCTCATCACCGAGGGTGCTGTGCGCGACATGGTGCGCTACTACACCCGCGAGGCGGGGGTGCGCTCCCTGGAGCGGGAACTCTCCAAGATCTGCCGAAAGGTGGTGAAGGGGTTGCAGCTCAAGAAGCTGCAACCGCAGGTCGTGGTGAATGAAGACAATCTGCCCGACTTTCTGGGCGTGCGAAAATACACCTATGGCCGCGCCGAGCAACAGAACCAGGTCGGCCAGGTGGTCGGTCTTGCATGGACAGAGGTCGGTGGCGATTTGCTCACCATCGAGGCTGCCACCATGCCCGGCAAGGGTGTCATCACCCGCACCGGCTCGCTGGGCGACGTGATGAAAGAGTCCGTCGAGGCCGCCCGCACCGTGGTGCGCAGTCGGGCGCGCATGCTGGGCATCAAGGATGAAACCTTTGAAAAGCGTGATATCCATATCCACGTGCCCGATGGCGCCACGCCCAAGGATGGCCCCAGCGCGGGTGCAGCGATGACCACTGCGTTTGTGTCGGCTCTCACGGGGATTCCGGTGCGCGGCGACGTGGCCATGACGGGGGAAATTACCCTGCGTGGTGAGGTCACTGCGATTGGCGGGCTCAAGGAAAAACTGCTGGCGGCTTTGCGCGGCGGCATCAAGACGGTGCTGATTCCTGAAGAGAACATGAAAGACCTGCAGGAGATCCCTGACAACGTGAAAAGCGGGCTGGAGATCGTGCCGGTCAAGTGGATCGACAAGGTGCTTGAAGTTGCACTGGAGCGCAAACCGGTTCCCTTGACGGATGAAGAGGTTGCCGTGGTGGTTGCGTCGACTGCCGAAAAATCAGCCGTGGGTGCAGCCAACACGGATCCGTTGAAACATTGATGCAAAAATTGCTGGCGCACCCTCAAAATTGCGCTACAATTCATTCCGTCGCAGCAAACGTTGTACAATGTGAGGCTTAGGTAAATTGCGGGAATAGCTCAGTTGGTAGAGCGCAACCTTGCCAAGGTTGAGGTCGAGAGTTCGAGACTCTTTTCCCGCTCCAATTTCCAAAAAGGGAAGCTAGTGCTTCCCTTTTTTGTCAGAGGAAAGTGATTTTTCTGGCGCGGTAGCAAAGCGGTTATGCCCCGGATTGCAAATCCGGTTAGTCCGGTTCGACTCCGGACCGCGCCTCCAAAACACCATCGGTTGAATCCGGTGCAACAAGGTCCTTCGGGGCCTTTTTTGTTGGATTGGCTCAACGGACGGTAGCGAAGATTTTTTCAAAATTTCTTCAATATTGCCGGACAGGCAAAAAATAACGCTATAATTTGAGACTTGCTGATGTGCACTGAAGGCGACGACAGAGTGCAATAGTAAATGCGGGAATAGCTCAGTTGGTAGAGCGCAACCTTGCCAAGGTTGAGGTCGAGAGTTCGAGACTCTTTTCCCGCTCCAGATATGCAAGGGAAGCTTCGGCTTCCCTTTTTTCTTGGTGATGGTGACATGTCGGCTGGCGTTGCCTTCATCGGATTCGACAGGGGCATTGCGTGTCCGCGCGGCCCGGGTTACGCTGCGGCGCAGGTGTGCGTTGCGCAGCCGGCGCCCCGATGGTGAAATTGGTAGACACTGCGGACTTAAAATCCGCCGCTTTCCTGAGAAGGGGCGTGCCGGTTCGACCCCGGCTCGGGGCACCACACGACAATGCAAGCCTGTGCAGCAATTGCACAAACCTAGACAAAACAACGGTTTAGCGGCTTGGGGAAAATGATAAAGTGCAGCCCATGCACTACTGCGCACACGCTGCGCCCCCGGATTCCCCCCAGCAACCCCCCCAATGGCGACCCCACTCAAAACCGCACAAGGCACCTGGCGCATCCAGATCGAGGTGCGCGGCCAGCGTGACAGCGGCACCTTCCCCACCAAGCGCGAAGCTGTCGAGTGGGCTGCTGTCCGCACGACTGAGATGCGGGCCATGGCCACGGGGCAGGCGGGCACTGTCAAGACGGTGGCTGATGCGCTCAAAGAGTACGCCGAGAAGGTGTCGCCCACGAAAAAAGGGGAGTTGAAAGAGCAGGTCCGGCTCCGTGCGTTTCTCGGGCAAGCCGGGTTTCCTGCGCGGGTGCGGCTGGCTGACTTGACGCCTTTACACCTGGTGGAATGGCGGGATTCGCGCCTCAAGGTGACGTCACGCGGTACCGTGCTGCGCGATATGGTGCTGCTGTCGCATGTACTGGAGACAGCCCG
Organism: Acidovorax sp. JG5; assembly: GCF_017939685.1. Classification (NCBI taxonomy): domain Bacteria; kingdom Pseudomonadati; phylum Pseudomonadota; class Betaproteobacteria; order Burkholderiales; family Comamonadaceae; genus Acidovorax; species Acidovorax sp. JG5. Next base: position 33,677 of record NZ_JAGKSE010000006.1, read on the forward strand.
CAGAGAGTGGCGCTGGCTGCCGTCTAACCCGATGCAGGATGTGCGCAAACCGGCAGAGCCAGATCACCGCGAGCGCATCATTACCGGACTGGAAGTGCGCAAGATGCTGAGGGCGCTGGGGTGGAGTGCTGGCCCGGTGCGCTCAGTGGGCCATGCAGTGGGAAATGCGTTCCTGCTGGCGCTGCAGACGGGGTGCCGCGCTGGCGAGATATGCGGCATCCAGTGGAGTGATGTGGGGGATGGGTTTTTCGTGGTCGATGGCAAGACCGGAAAGCGTGATGTGCCTGCCGTTCCTGCCACGCTGCGCACCATCGAGCGCATGCGCGGGTATGACGATGATTTTGTGTTCGGGCTCAAGACACAGAGCCTGGATGCCATGTTTCGCAAGTACCGGGAGCGGGCGGGGCTGTCGGGGTTTACCTTCCACGATGCCAGACACACAGCGGCTACGCGGCTGGCGCAGCGGCTGCATGTGCTGGACTTGTGCAAGATGTTCGGTTGGACCAACACAACGCGGGCGCTCGTCTATTACAACCCCAAGGCAACGGACATCGGCAAGCGCATCACTGCCGCTGCTCCCACTCGATCACCTCGCTGAGCAGCCATTTGCCGTCGCGGCCCTGGCGCGGGAATGTACTGTCTTCCGCCAGGCGCTTGGTGAGTGTGTTGCGGTGGATGCCCAAGCGCTCGGCAAGCTGCCCGCGATCCAGCCGGGTGCCCAGCATGGCGGCCATGAGCTGCATGGCGCTGGTCATTTTGTCGATTCGATCGAGCAGTGCGGCGTCGCTCATGATTCCTCCCCGTCATCGTCATCATCGTCATCGTCGTCAACCGCCAGCACAAACTCGGGCGCTTCGATTTCTTCCTGCACATTCTTGAGCAACATCGCAAGCGCCCCGACAAAGCCGTAGTCGTCGGTTTCGTGGCCGTCCATGTCGAGTGAAAAGCCCTCGATCCAGTCGCGCTCGCCGTGCTCGTCCACCACACCGGCCACGATGGCCAGGCTGTGAACGCGGCCTTCGAGCAGGGCGGCGACCAGGGCTTGCACTTCTTCTGGCAGAGGGTTTGTTTGTGGGTCTGTGGGGGATGTGAGGTTTTTCATGGATTGCCCTCCAGTCTTGCGCGGGCTGTTGTGATTTCCTCTTTCCCGATGCGAACACAAGGTCTTTCATCACCCCATGCGTCCTCTCCCGCCTCAACAAGATCGACCAACGCCTCCACCAGATGCCGAATCAGCGCCTCGTCGCTCTTGCGGACTTCGTACTCAACGGCGTGGGCAAAGCGCGTCACCATTTTTCGGTCTTGCTCTCGCAAGTGCTGCGAACCCAGTGCCTCGAAATACAAGGCGGAAATCTCTTTATCACTCAGTGACATGCTGGCCTCCTTTGATGCCGTGTGGAATCAACATCCATTCCACTGGCGTTTCTTCTTCATCTGGGTCGCGGAATGTCCACTGCGCAAAGGCGTTGCTCGATCCATGCCAGTATGTAGCCCACGCAATCTCGCAACGGCCATCAGCCATGCGAACAAGCACTTCGCCATCTGATTCTTTGGGTGGTGTGCTTGCTGGGCTCCATTGCGGCTCCCGCACTACGGACTGGGGTGCCAGGTAGAGAGGCGTGTCGAAGCGACGAGATTGATTCATGCCCAATGCTTCGACAACGCCATCTTCGCTTGTCGCGGCCCAAGCCACTGGCTCCTCCCCCACAGGGGCAGGTGTGCCCCACTTTGCCAAGACTGCGCGGGCGATCAGCCTTGCAGTTTCATTCGTGTTTTTGTCGAGCGCCGCGTAGCCCAGCACTTCAAGCGTCACTGCGTCGATTTCTTCATCTGTCGGTTGTGTGCTCATGGTTTTGTCCTTTCCAAAATCTCGCGCTCAATAATCTCCGTGTGTCGCGTCACATCGTCGCTCAGGTAGCATGGGAACGTGACTTTTGCTGCCAGCATTGCGCTCTCCATTGCAGACAGAAGGCGCATAAGGCTCAGGAGTTCAGGCGTTGTCATGGTTTGCTCCTTGCTTGCGGGCTGCGTCCACGTCAGCACGTCTGGCGTTGCCGGAATAGTGGACACCGAGACGCCGGAACTCTGCGCCTGAGATACGCAGTAGCAACCAATCCAGCCGCGCCGCATCCTCCAGCACGCTGTCTTCCGAGGCACGGGCTGCTTCCCACAGAACATCGACGCAGTTGAGCGCCGCCTCGCGGTCTGACTCGCTTTTGAAGGTCGCGCTGCGAAGGAAACTTCGGATGTTCCGCTCGGCTACGGTCAGTAGCTTGTCTCCTTGAGCGCTAGGATGGCCTGCGACTTGGTCCGACCCGTTGCCCACTGGTTGTCCCAGCGCCAACGAGCAAGCCATGTCCCGTTGTTGTCCGGGTGCGGAATGGTTTGAATCAATATCCAGTTGAACATTCATTTCTCCTTGAATTGCTGGCACGCTCTCTGCCGCCTGTGCCGTGTAGGAGGGCTGGGGTGCTGCTACATAACCGTCAATGCCATAGGTCCCAGCAATGACCAGGGCATGTCGTCCTTTGGGCAATTGCTGCAGAGCATCTTCCGAGAGTGCTGCCCCCAAGTCCAGGTAACCGCTTGCGCCAACATCCAGATATGCGACCACATCCCCCTCCGGCTGCTGGGTGGCTGGTGCTGGCTGGCGATGCGGATTGACGCTGGCCTCAACTGTCCACCCATCGCGCGACACGCGCACTGTGTCGCCGTCGATCAAGGTTATCCCTTGTGCAAGCATGTACTGAGGCGTGCCATGCAACGCGAATGCAGCATAGACCAGCGCCTTGCGTAAGTTTTCCACCTCTTTCGTCGCCCCTGCAGGCTGGCCCCACTTTTCCAAGACTGCGCGGGCGAAGCTATAGACCCGAGTAGCTTGTGGACCGCAATCGCCCAAGTAAGCCGCCACCATCACGTCAATCTCCGAATCTGTCGGGCAATCACCGTAGCCTTCATCAATTTTTTGAGGTTGCTGGCCCGCGTGCTCCTGCTTGATGCGTTCTAGGCCAGATACGATGTTTTCAATCCTCTGGTCGTAACGCTCCTGCATCTTTACCGTGGCCCAGAGCATGTCCTTCCGCCTCGGTCCATCTGGCACGCTCTCTGCCGCCTGTGCAGTGAGGGACGCCACCCCATCCCTAAACCCCTGCGCCGCTGCCGTAGCCATGTCTGCCGCGTCAAAGCGCTGTGCAAGCTGCGACTCAAGCTCGGTGATGCGGGCGTGCTGGCGGCGGAGTTCGGCTGCCGCTTTTGCCTCTAGCGCAGTGGGTTCGGGGTACTCTGCAATTGCCTCGCAGAGTTCATCTGCTAGGCGCAGCGCCTCGGGTTGCTCTGTTGTCATGGTTTAATCCTTGCAATGTCAGCCAGTAGCCCTGCGCGGGCATCCCAGCGTTGTTGATTCAGTGCGTAGCCAATGCATCGCTCCAACTCATGAGCCTCGGCAAATGTTTCGACGCGCAGGCTGATTTCGTGAGGCATGTCGGGGAAGTAAGTGGCGGTGCCGTGATCCCCGCCAGCGCCGTCTTGCTCCCAGCGGAATGTGGTGACGCTCATTTGCTCTCTCCATCAGCAGGGCCGGGGGAGGCGGGCAGGGGCATCCAGTGTGTTGGGTACTTGTGCACAAAAGGCCAAATCCAAGCGCCATTACCTGCATAGGCAGATTGCAGCCAGTACCCGCTGGCGATATCTTTCCGGTGCTTGCCAGCCAGCAACACATAGCTACTATCCTTGGGCGCTGTCTCAATTGGTTGCCACTCCGCCTGCTGTTCCTTTGCTGCCCCCATTCCCTCTGTGGGAGAGGGGTGGGCGTAGAGGGGCGAACCGGCCTTGATGCCGTGCTTCTCGACAATCGGTGCAATAGGGCCGGTGCCAGCCCAGCACAGCGTGAAATCGCTTCCGACCACGGCCACCGGCTCACTCCCCGCACTCACTGACGCCGCCCCCTCCCGGAACCCCTGCGCCGCTGCTGTAGCCATGTCTGCCGCGTCAAAGCGCTGTGCAAGCTGGGCTTCAAGCTCAGTGATGCGGGCGTGCTGGCGGCGGAGTTCGGCTGCCGCTTGTGCCTCTAGCGCAGTGGGTTCGGGGTACTCTGCAATTGCCTCGCAGAGTTCATCTGCAAGGCGCAGCGCCTCGGGTTGCTCTGTTGTCATGTCTCAATCCATTTCAAAAAAGGTTGCACCTCTGGCGCCTCGCGCTTTTCTGCGCAGTACAGCGCTGCCCTGACTGCGATGCGTCCGAAGTCGTCGCCATTGGCTGCAATCCGATCCAGCGCAAAGCGTGCCCACTCAGCGCGGTAGTCTTCCATGTGGGCGGCGTCAACGTCCCAGATGTGCCGATCAGCCAGCCAGTCAACGACATCGCGCACGATGTTGTGCTGGTCTTTTTCTGTCAGCCGATCCCAGTTGTCACGGCACCAGTCCATGGCCACGCCCGGCGCGTAGCTGGAGCGCCCCAGGCAGTAGCGGACAGCGCAGGTGACCATGAAGCCGCCCCAGTCGCCCAGCGCCTCGTGGACGGGCTCGTAGCGCTTTCCGCGCTTGCGGTAGAGGGTTTCGCGGGTCACGCTGTTTCCTTTTTCTTGCGCGGCTTGCTCTCGCGCAAATCCACATGCGGCGCAGCAAGCTGGCCGCGCAGGTAGTCGGGGTCTTTGTAGTGGCCGCCCATCAGATTGATGTGCGGGGCCGTGTCGCGTGCCAGTTCAATCGGCGGGCAAAACTGCTGGTTCACGGCCTGCAGCGCGGACTCGATGGCTTGGCGGGCGTGGTGCTGCGCAACTTCAAGACCCAGCCGCGCGCGTTCTTCGCTTTCGAGTTCTTCGCGCAGCTCTGCAAGTGCCTCGTCCTGGCTCTCGATGTGCAGCAGCGCCCATTGCAAGACGCCGCCCAAGTCGGTGCCCTTGTGCTGCTCGCCGTGGTGGCGCAGGGTTTGTTTGAGTGACATCATTTGCGCGCCCCCAGTCCCGCAAACGGGTTGCTGGTGTGATATTCCCGCCAGCACTCATGCCGCCGGATGGCTGCGATCTTGCTGGGGTGCACGCCGTAGGTTTCTGCCGCAACGGCGTGCGTGGTGGTGTACTGGCGGATCTCGCGCACCTGCTCCAGCGTCAGGCGGGCCATTTGTGCGCGCTTTTTGGCCGCAATCTTTGCGCTGCGTGCCGGGCTGCTAAGCAGGCCTTTGGCGCCGGCCAGGGCCATGCTCACGCTTTGCGACACCTGCTTGAGATGGGCCGGGTTGACGCACAGGCGGTTGTCGCAGGTGCACACCGTGTGCGAGCCCTTGACGATGGTCGCGCCCGACAGCTGCAGCATGAGCCGGCGCACGGTGGTGGTCTTGCTGTCATGCCGCACCACGGGGTTTTTGCCGCCGTTGTTGCCGCACAGCTGCCATTCCCAGCAGTCGCCGCACTCGATGGTTTTGGCGCGCAGGGATTCGATGGTGTGGATAGTGGGTGGTTTTCTGCTCATGATGACCCCCATCACACCGCCATCACATGCACCCCATCGGGCAGATGGTCGATGCGGCCAAAAATCTCGCGGATGCGCTTTTCTGTCATGCGGTGGCAGCGCACCATGGTGCGGGCGGGCAGGGCTTCGAGCGCGGTTTGGTAGTCGTCGAGCACGGCGTGCACTGCCACGGCTGCAGGCCAGTGGTTTGCGGCCCACACCACTTCACACCCGGCCATCATGGCGCCAGTGCTGAAACCGCCTGCGCCTGCGAAAAGGTCGATTGCTTTCATGTTTTTCAATCAAATCAGCCTGTAGCGCTTATCTAGCAAGCGCATTAAGCTATCAAGTAAGTAGCGTTATCCATGGCTTTGAATGCCCTGTTATTCGCAAAGGCCGTAGATGGATGAACACAACAGTCCGTCATCCATGGCTCTGACAAGATCGAATTGCTTTCCGCCGCGACTGGTCAGTGACCACTCAACAACTGCGTCAATGTTGGAAATTGCCATGGCCCGTGCTGGCGTAACGGAGTCGCCGTTATTCGCCATTGCAAAGAACGTAGCCGCCTGGCGCTTGCTGGCGCTGGCCACTGCCGCCTCCCACTCGCGGATGCGGTCGATGGCCTCTGGGAACCGCCTGCTTATCTCCAGCAGCTCATCCTTGCGGCAGTTAATGCAAGGCATGCAGCCGACCCGTCCCATGCCCATTTCATACAGCGGGTTGTGCTTGATGCCGTGCTTTCGGTGCATGGCAAAGGCATCCTCTGCAGTCCAGTCCAGGATTGGGCGGTAGTTCCACAGTTCACCTGGGTGCTTCACGATGACTTGCTCGAGCTCCAGCAGAAACCGGCGCTTGAGCGATTCATCGCGCCGCACGCCCTGCCAACTGCGCACGTCGTCGCCTGCGGCAAGGATTGGCGTCTGCACCTGCTTAACTATTGGGTCGCGCTTGAGTTCGGCGCTGCAGAATGCCGCCATGGTGCTGGGGAATCGGCCCTTCCAAATGCACAGATCCAAGAACGGGTTGCCCGTTGGCACCAGAGCGGCGGCTGCGCGGTCTATGTCGGCCTGCGGCACGCCCTTGCCCGCCCACTTGGCCAGCACATACTCTTTTTTCCCGGCAATGCGGCCTGCGAAGTCGGCTCGCACCCATCGAATCGGCACGCGGGTCGCTTCTTCAAGGTATCGCACGTACTCGTACGTCAGATCGTGCTCATTGCCTGTGTCTGCAAACACGGCCTGCAAGTTCTCGGCCTCGCGCTCAACGGCCAGCAGTAGCAGGGCGGTGCTGTCCTTCCCGCCACTCACGCTGATGATGTTGTGCTCTTTGTGCATCATGTACCCCTCAAATCGCCATCACATGCACCCCATCTGGCAGATGGTCGATGCGGCCAAAAATCTCGCGGATGCGCTTTTCTGTCATGCGGTGGCAGCGCACCATGGTGCGGGCGGGCAGGGCTTCGAGGGCGGTTTGGTAGTCTTCGAGCACGGCGCGCACTGCGGCGATGCCGGGGCCGTCCAGGCGCATGGGGTGGCCGTCAAACATGCGCTGGCCCGCTTTGGCCATGGCGGCAATGGCATCTGCCAGCAGGCCGCTGGTGTCGGCCACCTCGATGGGCGAGCCGTCGCAGCCGCGCCAGTGGCTGGCCACCACCTTGCCGGTGGCCGGGTCTTTGACCGGGGCCTCGCCGTGCTGCACCAGCGTTTCGAGCAGGTTGACGGCATCGCTGATGACGCGCCAGGCGGTGTTGCTGGGCTTTGGAGCGGTCATCATTTCGGCCAGCGCGTCGGCCATGCGCGTGAGCTGGTGGCGGCGGTTGTGCGCGGGCATGGGCTGGGTGTCGCTGGCCAGCAGCTCGTGCATGAGGCTGTAGTGCAGCTTTGGGGGGCGTTTGCGGGTCATGGCTGGGGTGCTCCATTCCACTCGCGGCCATCCAGCAGGCGCCCGGCGGCTTTCTTGCCGACGCGGTACATCGGATTCGTGCGAAAGAAGTCCACGCCCATAGCGCCTTCATGGTGGCCGCCTTCTATGTGGACCCAGCAATCTGCTTTGCTCTCATAGGCGTCTTCGTCCGATGGCCCGTTGTCCGCATCTACCCACTCACCCCACTGCTTGAACATGAATGGAACGCCAGCGGCCTGGCACTGGTCGCGCAGCGAGCGCGCCCAGTCCGGGTGCATGGGGCGGGCGCCGGGGCCGCTCTCGCCGCCGCAGATGACCCAGTGCACCTTGGCCTTAGACCGGCCGAGCAGCGGACGCAGTACGCCATGGTCGCCGGTCAACGCGTCGATCTCACATATGTCGCTGTGCACCTCGCGGAGCGTGACCGGCCCCAGCAGCGGCTCCATGCTCAGGAAGCGCACGCGCGCTGGCACGGCCAGCAACTTCGGGATGTCGCGGTCGGCCTCGGCCTGGTTCACTATGGTGGCGCCGATCCAGACGTTCGGGTACAGGCGATCAAAGTCGAATGGCACCGGAAGCATGTTCCCAACGTTCCCGATGCGCTTTGTCAGCAGCAGCCAGTCCAGATTGGGCGTGGCCTCAATCAGCCCGAACAGGTCCATGCGCCACTGAGGATCGACAGCGTTGTCGAACACATCAGCCAGGGATGCGCAAAACACGCGCTGGCGGCGTCCGTGCTTTGCCATGAAGGCGTCGGCCTGAGCATTCCAGCGCTTGGGCAGCTCCCAGTTGCTGGCGCTGGTGCGGCGACGGGGTGCGCCTGGCCCCCAGTTGATGGCCGTGCCGCCAGCGAAGCGCGCGTTGCGCGTTTCGGCGTAGCAATGGTCACAGCCGGGGCCAACCTTCTGGCAGCCTTCCCAGGGGTTGAACGTGTGGTCGCACCACTCGATTTTGGTGTTCTCGCTCACGCCACCACCTCCACCCGCCCACCCGGGTAATGCAGCCGCCCGCCCACACGGCTGGGCAGCGCGAAGGCGGTCAAGCGGGCATCGCTGATGCCGGGGTTGCGCTGCAGCTCTTTGCCGTCATAAGTGCCCCGGCTGCTGGCGTTGCTGATGGGCATGCTGCTGGTCACTAGCTGCAGGCGCTTGTCCTGGCTGGCGCGCAGCTTGGCTTTGCTGGGGTGGTCATCAAGCGGGCTGGTGCGCGGTTTTACGGCGGGTGCGGTGCTGCTGACCAGCTTGCCGCTGGGCGAGCTGACAAACGTGGCGCGCTCGATGTCGTGCAGGCCTGCTTTTCGCAGGCGGGGCGGGCGCGGCTGGTTGACGTGGGGGCTGGCAAGGGTGGTTTTCATGGTGCGGTGGGCTCGGTGTTGGCGTCAATGCTGCAGCTGGCGGCCAGCTGCGTGTAGCGGGCGATGAAGGCATCGCGGTGGTGGCGCCAGCTCATGGCGGCGCGGGCGGGGTTGTGCAGGTCCACGGCTTCGAGTGGCTGCACCACGGCGCCGGGGGTGTCAAGCACGGGCCATGGCAGGTTGCGGGCCGCGTCAAAGCGCATCAGGTCGCGCCGCTCGGTGGCCAGGGCGATCAGGTCGGCTTCTTTGATGCGTTTGCCGTAGGCCACATGGGCGCATTGCATGCCAAAGCTGTGGCGCACCATGCGGGCGTGCACGTTCTCAAAGGCCAGCCAGTCCACGCCCAGTGCGGCCTTGATGGGCGTGGCCACGTCACCGGTGAAGGCCTCGTGGGCGTCATGCATCAGCGCAGCGCGCTGGGCGTGGCAGTCCAAGCCCATGCTTTTGACGATGTCGCACACCAGCAGGCTGTGCTCTGCCACGCTGTAGGGGCGGCTGGCATGGCCGGTGAAGCGGTTGATTTGCGCCAGGCTGTGGGCGATCACCTCGATGCGCGGGGTGTTGCCAGGCAGCAGCACGGCGGTGCCGCTGATGTGGTGGTCTTGGCCGTCGGCGGTGAGGAGCCAGTTGGAGATGCTCATGCAGCACCCCCTTCACCCTGCACACCACGCGGCCGCGCCAGCAAATACACGGCCTTGAAGTGCAGCCCGGCATCGCTGCAAAACGGGTAAGGGCAGGCGTCGTTGATGCTCTGGCCCGCGTGTGCGGCCTCGGTGGCCTGGCGCTCGATGATTTGTTTGCTGACGATCATGTGACCCAAACGGTTGTTGAAAATGGTGAGGTGCTGGCTCATGCGGTTGCGCTGGTGGCCTCGGGTTGGTCTTGGCTTGCTGGCTTGCCCTGCCCGGCGGGCGCTGCGCGGGGCATCACCTGCGGCTCGGTCAGCACGCTGCCGCGCATGTGGCCATCGTTGGCATGCAGGTCGTGCAGCTCTACCAGCAGGGTGTCGCCAGCGCGCAGGCCGGCGGCAAACTTTTCAGCGCCGGTCCACAGGCATAGCGCATCGGTGCGGCTTTTGCCCCAGCCGTTGCCCACCCGCTCGATCAGCGGCAGCATGGGCACGCGCTGGCCGCGCAGCAGCAGCGCATAGGGCGCGGCGCGCAGGTGCAGCATGGTGGGCTGGCTGTTCATGGTGGTGGCCGGGGCGTGGTGCCTTACGCGCCCTTGCTGTAGCTGCCCACCAGCACGGGCATGGCGCCCGCAATGGCGTTGCTCACCAGGTCGCACAGCTCGGTGGCCATTTCTTCGGTGTGCTCTTCCAGCTTCTGGATGCGCAGGGTGATGCGGGGCGCTTTCTCGCCCGTCAGGATGGCCAGGCGCAGCACAAACACGCGGTCGTTCAAGTCGGCATAGGGCTTGCACATGAAATACACCGTGGTGGGGATGGGCTCTTTGCTGCTGGCCGTCACGCTTTCAAAGGCCGATCGGTTGGCGCTGAGCTGCTGCTCTTCGCTTTCAACCTTGCTCAGCGCCTCGATGGTGATGCGGCGCACGGCGGCAATGGCCTGCTTGGGTGTGATCTCGCCATCGGCGTTAAAAAACTGCACCTGGCCGGCCCAGTCTTCGAAAAACTCGGCAATGGTCTGCTGGCTGCTTGCGCCGCTGGTGATGTTGCGCAGCGCGTCATAGGCGGCCGTGCGAACGGGGGCGAGCTGTGCGCTGTGGTCGGCGTGGCCTGGGGTTTCTTGCGTGCCCAGGTCCAGCACGGCGCGGGCCTGCATGGATTCGGGGTTCACAAACACACAGGCACCCGGGCCAGCGTAGGCGGTGGCGTATTGCGCAAACGGCGTCACAAACGGGGTGGCCATGGTGCCGCGTGCACGGCGGCGGTTTGGCAGCGCGTATTCAAGGTCGCGCACAGTCACATCACTTGGCAGGGCAATCAGGCCGGTGTCGTTGATCAGCGCTTCTTCCAGCGCCTCATTGGCGGCGTGGATGGCTTGGCCCTCTTCCAGCGCCTCGATAAAGGCGTCTGGCACGCTGGTGCAGGGGGCGCTGTAGCTTGCAAACTGCGCCAGTTCGCCTTCGGTGGCCTGGGTGGTGTTGGTGGTGTTCATGCGGTTCCTGTGGTTGGGGTGGGGTGATGGGTGGTGCTGGCAGGGCGGGCGCGTTATGCAGCTGGCGCTGCCGGGGTGGCGCCGGTGCGGTCAAACATGGCCAGCTGGTTTTCGGGCGCCAGCGTCAGGCGGCCAAACTTGCCCACATGCAGGGTGGTTTTGCGCGTGGCCTCTTCGCCCGCCTTGCCGTCTGCCGTGGGGCGCGTGAACTTCAGGGTGTGCTTGCAGGTGACCATGCTGCTGCCGGGCACTTTCTCGAAGGCGAGCTTGATGGCCACCTCGCCCTTGCCATCGTTGTCGCAGGTGCCTGCGGCCACCTGGCTGAGGGCAATGGACAACATGCGGTCGAACTGGCCGCCATCGAGGTCGGTCATGAACTCGGCCACATCAGTGGCTGCGCTGGTGCTGGAATGGATCGCTTGGGACATGCTGAAATCTCCTGTTGGAGTGGTTGAGGAAACTACTAAATTGATAGCTACTAGCGCTTACGCATCAAGCGCGCAGGGCCAATTCGGCCAACAATGCAGCCGCTGCAATGGCGGCCAGCACCAGCAAAATGAAGCGGGCGGTGCTGGTGGCGCAGCCCAGCTCGCTGCCTGGGTGGCCGGCGTCGGTGGCGTCGGCCACTTCGCAGGCTTGCGGCACGGGGCAGGCGGCGCGGCCCTGGCGGCATTTGTCGGCCTGGCAGATTTTTTGCACGCGGTGCAGGTGGTGGTAGGCTGGGTGCGCGTTGCCGCAGCCCGCGCAGGGTGTTGAATGGCCTTGGCACACGCCCATGGCGTCGCAGGTGCGGTTGGTGGTTTGCGCGGTCATTTTGGCCCACCCCATCAGCACGGCCAGCGCCATGCCCAGCACGATGCCGACCACCTTGCCCTGCCACCAGCCCACCAGCCATGCGGCATCGGCGTTGCCGCGGGCGGCCATGTGGTCGGTTTGGCGGGCGTTCATGGCAACCTCCTGGCGCTGGCGCTGTGCACGCCGTGCAGATCGATGGCGCTGAGGATGGCTGCGCTGGCGCTGGTGGCCATGGCGATGTATTGCAGGCCCGCGCAGGTGACGTGGTAGGGGTGGAGGGCGCCGGGGGTGGGGGCGATGGTGCGGGCGTTCATGCGGCACCGCCTTGCTCTGCTGCCACTACGATGGCGCTTTCACTCGACGCGGAGGCGCTATGGGCGCGGTTCATTTCCTTGAGCACGGCACCTTGCTGGCTGACCACTTCACCCAGGGCTTGAACCACGAGCTGGAGCTTTTCGAGACTGGCGGCGAGTTGTTCCTGCGCCTGTGGATTGGCGGCATCGGCGCTGATATGCCCGTCACCTGCCGACTCACCCAGGCCCAGGTAAAAGAGCTCGCGCAGGGCGCTGATGGCCTTGCGACCCGCATAGGCTTCTAGCGCCCTCGGGCTGCAGCGGTCTACGCGCAGCATGGCGCCAGAGTTGTGCCACCCTGCGCCGGCCGGGTTGGGTTTGCGCACCATGCGCACAAGCTCAATGGTTCCGTTGAGGTTCAGTGCGTCAATCAAATCCTGGGTGACTGGCTCGCCTGCGAACAGCAAGAAAGTTGTATTTTCGGCGGTCATGCTGCTGCCCCTTGCTGGGGTTTTTCTGCGAAGCGCCGAGGGAACCAGTCGCAATAGGTGTCGGTCGGCGTATGTCCAAAAATCATGCAGCAACGGCGCTCATGAACGCAGTGGCCGCAGGTCTTGCCATCAGGCAGCTCCATGCAGGTCTTGTCGCTGCATGCCTTGTCTGCGCAGCAGCCGTGGGATTGTTTTGGGGCGCTCATGCTGCGGCCCCCTGCGTTGGCATGGCCACCAGCTGGCCGCCCACCGTAAGGCCGACTTGCTTGCCTGCCTCTGCCAGCTCTTCGATCAGGCGGCTGATGTCGTCGCGCATCGCGTCGGCCATGTCCCAGGCGCGGGCGGCTTCGGTTTCGAGGATTTCGATGCGATCGTGCGCGGCGCTGAGCTGCTCTTCCTGGCTGGCGGCCAGTTGGCGAAGGTGGTCCAGCTCCCAGCGGGCAAGGCGCTTGCGCATGGCGCTGATGGCTGCGCGGTGGGTGTCGGTGGTGGTGCTGCTCATGCTGCACCGCCTTCGCTACCATGGCCTGCTACTGGCTTTTGGAGGATGAAATGCTTGAGATGTTGCTCAAACAAATTGAGACGCTGATCAACGAGCGCGGCTCGGCGGCGGTGCTGGGCCAGCACCTGGCCCTTTTGCGTGAGCGCATCGGGGCGCTGGAGCGCGAGAACGCCGATTTGCGTGCGCAGGCGCAAGAGGCACAGGCGCATGTGCAGCACCAGGGCGATCAGCTGCGGCGCTTTGCGCAAGACAACCCCGAGGGTTGGCGCTGTGATGGTTGCGGCAGTGCCGACCTGGCCCGAACCGGCAGCAGGCCAGACCCCACCTTTGGTGCCCTGGGCATCAAACAGGCCGCCATGACCTGCAGGCCGTGCGGCGCTGTCTCTTACTTCACGTTGGACTGAGGTCTCGTCCTGCTTGCGGGTGGTTTGCATCGTTGCTCCAAGGCGCCAGGTGGCGTGTTGGAGCAAATAGTAGTCTGACTATTTAATTAAGTCAACAGTCGGACTATTTTTATTAATGAATTCGGGCGGATATGCTGTGTCGCAAGACCGACAACTTCATGGGGATGGCGTATGTGGCTTTTCTGGGTGGCCCTGGTGGCTGTTGTGCTTTTCTATCTGGGCAGCAGCAAAAAGCAGCGGCGCAAGCGCGGCGGGGTGGTGCATAAAAAGGCGCGCCCGGTGTTCACGGTGGCTGATCTGGCTGGGGTGGCGCCCATCACCACGCAGGCCGCCGCAAGCAAGGCGCTGCGCGAGTTGCTGGTGTCAGTGGGCTATGGGCAGGTGCACAAGAGCGTGCTGACTGAGACCATGGGCGATTTCAGGGAGGCCATGCGCGAGCACCTTGAGGCACTCCAGTCGGATGTGGATGAGTTCACGCACGCGTTGGCAGACGAGCGTGAGCACCTTGAATTTCTGTGTGACACGGAAGATGCTGATGAGACGCCGGCTGAGCGCGCCGAAAGCGCCCAGCAGCGCGCGCAGGTGCAGGCGCTGCAGGCCCGCCTTGCGCAAGACACTGCGCAGCTCAAGCAATACAAGGCCGATCGCGCTGGGTTCGTGGTGGCCTATGCCAACCATGTGCTGCACGACATGCCAAACCCCAGCCGTGCGTGGCAACAGGCCGTGCTTTAGGTGTTGTCTTTGGCGTAGAAAAAACAAACAGCTACACTTTCAAGCGCCACACGGCAGACGCAAAAAACCCGGAGGGATGATGAGCGAGAAAATCTGCCGCAAGTGCGGCCACACCACGACCTACAGCGGCATGGAGCCGCAGTCTTGCACGGCATGCGGGGCCATCTACCGCAAGGTGGAAGAGGCCTTGCAGCAGGCAGCACAAGAGCGCGCCGAGCGGGCGGCCCGTCCATCGTTGGCACCGAGCCGCGTGGCAGCCAGCATACCCACAGACCACCACGCCTATGCCGCCGAGCTGCGTAGCGACAGCCTTTACCCCACCTGGCGCCAGTTGGTTACTGTGTTCACCATCTTTTGGTATGTGGTGGCTGTTGCGGTCGGTATTGGTGGCCTGATTGCCTTCAAAAATTCGTTCATGGCGGGCCTTTCAGGCCTTGGCGTGGCAGTGCTTATTGCCATTTTTGCCAAGGTGGGCAAGGAGCTTTCGCTCATGCTGGCCGATCTGAGCGATGCCACGGTGCGTTTGGCTGCAAAGGCGCAGGCAGATCTGTCGTCATAAAAAAACCGCCTCGGCGGGCGGTTTGGCTGGGTGCCCGATTCAGCGTGGATCGCGGTCTATGGTCTTGTGCGTGCCCAGGCGCTTGAGTTCGGCCACTGTGCCATTGAGCTCGAACGTGACTTGCCAGGCGTGGTTGGCGTACACGTCGATCTTCCAGATGGTGGGCTTTGGCATGCCGCTCAGGGTGTGCAGGCGCAGTGACTTGGCGCTGGGGTGGGCCTGCAGGTGTTTGAGGGCCTCCAGCGTGGCACGCTGCACCTCTGGTGGGGCGCTGCGCAGGTCTGAGGCAAAGCGCTCAGAGTGGGCAAACCCGGTGATGGTGATGTGCCGCGTCACTGCCGGGGCAGCAAGGCGGCAAACAGGTCGTCTGCGCTGGAATACACGGCGCCCGTTGTGGGCTGCAGCACTGCATCGTGCGTGGCAATCCACTCGCGCAGCGCCTCGATGGTGTCATGCAGTTCGCGCAGGGCTGCGATGAATTCGCCATAGGCCTCGGCCACGCCATCGTCGGGGCGCAGTTGTGGGTCGCGGCGGGCGCTTTGGTGTCGCTGGCAGGCGTCGTGGTAGATGCGCGTGCAGGCTGCGCTGGCTTTGTCAAGCGTCGCCTGTGTTCTGCCGCTGTCGTCAATAGCGCCGTTGGTGCCAGCCAGCCGGGCCTGGATTTCTTGGTAGCCGTCGTGGATGGCGCGCAGCAGATTGGTGTCTGCGCTCAGGCCGTCGAGAGTGTTTTCAATGGCTGCCAGCAGCTCAAGGTTGCGCGCAGCAAATGCCTGCGCGCCAAATGGCGTCATGCTGGCAATGTGGGTGCGATCAATGATTTGCATAGATTTTGGACTGTAGCACGTGCGCAGAGTTCCGGCTTTTGCGGTGCCGCACGTGCTTACAGCTTGGAACCCACCCACACGGCGCGGCCAATCAGGGTGGCGCCATCGTCAAAGGCGAAATCAGGGAAGGCCTCGCGGTCGTCGTTGTCAGACCTGGCCATCCATAGCCCGCCCGATTTGACGACGCGCTTGACCACCAGGCCATTGCCCCGCAGGTGAAACACATAGACCGCATTGGCCCGTGGCTCCTTGTTGGCGCGGTTGACCAGCAGCACCGAGCCGTCTGGAATGGTGGGCTCCATGCTGGCGCCGGTCACGGTAACCACCACGGCATTGGCCTCGCTCACGCCAACAGACCTGAGAAAGTCGCGGCGGAACTTGAGTGTGCCCAGCTCTTCCTCAAAGTGGGGAACGCTGCCGTGGCCAGCGGCCACCTTCACATCCAGGTGCGCTACATCTGCAAAGTCCTCTTCGCTGCTTTCTGATGTTTTGGCTGGCAGTTGGGCGGCTAGGCGTGGAGAGATGGATGAAGGCTCAATCTGCAGGACGCGGCTCATCTTGAGCAGAGCAGGGAGATTTAGCGGAATCTTTCCGTGTAAGTACTGATTGAATGAACCCTGGGTCTTCCATCCGCACTCTGCGGCAAATTTTTCTTGTGAAGCCCCTGGGGTTGATTTTTTAAATTCTTCCCATGCAGCCAGAAGCCTGTAGGCGTCTTCCTTTTGCTCGGGAGATAGTGGTTGTGCTGGCATGGCGCTATTCAATAGCCGGGCTAATTTTCTTGCAAATAGTCCGACTGTTTACAAAAACAAATAGTCCGACTACTATTGGGGTATGGACCTCAAGACCTACCTCAAAACCCACAAGCAGGTCGAGCTTGCCCGCGTGCTGGGCGTTACCCAGGGCGCGGTGCATCAGTGGGCCAATGGCCTGACTGCTGTGGCCATAGAGCGCTGCGTGCCCATCGAGCGCGCTACCGATGGTGCCGTCACCCGCCGTGATCTGCGCCCCAACGACTGGTTCGATATCTGGCCTGAGCTTGCAGATATGAAAAAACAGCCTGCAGCCTTTACCCATCAGGCGCAAGTAGCTATCAACTCCGAAGCAAAAGAGGCCACTCATGCCTGACATTGGGACTATTGAAATCAAGCTGCGGTCTGATGGCCGCATCGATATGTGCAGCACCTTCATGGGGCGCAAAGACGCGGTGTATGCCGCGTTTCCGCAAGAACGGCTGGCGGGCCATGTGGCAAAGCTGGCGCATTGGCTGCGCGAGCAGGCGGTGGCTGAGCTGCGACGCCAGGCCGATGTGCATGAGGCCGTGCTGACTTCTAGCCCGAGGTGACTGTGTACGTCTCGTTGAACTCGATTTGCACGACGCGTTGGCCCACTTTCGTGCCTCGCTCCCGCAGTGCCAAAAAGCTCAGGTCTCCGGCGCCGAAGGTGATCTGGTCGTCGTCCTTCAGGCTGGCCAGCAGATCCCTGAAGTGCAGTTTGAATTCTGACCCGCTCAGATATTTGGTATCGCTCATGTTCGCCCTCCTTGGCGTGTCGATTGGTGGTGTTGGAGCTTCCATCGTATGCCATGGATGGGCGGGCGCCCGTCAAGCGCAGCAAGCTACCGAAACCGTAGCGCAGGGGGTGGCGTGATGCCTGCAACCACCGTGCACATAAACGCAGATACCGGTGCGATTGACGCGCTATTTGCCCAGTTTCTTGAGTGCCGTTTCGAGGCTCTTCAGGCTTTTGTCGACGGTCTTCATGCCCTGGGCGATGCCGCCTTTGTGAGCCGTACTGAGCGTGAGGTTGGCGCCGCAGATGCAACGCAGCAGGTGGTTGTTTTTGAGCCGTCCCGCGCTCTCCTTGATCTTGCGGCCACAGCTCGGGCACTCGATCTCGACGGTGGTGTTGTTCAGCATTCCAGTCATGGGCATCCCTCTCGAAAGGTGGTTGATTGTGAGAAGTGAATTGTCTTTCGTTTGCGGATGCCCGCCAATTACGCCCGCAGCCCTTCCTCATCAAGCGCAAGTAGCTACTGAAACCGTAGCGCAGGGGGTGGCCGCATGCTGACCATCGAGCAATGGACCCCCGCGCCTGACTCAGTGCTTGTTTCCTCTGGTCTGGATTGCGGCGGGTTGTCGGTTGAAACTTTCCAGCAAAGCCCGCACGCTCTCTATATCCCCGGCGGGCAAACGCCAGCTGGTCCAGCCCAGGCCTGCGCTGCCGAGGCGCAGGACGACCGAGCCGTCTGCGGCGGGGTTGTGCATGAGTAGTGCGGGGCTGTCGTGGCTGATGCTGGGCGTGTTGTCGGCTGGGTACGCCGGCACGCCGGGTGTCATTTGTGCGCGCAGCATGGCCAGGGCACGGATCAGCTCTTCCACACCGGCGGCATCTAGCTCGGTGTTTATGGCCAGCGTGGCCTTGGTCGCATCTGCATTCAGTTTCATGGGTGCTCCTTTCGTGTGGCTGTGTGAGGTGAGACGAGCATTGTCTTTCGCTTGCGGGCGCCCGCCATTTTTTCCCCAAGGAGGTTTTGATGCCTGAAGCTATTTTGTTGCAGCTGCTGGAAAAGGCAGAGCGCTGGGCGGGGGCCGCTGGCACGTCGCTCAAGCGGCGCGCGCATTGGTCGCCGTCGTCTTTTGTTGTGTCGCGCCGCCCCGAAGAGCGCGCCTTGTTGGCCGCTGCGGCTGAGGTGTATGACCTGGTGGGCGCCACGCCCGAGGGGTGTGTGCTGATGGCCGAGCTGGGTCTGGACCCCGAGGCGGGCGCCATGCCAACGCACGAGCAGCTGCAAAAGCGCCATGCCGAGCACGTTGCCCGCATTGATGCGGCTGCTGTGGGTGGCGCTGGCCTGTGCGCGGCGGGGGGTGCTGCGTGATGGGCGCGGCGCGTCGGGCGGGTCATGAAAGCACCTTGCGCAGCAATTGCCGCAGCGCGTTCACGGTGGCGGGTGCGCTGCTGCCGGTGGCGTCCATGCGGTCGCAGCACATGTGCACCCAGCGGTCTAGGGCTTCGGCGCTGAAGGTGGGCTGGCATTCGATCACCAGCACCAGGTGCTGCATGAAGAGTTCGAGTGCTTCGAGGCGGTGTTCTGTGGCGGCGGCGGCTGGTGTGCTGTTGTGCATGCGGGTTGCTCCTGTGGGGGTGGTGGCTGTTTGCGGTGGGGGGGTGTGATGTCCGTAAGCTTCTCAATTCCGCCCGCTGCCGCCTATGGCGACAACGAGGCTTTGCCCGACATGCCCGCCGGCCTGACGGTGGAAGACGCCATCTATCACACGGTGCACGGCCACCCGGGTGGCGTTGCGGCCCTGGCTGCGCGCATGGGGGTGTCGCCCAACACCCTGACCCACAAGGCCAATCCGAACAACACCACGCACCACTTGCACCCGCGCGAGCTGGTGGCGCTGCAGCACATGAGCGGCAATGCGGCGGTGCTGCATGCCATGGCATCGCAGCTGGGCTACACCTGCACGCTGGCGCTGCCTGACCAGGCATGCGGTTGCCCGGTAGAGGCCACGATGCGGTTGCAGGTAGCGTTTGCCGAGCTGCTGAAGGCCGTGGCCGACCCGCTGGCCCGCTGCAAGGCTGAGCCCGGCAAGCCGGTCACCGGCAATGAGGTGCGCCGTGCCGACTATTACGCGCAAGACCTGCACGCAGCCATTGGCCATGTGCTGGGCACGCTGCGCGCCCATGCGCGGCCAGCGCCGGTGGGGGTGTGACATGCATGCAGTGCACGCTGGCTGCAACCAGGCCGCTGTGGGGTGGGGTGAGCATGTCGTGCGCTCACTGCTGCGCCCGTCTGGTGAGGTCTGCGCGGCCGCTGCGGGGCGCGCAAGAGGCGATGCTGGCATGCATCGCCCGGCGGCCAGAAAACCCTACGCGGGCGCAAGTTTTGCAGGCCCTGCGGGCGCTGGATGCGCGCTGAGCATGGACGAGCAGCTGGTGCTGTCGGAGGTGTTCCACGAGCCCATGAGCTGGGAGGCCTGAGTCATGAAGCTGAACGTAGAGATTCGCAACCAGCAGGCCGTGCAAGATGTGCTGGCAAAGCTGAGCGGCCCGCAGGCGCGCGAGGCTTATGCCAAGGCGCTGAATGATGCGGGCTTTCAGGTGCGGCGCGAGATGCAGGCAGCGCTGCGCAGCAGCTTTGACCGCGTGACGCCGTGGGTGGAGCGCTCGCCCAAGGTGTTTGCCGCTACGGCAGACAAGCTCAGCGTGTCGGTGGCGCCCACCATCAGCACCAGCAATGCCCCCAGCAAGGGCGGCAAGGTGGGTATGGACCCGCAAAAGGTGCTGCAGGCGCAAGAGTTTGGCGGGCGGCGGGCGGACAAGCGCAGTGAGTCGGCATTGCGCCGTGCGGGCATCTTGCCCAGCGGGTTTCAGACGTCCATTCCGCGCACTCCTTACCCGGGCAGCGACGATGGCCGGGGCAACCTGCGCGGTGCCTTTGTCACGCAGCTGCTGAGCTATCTGCAGGCGTACAGCGAGCAGGGCTTTAAAGCCAACATGTCTGACAAGCGCAAGGCCCGCCTGCGCAACCAGCAGGGCATTGGCAGCATTGCCACCAAGAAGGTCAACAAAACCACGCTGGGCGTGCGCTATTTCGTCAGCCACGGCCGAATGCGTGGCCAGCACCTGGCGCCGGGCATCTGGGCCGCCAAGGGCACGCACGACGTACAGGTGGCGCCGGTGCTGATGTTTGTGCGCCGTCCCAGCTACCAGCCGCGCATCAGCATGGACAGCATCACCAAGCAAGCGGACCTGCAGAACTACCTGGACAAGCGCGTGCGCTTTCGCGTCCGGCAGGCGGCCGGCATATGACCAGCAACTACATGGCCGAGGCCAATGCCATTGCCCGCGCGCTGCGCAGCCAGTCTGCATCTGTGCGCGTTCCGGGCCGCCGCCGTGGCCCCACAAAAACCCCATCGGCAAGCAATCTGGAGGTGCTGGCTTTCATGCGCGCTTTCTTTGCCGACAACGACCAGCTGCCGCCCGTCGCCGTCATATCACGCCACTTTGGCTGGGTTGGCGCCAGCGCCGCCGCCTGGCACATCAGCGCCCTGCGCAGGTTCGGCCTGGTCGAATCAAACGCGGTGGGCAAGTTGCGCTTTGTGCGCCAAGAAAACGAAAAATAAGAAGGCCATGAATCACTACCCGCACCACATTGGCGACTTTAACAGTGCGACCCGCCATTTAACGTTCGTTGAACGGGCGTTGTACCGGGAACTGCTGGATGTCTATTACGACACCGAACGACCGCTGAACGCTGATGCAAACAAGCTCGCACGGCGCGTGCTCGCGCACACCGAAGAGCAGCGCGCAGCCCTTGCTGTGGTGCTGGAAGAGTTCTTTGAGCTGCAGGACGACGGCTGGCACAACGCGCGCTGCGACCGTGAATTGGCCGCTTATCGTCAAAAACAAGAGCAGCAAAGCAGCGCGGGCAAAGCGTCTGCGGCCAAAAGGAAGAAAACAGCGGGAAGCGCTGATGGAGGTGGCGAGGCAGCAAAAAACGAATCTGCCACTGGTTCAACGCCCGTTGAACGCCCGTTGAACGACCGAACCACCAACCAGAACCAGAACCAGAACCATATAAAAGAGACTTCGTCTCCAAAAACCGGCGGCGATGCAACGGTCGTTCAACCGCCCGCCGACACGGTGCCCAAGTCGGCGGGCGATTGGTCCATCGCGTTTGGCCGGGAGTTCGGGGTAGAGGTCGACCCGCTCGACGCCAGAGACCGAAAAAAGTTCTGGCCCATCGCCACGGCTTGGGCCAATGCGGGCGTCACGCTGGGCCAGATGCGCGCCGCAGTGCAGCGAGCGCATGGCGAGGCCACCGAGGGCATCGCCTACCTGCCCGCCTACGTTGACCGGGTGCTGGCCAGCATGATCGCACCCCCTGCCGAATCGCGGGCCGAATCCGCAGCGCGGGCCCGCATGCAGCAGGCCGCGCCCCTGGCTGCATCGCAGGCGCCAGCCCCCGCCACCGCGCCCGTGGTGATGGCCGATGGATACCAGTTTTTCCAGCAACAGGCCGCAGGCGTGCAGGCGCTGCAGCTCATGGAGGCTTCCTATGCATAACCCCGACTTTGTGGTGCAAATCCATTCGGCCCTGGCCGTGCGGTATGGCCGACGATGGCTGGCCATGTGGGCGGGCATTGACATGGAGCTGGTGCGTGCAGACTGGCGCCGTCAGCTGCGCGAGTTCGCAGACAACCCCATGGCTGTGATGCACGCCCTTGACCACTTGCCCGAGCTGGTGCCCACCGCCACCGAGTTCCGCACGCTGTGCGCTGCTGCGCCACGGCCCGCATGGGCGCCACTGCCCGCGCCAGTGACCAGCGATCAAGGCAAGGCAGCGCTGCGCGATCTGCTGGCCCGCCTGCGTGCGCCTGGTGCGGTTGGTGTGCGTGGGCGTGGGTGGTCTGAGTCTGTGCTGCAGCGCGAAGAGCAAGGCGCCCGCCTATCGCCCACCGTGCGCGCCATGGCCATGAGCGCGCGGCGCGATGCATCAAGCGGCGGCGGCGTGTGATGGCCGGCCCGGTTGCAGCCGACCGACGGCGCGCCCCCACCCCCGCCTTCGGGTCCTCCCCAGCTTCCCCCAGTGCGGGTAATTCGAACCCCGATGTCGCGCTAGTGTGTGGGCGGGGTAAATGGTGAATGGTGCATGGTGAATGCTATGAATGAACCTTCACAGGCAGCTATCGGCAGGGCTCTCGGGTTGTCTCCGGCGGCCATCACCAAGCTCAAGGGGCAGGGCATGCCGGTGCATTCGGTGGAGGCCGCCCAGGCGTGGCGCGAGGCGCGGCAGAACGTGGCTGCGCGCAAGCCGCTGCCGGCTGCTGCGCCCATGCCTGCGCTGGCCGCGCCGCCTGCGCGTGGGCCAGTGTTCCCGCCCAGCGCCTTCCCGCCGCCAGACATGCCCGACGATCTGCTGGAAGACCACGATGCCGCCCGCACTCGCCTGCGCATTGCCGAAGCCAACATGGCCGAGATGAACGAGGCCAAGATGCGGCGCGAGATGATCAACGTGGCCGTGGTCGAGCGCCAGCTGGCCACCGACTACGCCACCACCCGCGATGCGCTGCTGCAGATCCCGGCGCGCATGGCGCCACTGCTGGCCAGCGAAACCGATACCGCCACCATCCACACCCTGCTGGATGCCGAGATCCACCAGGCGCTTTGCAATCTGGCCGGCACGGCTGACCAAGCCAAGCATGCCGAAGGGGCGTTTGATTGACCGCCCGCGACATCCCCGACGCTGAGCTGCTGTTTGCAGATGTGATGGGCCGCGTGCGCGGCCAGTTCCTCGCCCCACCCCCCCGCATCGACACCGCCGAATGGGCCGCCCGCTACCGCCACATCGCCAAAGGCCCCGAGCGCGGCCCCTGGCGCAACGAGCGCACGCCCTACCTGGTCGAGCCCATGCAGTGCGCCAGCAGCCACACACCGTATGAGCGCGTGGTGCTGTGGTTCGCCACCCAGCTGGGCAAGTCCGAAGTGCTTTACAACGCCGTCATGCAGCGGATCCACACCGACCCGCAAGACATGATGATGGTGCAGCCCACCCTGCAAGACGCGCAAGACCACAGCGCCCAGCGCTTCCTGCCCACCATCATGCAAACCCCGGCCATGCACGGCAAGGTGGCCGTGCGCAAAAGCCGAGACGAGTCCACCAGCTGGCGCAGCCGCAGCATTCAGGGCGGCTTCACGGTGTTCTTTGGCGGGGCCAACAGCGCCAGCTCCCTGGCATCCAAGCCGCTCGGCTTCGCCGTGGCCGACGAGGTCGACAAGTGGCCCGCCGACGTGGACAACGAGGGCCCGCCCCTGGGCCTGCTCGAAGAGCGCATGAGCAACTTTGCCCGGCGCAAACTCATCATCGCCAGCACCTGCAACATCAAAGGCCAAAGCACCATCGAGCGCGAATACCTCGCCAGCGACCAGCGCCAATACCATGTGCCCTGCCCACACTGCGGCGAAGCCCAGGTGCTGCTGTGGGGCGCCAAAACCGACTGGGGCATCAAGTGGCTCAAAACCGCCGCAGGCAAGGCCCGCCCTGAAACCGCCGTCTACATCTGCCGCCACTGCGGCGGCGCAATTGAAGAACACCGCAAAGACAGCATGCTCGCCCAAGGCATCTGGGTGCCACAGGCGGCCGGGGCAGGGCAGGGCAAGCGCGCCGGGTTCTGGCTCAACAAGCTCTACAGCCCACTCGGCTGGAAAAGCTGGGAAAGCCTGGTCGAAGAATGGGAAGCCGCCCAAGAAGCCCGCCAGGTGGGCAACAGCGCCCCCCTCAAAAAGTTCCTCAATTCCTCCCTGGCCGAAACCTGGGAAGAAACCGGTACCGGCGCCGACAGCCGCGCCCTGGCCGCCCGCGCTGAAGACTACGACTTTGGCACCGTGCCACGCGGCGGCCTCATGCTCACCATGGGCGTAGACACCCAGCCCGACCGCCTCGAAGCCCGCGTGTGGGCCTGGGGCCGCGGCGAAGAAAGCTGGCTCGTGGCCCGCCACATCATCTACGGCGACCCCAACCTCGACGAAGGCACCGAAGGCAGCCCATGGACGCGCCTCACTGAAATCCGCCGTACCCCCATCGTGCACAGCACCAGCGGCGCGCAAATGCTGATCGAAGCCACCGGCGTAGACACCGGCGGCCACAACACCCACGCCGTTTACAGCTACTGCCGCGCCCACGCCCATGCCCAGGTGCTGGCCCTGAAGGGCGCCAGCCAATACGGCAAACCCATCATCAGCAAGCCCAGCAACATCGACATCAACTGGCGCGGCCGCACCATCGCCAACGGCGTCAAGCTCTGGCCCATCGGCACCGACACCGCCAAGCACCTGCTGTACGGCCGCATGCGCCTCACGCAAGTGGGCCCTGGCTACGTGCATGTGCCCAGGGCACTGGTGGGCACCGACGAATTCGAGCAAATGACCGCCGCCCGTCTCATACCCGTGGTGGTGCAAGGCAAAGCCAGTATGCGCTGGGTGACACCGCAGGGCCACCGCGAAGAAGGCGGCGACTGCTTCATCTACGCCTACGCCATGGCCTGCCACCTGGGCATTCAAACCTACCGCGAACCCAGCTGGCAGCGGCGTGAACAGAAGTTCGCGCCCGTCAATGCGGATTTGTTTACGGTTCCGGCACCCAGCGCACAGCCAGCCAGCGCAGCAAGCTACGAAAACAGTAGCGAAGAACGCCCAGCACCCATGCCCGCACTCACCACGGATGCGGCGCTGTTTGCTCCCATCGCCCTGTAGCACAACTTCCCAGCAACATGCACAAACCATCACCCTGCGCCGCGCCTGCAATCGACCTGTTCAGCCTGATCGAAAACGAGGCGCGCGCCGTGGCGGCCGCGTTCGGTGTCAAAACGGCGAACGAAATTGCCGCCGCGCTGGTTGACCGCCTGCACCACCAGGTGCATGGCGACCGCATCTATGTGGCCAAGCGCAGCAGATCGCGCAGGCAAGAGGTCTATGCCGCCATGCTGCGTGAGTTCGACGGAGCCAATCTGTCCGAGGTGGCTGCGCGCCACGGGTACAGCCGGGCGCAGGCCTACCGGATTCTTGTTAAAAAATAGTCTCATTTTTGGGTGTAAATGAGACGCCCACCCCGGCAAAGTGCCGGGCATGGGAACCTACAGCCGCCACACCACCGAAGAACTCCAGGCCATCCGTGCGCGCCTGAGTGCATCGTTGATTGACCGGCTCACCGCCCCCACATCGGCTAGCTACAACGGAGGCAGCGCCTCACGCTCTGCGCAGTTTGCGCAAGTGCCCGAAGAAATCCGCAAAGAGCTGCGCGCTATAGACGCAGAGCTTGACCGCCGCAGCGGTACCGCACCACGTGGCCCCATCTACATGGCGGGCTGACCAGCATGGCCAAACGCACCCGTCGCCCGCAAAGCCTCGCTGCCGCCATGCCATCGGCCGGTGCATCCATGGCGGGCTCCTACCAAAGTGCTGGCCAAGACCTGGCCACACTTGACTGGAACCCGGTGGCGGCCAGTGCAGATGCCGACCTGCTGCCCGACCTGCAAACCCTCACCGCCCGCTCGCGCGACCTCAGCCGCAACAACGGTCTCATGGGCGGCGCCATGCAGACCATGCGCGACAACATCGTCGGCTCGGTGCTGCGCCTCAGCTGCACGCCCGACTACCGGCTGCTGGGCTGGGAGCGCGAATACGCCCGCGAGTGGGGCAACTTGGTTGAGGCCAAATTCCGCAGCTGGGGCGAGACCACAGAATGCGATGCCTCGCGCTCGCTCAACCTGCTGGGCATGACCCTGCAGGCCCTGGGCGGCGCAATGCTCAACGGCGACAGCCTCGCCCTGCCGCTGTGGCTGCCCCGTGCGGGCACGCGCTGGAACACCCGCATCATGACCATGGAGGCTGACCGCCTCAGCACCCCCGTGGGCATGGAGCACCGCGCCGACATTCGCGGCGGCATCGAGTTCGACACCTATGGTGCGCCTGTCGCGTACCACATCCTCAAACGCCACCCCGGCGATGCATACGGCCTGTTCGGTGCCTATGGTGCCCGCATGTTGGAGTGGGACCGCGTGCCCGCCTTCACCGCCTGGGGCCGCCAGCGCGTCATCCACCTACACGACAAAGAGCGCACCGGCCAATCGCGCGGCCGCCCCATCGTGTCTGCGGTGATGCGCGAATTTCACATGGCCGGCAAATACGCCAGCAACGAGCTCGAAGCCAGCCTTGCCAACTCGCTGGTTGCAGCATTCCTCGAATCGGACCTCGACCCAGAATCCGCCGGTGCTCTGTTCGGGCAAGACCCGCGCGCCGCCTGGGGCCAGTCGGTGCAGCAGGCGCAGCACATCCGCAAGATGAAGGGCGCCGCCATCATCCCGCTGCCCGTGGGTGCACGCGTCAGCAGCTTCACGCCGGGGCGCCCCAACCAGGCATTCGAGGCCTTCATGCTCGCCAGCCTGCGCCACATCGCCGCAGGCATGAATTTGCCCTACGAGCTGCTGCTCAAAGACTTCAGCAAAACCAGCTGGTCCAGCGCCCGCGCCTCTCTGCTCGAAGCTTGGCGCTACTTCCACGGCCGCCGCCGCTGGCTCACCGACTACTGGCTGCGCCCCATCTATGAGCTGTGGTTCGAAGAGGCCGTCAACGCAGGCGAGATCGAGGCCCCTGGCTTCTACCAGAACAAATACGCCTACCTGCGCGCCCGCTTCATCTTCGGTGGCCGTGGCTGGGTGGACCCGGTCAAAGAAGCCCAGGCCGCCGTCATCCGCATGAATGCAGGACTTTCCACATTGGAAAAGGAATGCGCAGAGCAGGGCGACGACTACGAAGAAGTGCTCGACCAACGGGCGTTGGAGCGCGACATGAAGCTGGCGCGCGGCCTTCCTTTGAGCGAAGACGCCGCCAGTGCGGCCGCCCTCACGGCAGCCACTGCCGGGGGCGACGACGAAGACAGCGCCGCCCCGGCGGGCGCGCCACAACAACAAGGCGACCGATGAAATACCCCCACCTGGCCGCGCGCATTTTCAACACGCCGCTTCTCATCCACCCGCAAAAGCTCGATGCCATCATCGCCGGCCTGGGCGAGCGCCTGGCTGGCGGCCCGCTGCGCCTGGTTGATGCTGCTGGCCAGCCCATGGCACAGGCCGCAGGTCCTGAAATGTTCAGCACTCGCCGTGGTGAAAGCACCGAACGCGGCTATCGCATCGTGGATGGCGTGGCCGTGCTTGGCATCGGCGGCGCACTGGTGCACCGCACCCGCCTGGAAGCCGACAGCACCATGCTGCTGGGTTATAACGACCTGGCCGCCACCCTCGAAGACGCCATGGCGCACCCCGACGTGCACGCCGTGCTGCAGGTGTATGACAGCCCAGGCGGCGAAGTGCAGGGCGCATTTGAGTATGCCCAGCGTGTGCACGCCCTGCGCGGCAGCAAGCCAATGCGCGCCATTGCAGACGGCATGGCCGCATCGGCCGCCTACCTGGGCGCCAGCGCTGCAGACGAAATAGCGGTCACCACCACCGGTTATGCCGGCAGTGTCGGCGTAGTCATGCGCCATGTGGACTTCTCGCGCGCCTTGGCCAACGACGGCATCGCCGTCACACACATCTTTGCCGGTGCCCACAAGGTTGACGGCAACCCCTTCGAGCCACTGCCCGCCGCCGTGCAGGCCGAGTTGCAGGGCGACATCAACGAGCTTTACGACATGTTCATCCAGGCCGTCGCCACACAGCGCGGCATGGCTGCAGACGCCGTTCGCAAAACACAGGCCGCCACCTATCGCGGCGTGGCAGCCATTGCTGCAGGGCTGGCAGATCGCATCAGCACGACCGACCAAATGATTTCCGAACTGGCCGCGCTTCGCGCACGGTCTTACCCCGCCGGGCCAACGGCCCGATCCACCGCCACCACGACAGGAGACCACATGTCAGGCACCACCACCCAAGCACCGGCGGGCGCAGCACCCAACGCCGCCACCGCCACTACCACCACAGCCACCGCGCAAGTCGCTGCCACTTTTGCGCAGGCAGACATCGACCAGGCGCGCGCCGCAGGCCATCAGGCAGGCGCTGCAGCTGAGCGCGAACGCACCAGCGCCATCCTCGGCCACGCCGGGGCTGCAGCCAATATGGCCATGGCCGTGCAATGTGTGCAGCTTGGCCTCAGCACAGAGCAAGCCTCTGCCTTGCTGGGCGCTCAGCCTGCTGCCGCCGCTCCAGCCGCCTCGGCATCTCAAAACACCTTCTTTGCTGCCATGGGCGCCGTGGGCAACCCGGCTGTGTCGGGCGTTGAGGCAGCGGCCACAGGTGCAACCGACGAGGCCGCCCTGGCCGCCCAAGTCATCGCAGCCCACCGCGCGCGCTGATCCCGCATCTAAAACAGGAGAAACAGCATGGACCACAAAGCCAGCTTCAAAACCGAAGGCACCTACGTGCCAGACAGCCTCGTTGCAGGCAACGCCCACCTGCTGGTGGCGCGCACCGTCACCATTGTCAGCGGACAGAACCTGGTGCGCGGCGCAGTCATTGGCAAGATCACCACGGGCGGCAAATACCAGCTCAGCCTCTCGGCCGCTGCTGATGGCAGCCAAGTGCCAGACCTCATCCTTGCGGAAGACTGCGACGCTACCTCTGCAGATAAGCCTGCCCTGGCGTACTCACGCGGCGACTTCAACGCCAACGCGCTCACGCTGGGCACCGCCCACACCGTCGCCAGCATCACCGAAGGCCTGCGCGCCAAGGGCATCGCCCTGCTGCCCGCCGTTTCTGCCTAACTCGCCTCACCACCTCACCACGGAGCCGCACCACCATGGACATTTTTACCACTGGCGTCCTCGCCCGCGTCGTTGCCGAGCTGCCCGCGCCGCAGCCATTCATTTTCAATTCGTTCTTCACTGCGCTGCAGACCGAAACCAGCGAAGAAATCCATTTCGACGTAGCCAACGGCTCGCGCCGCCTGGCCCCCTTTGTCTCGCCCATCGTGGCGGGCAAGGTGGTGCAATCCCAGGGCCACACCACACAGGCCTTCAAGCCCGCTTACATCAAAGACAAGCGCGTGTTTGATGGCAGCCGTCCCTTCAAGCGTTCCATTGGCGAGCGCATTGGCGGCGAACTTAACCCAGCCCAGCGCCTGCAAGCCCTGCTGGCCACCGATCTGCAAGACCAGATCGACATGCTCACCCGCCGCCAGGAAGTCATGGCCACCGAAGCCTTGCTCACTGGCAAGGTGGTGGTTGAGGGCGACATGTACCCCAAGGTTGAACTCGACTTCGGGCGCCATGCAGACCTCACCAAAAAGCTGCTCACCACGGCGCGCTGGGGCGAGTCTGGTGTTGATCCGCTCAAAGACATCGAAGACTGGTCCATGCTGGTAACCCAGCACTCCGGCGCCAATGCCAACACCATTGTCATGGATGCAAAAGCCTGGCGCCTGTTCAGTGCATCCGCTAGCGTCACCAAGCTGCTCGATCGCTTCCGTGGAAACGACCAGCTCAACCCCACCGTATCGGGAGAAGGCGGCCGCTACATGGGCAACATCGGCAACTTCGACATCTGGGTTTACGCTGGCTGGTATGAGCACCCTGACACCAAGGTGCTCACCCCCTACCTGCCAGATCACACCGTCATCATCACCAGCCCAGAGCTGGAAGGAACCCGCGCCTATGGCGCCATTCGTGACGAAGAAGCGGGCTTTCAGGCCGTGCCTTACTTTGCGAAATCGTGGGTTGAGAAAGACCCCGCAGTGCGCTACCTGCTGCTGCAGTCCGCGCCGCTGCCGGTTCCCTACCGCGTCAACGCCGCCATGGCCGCAACGGTGCGCTGATCGCCATGACTGCTCGCCCCTTGAACCCCTTTGCGCTGGTGGAGCAATCCCTTAACGCGGGTGTGCAATCCATGCTGGCCAACGCCACGGCAGTGCACCTGGGTGGCGAGCCTTTCGGCGTCCTGCTCGACCGCACCAGCGCCGACTCCTTCGGCGCCGCAGTCGATACAGCCGCCCTCACCGTGGCGTATTGCATTGCCAACACGCCGGGCATCAAAGAAGGCAGCGAGCTGGTGATTGACGGCGTTGCCCACATCGTCACCGGCCCCGTGCAGCCCGACGCGGGCGGCTGGGTTGTGCTGACCGTGTACCCCAAGGCATAAGCCAGGCGCTGACCCATGCTCTCCCTCGCCACCCCCCTCAAGTCCCGCCTGCAGGCCCTGCCAGCCCTCACCGGCTGGGCCGTGCGCACCAACGCAGAAGACGTTGAACGCGCCCCCGTGCCTGCTGCAGACCTGCGCTGCCTGGGTGCAAACGTGGCAGACCGGCGCGGCACAGGCGTGCTGGTCTCGCCTGAGTGGACGGTGACGCTCATCGTGCGCCGCAGCGACACCGCCGCCGAGCAAATCGACACCGCCCTGGCCGCCGTCATCGGGGCCCTGCATGGCTGGATGCCCGGCCAGCAGCAGGGCAGGGGCTGGGAGCCATTGGCCCTCACCCGCATCAGCGAACCCATGCTGGCCACCGAAGGGCTGGTGGGCTACGAGCTCGTCTTTTCCACCACCGCCCTCTATCGCGGGCAAGAGTAAACCCATTTTCAGGAGGCCCCCATGCCCATCCAGCACGTCAAAAACGAATACCTCATCCCCCGCGGCCGCGTGTATTTCGACCCCTTCGACGCCAACGAACAGCTCACCGGCGAAATCGCCCTGGGCAACTGCCCCGGCATCACCCTGAGCATCAGCACCGAAAAATCCGACCACTTCTCCAGCGAGACCGGCCTGCGCCAAAAAGACGGTTCTTGGGTCATTCAGGTCGACCGCACCGGCACCGTCAACTGCGACAACTTCAGCCCGTCCAACGCCGCGCTGTGGCTGTCTGGCACGCTCGAGAAAAAGACCCAGGCCGCCACGCCCGTCACCGGCGAGCTGCGCAACGTCATCCCAGGCCGCCAATACCAGCTGGGCGCCACCGCAGCCAACCCCCTGGGCGTGCGCAACGTCAGTGTGGTCACCGTCAAGGACGAGG
The DNA here is from genome assembly GCF_017939685.1 of Acidovorax sp. JG5. Taxonomy (NCBI): domain Bacteria; kingdom Pseudomonadati; phylum Pseudomonadota; class Betaproteobacteria; order Burkholderiales; family Comamonadaceae; genus Acidovorax; species Acidovorax sp. JG5. The sequence goes on from NZ_JAGKSE010000006.1 coordinate 64,598, forward strand.
CAGGCACCGCTACCTACATCGCAGGCACCGACTACAACCTCGACCTTGAAACCGGCCGGGTGCAGATCATCGAAGGCGGCGCCATCGTTGCGGGCAAAGTGCAGTTTGGCTACACGCCCGTGGCGGCCTCGTTCGAGTCGGTCAAGTCCGGCGGCAAATCTGAGCTGCAAGGCGCGCTGCGCGTGGTGTCCGACAACGCCACCGGCGGCAACCGCGACTGGTACCTGCCCAAAGTCACCCTCACCCCCAGCGGCGACCTGGCCCTGATTGCCGAGGGCACCGACGTGGTCGCCATGGAATTCGGCCTCGAAGCCCTCAAGCCCGCCAACGGCGAAGCCATCTACTGCGACGGCCGCCCCGTCGTCGTCTAAGCCCAACCCACCACGGCGCCCCGCGCGCCGTGCGCCTTCCAGTGCCGCCCATGCAAAACGGCGGCAGTTGAAGCCGCCGCACTGCCCAAACCTACCCGAGACCGCCCGCCAATGGCAACGAAGCCAATCGAAATCCTGATCGAAGCAAAAACCACGGGTGATGCTGAGATCAACGCGCTCAACAAGCAGCTGGATGATCTCAGCTCGCAGCAGGAGTTGATTGCCAATTTCGTCAAGGTCAAGAAAGAAACGGAAGAGGCTGCCGCTGCCTTCGCTGCAGCGCAGGCAAATGCTCAGAAACTTGGGCGGGAGTTGGCCGCCACAAGTAACCCCACCAAAACGCAGGCAGCAGAATTTGCCCGTGCGCGCGATGCGGTCAACGGCACCAAAGATGCGTACCAATCCGCTCAATTGAAGCTGCAGGGCTTGCGTGGCGCGCTGAAAGAAAACAACATCGAAACGACTGGCTTGGCGCAAAAGCAGGCCGCGTTGCGAAAAGGTGTCAGCGAGGTAGAGGCATCGGTGGCAAGCGCCAGCGCCCGTCTGAAAGAAATGGGTGGTGCAGGCCAAAAAGCTGGAATTGACACAGCCCAGGCAACCGACCGCGCATCAAACAGCACAAAAATCTATCAGGGCGCGCTGAAAGAAATTGCAGGCGCTGTGGCTGGTGCGTTCGCCGTTGGTAAGGTGGTCGATTTCGCCAAAAGTGTCGGCGAAATATCGGACCAGTACAAAAACTTGCAAGCGCGCGTGCAACTGGTCACTGGTGAGGGCGATAACTTTGCCAATGCCTGGCAGGGGGTCACTGATGTGGCCTTGCGCACGCACAGTGCGCTGGAAGAAACCGGCGTGCTCTTCACGCGCTTGGTGCAGGCTGGCAAAGATGCTGGCATGTCAACGGCCGCCGCCACCGAGCAGTCTTTGGCCTTGACGGAAACGATCAACCAGGCCATTCAGCTCAGCGGCGCAAGTGCTGGGGCATCCAGCGCAGCCATCACACAGCTTGTGCAAGGCCTTCAGGGCGGCGTGCTGCGCGGCGACGAATTCAATTCGATCATGGAGCAGAGCCCGCGTCTCGCGCGTGCGCTGGCAGATGGCCTGGGTGTGACAACAGGCGAGTTGCGCAAGATGGCAGAGGCTGGCGCACTCACCAGCGAAACAGTCATCGGGGCGCTCAAGGGGCAAAGTGACGCTGTATCGTCTGAATTCAGCAAGCTGCCGCCCACGGTTGGCCGGGCTCTGCAAGACTTGTCCACACAGTGGACGTTGTATGTGGCAGAGACAGACAAGGCTACAGGGGCCAGCACAGCCGCAGCCTCTGTCATCAACGCGCTGGCGGGCAACCTCAACACTATTGCGGGCCTTTTGATTGATGCGGGGCAGGCTGCAGCCGGTTTTGCTGCCCTTCAGTTGGCGAAGCACTTTCTTGGCATTGGTGCCGCTGCACAGCAGGCTGCTGTTGCAGTGGCCGCCCACAACGTTCAGATGGCAGCCACCGGCGCAGCAGCAAACGCTGCGGCTGTGGGTGCGGGGCGTTTTGCTTCTATCTTGCGCGGCTTGCGCACGTTCACGCTGATTGGTCTTGCTGTCAATTTCAAAGACATCGGCACATGGATTGGTGAGACAACCGCCAAGTTGGTTGGCTACAAGGACCGGACGGAAGAGCTGGCACGCGCTGACAAGCTGGCAGCCGATATTGCAAAGGAGGCCGCCTCTGATCGTGTGCGCCTTGCCGCTGCAATACAGACCGCGATTGACAAACAGTTCGAGCTATCGAAAGCGGCGCGTGCAGGCGTTGCTGAGTTTGAGAAGCTGACAAAAGAAGGGGCCAGCTCGGCCGAGGCGCTAAAAAAAGTCGCCGCAGCTTTTGATCTAAGCAATGTTCAAGGGATCAAAGACTTTTCTGCGACGCTCGACAAATTGACGGCTGACGGCAAGGTGTCGGCGTCAGAGATTGAAAAGGCTTGGGCGCAAGCGCTGAGCGGCAAAGACCTCGCGCAATTTGAAGTGATGGCCCGCGCTGCCTTTTCAGGCTCTGCCCGTGAAGGCGAGCGTGTAGCGCAGATGATGGATGGCATTTTGCGTGAATCCGTCAAGCGTACAGGGCTCGACTTCGATGGTTTGCAAGGGAAGATAGGCGCTGCCTCTCGCAGCGCCCTGAACGATCTTGAGGCCATCATCGGCGGGCTTGATCGCCTCGAATCCCAGGGCGTGGACACCGGCCGCGTGCTGGCGGCAAGCATCACCAAAGCCATCGACACCGCAGACGGACAAAAGGCCATTGATGCTGTGATCGCGCGCATTGAGTCCATGCGCAAGCAGCTCGGTGACAAAGTGACAGACGGCCTGCTCGACCAGGCCAAGCAAAAAGCACAAGAACTGGGTGATGCGCTGGACAAGGCCAAGCCAGGCATCAACAGCGTTGCAGAGGCGATGAAGGCGCTTGGGGTCACCAGTGATGAATCTTTGAGGCGCACAGCAGCTACCGCAAAGGACGCTTACGACAAGCTCAAAGAAAGCGGTACCGCCAGCGCACGCGAGCTGCAAGATGGCTTCAAAAAGACGGCTGACGCCATCATTGCCGCCAACAGCGGCGTCGCTACCGAATGGGTCAATAACGAGGCCGCAGCGCGTGGCTACAAAGTCGAGGTGGACGCTGCAGGCAAAGCCACCGTGGTATTCATGGATGCTGCAAAGGGCGCCGTCAAAGGGGTGGAAAAGGCAGTCATTGATGTCTCGGCAGCCCTCAAGCAAATGGGCATCGACGCCGCCACCGCCAGCCAGCAGGTCAAAGACCTGGCCGCCGCCGGGCAAATGCTGGCCGCTGCCGAACAGGCCCGCCGTGATGCCTACAACAAAGACCTCGAAGCCAGCAAGTTCATGAACCGGGGCAATATGAACCCGGTGGACGCGGTGCCGTCTTTCGAGTCGAAAGAACAGGCCGACGCCTGGCTGGCCGAGTGGGAAAAGCAGTACGCCAAGAACAACCCGTTCACCACCAAAACAGACGGATTCGGGCGCCAAACCACGCTGGCCGAGTGGCAAGCCGAGGTGGATGCAATTGCCCTGCGCAACACCATGAAGGGCAACGGTAACGCCACCACATCCACCCAGACCCCGCTCGAATCCATGCGCAGCGGCCAGACCGTCACGATCAACCTGCAGCAAAACGGCAGGGACTACGGCCAGATGAACACCGATGCCTCTGGCGCTGCGACTTTGCAGGCGTTCATGCGTGACCTTGCAGCCGCCAAAAGCACCGCCCAGTAACCCGCCATGCCCACCACCCACCACACCCTCGGCACCACCATCATCCCGCGCGGCATGGTGTGGGTGGACGAATTCGACTGGCACGCCGTCGAAAAATCCACCGAATACAGCCTCACCGGCGCGCTGCTGGTCGATGTGGCCACGCGCCAGGCGGGCCGCGCCATCACCCTGCAGGCCCAAGACGACGCCGGCTGGATCGCCCGCAGCGTGCTGCAAGCCCTTTACGCCCTGGCCGCAGACCCCGGCGCCGTGCACGCCCTGGCCCTGGCCGATGGCCGCACCTTCAACGTGCAATTTGCCCCCGGCACCCCCATCGAAGCCCGCCCCGTGGCCCGCCCCGAGCTGCCCACCGCCACCCACCCCTACGTCGCCACCGTGCGGCTGATCGAGGTTTAACAAAAAATGCCCATCCTCTCCGGCGACATCAAGCTCGTAGCCTCGCAAGTCATGGACGACGTGCCCGAGGGCGGCGGCGCCCCCACGGCTACGGCCATCGTCGATGGTGCCAGCAACGCCATCTTCCCGGACATCAGCGAGTTGGACCGCGCGGGCGGGCGCATCAACCTGCGCAAGCTGCATGTGCATGTGCAAACTGCCGACCGCGACACCTACCTGGGTGGCAACGTCATCGTGGCCGACCCGCCCGATGACCCGAACGTCTCGGTGACGTTGTTCTCGACCAAAGAAACCTTCGACCGCCGCGCCAGCGCCCAAAGCCGGGTGGAGGCCTACCTGAACAAAGGCCCCGAGTGGGCCGGGTACCTGTACGAAAACCACATCGCAGGCCAGCGCGTGATCCAGCTTTTCCAGCGGGTTACCGATGTGCTGCCCAATGTCGGCCAGACGCTGGTGCTGACCTGGAACGAGGGCAAGAGCGACCAGAAAGAGCAGTACGTGCGGGCGACCAAAGTCACCTCTGTCGAGCGCACCTTCACCGACAGCCAGGGCGACTACAAAGCCGCCATCGTCACCATGGACCTGAGCGATGCCCTGCGCGCAGACATGCCGGGTTCTCCCGCTACACGCTTCTTCACCCGCCTTGCCACCGGCACCAAAGTGCGCGACACCGTGGTGGCCGACGCAGGCAGCTACACCGGCGTAGTGCCGCTCACACAGGCTGCTGCCCTGGGCGACTTCACCGTCAAAAGCTCCACGATCTACACGCAACTGGTGCCCAGTGCTCAGACCGAAACGCCCCTGAGCGACATTCGCATGAACGGCCTCGCGCAAGCCCTGGTGGCCACGGGCGGGCCGCTCACGCGCACGCTGTCGCTGGGCTTCACAACATCGCAAAACCTGCACGTGGGCGGTCCCATCTACCCCGGCTCGCTCACGGTGGTGCGCGACGGCATCACCCTCGCCGACCTGGGCGGCACGCTGGTCAACGCCGGCGCGCAGGTGGGCACGGTGGATTACGGCAACGGCATTCTGGTCCTTACGGCCAATGTGTTCGGCACCGGCACCGGCACGCACCAGGTCACCTTCACGCCCGCAGAGCTGCCCGAGATGATCTCCGAGCAATCCATCGTGCCCATCACGGTCGAGGGTCGCAGCCTGAGCTATGCCTTCACCTTGGGCACGCCACCCCTGCCGCTCACAACCAATGTGGCATACCTTGCGCAAGGCCGCTGGTACACCCTGCGGGACGACGGCAGCGGGCGGCTGGCGGGCAACGACTCGGCCCACGGCGCGGGCACCGTCAACCACACCACCGGCTCTGTCGTCGTCACGCTGGGGGCCTTACCCGATGTGGGCAGCGCCCTGGTGGTGCAAGCGTATTCGGCCGTGCAGCAGTTTCCTGCCGCCACCGCGCCCCTGCTCAACAGCGGCAAAGCCTACATCCCCATCAACACCAGCGGCCTCATAAGCGAAGAACGTGGCAGCAAGGCCATTGCCCCCGGCTCCGTCACCGTGGGCTGGAGCCACAACGGCACCAAGGTTGCCATCGACGATGGCCTGGGCAATTTGACGGGCGACGCCACCGGCACCATCGACTATTCGGCGGGCGTGGTGCGCGTCAGCCCCAACGTGTTGCCACCACCCGGCACACCGCTGCTGCTGGATACCACCGCCAACACGGGGCTTGAATCCCCCGGCGTATCGCTGGGGTCGGCAGGGAACATCGGGGCCACCAATATCACTCCGGGCAGCGTGAGTTTTTGGGCGACGATTGACAGCCAGTACACCTGGGCTGCGTACTCTTTCTACGCGGCTGGGACTACCAATCGCTACGTGCAGTGGCGCTTTTCCGACCGCAATGAAAAGCTGTATATGAGCCCTGGTTACTGGGATTTCAGCCCCATAGAGTGCGGAACGATCAACTACGCCACGGGCGCTTTCACGCTGGCAATCCCCTCCAATTTGCCCGAAGTAGGCCAATCACCGTTGATTCAAGGGAGGTACTGATATGAGCATCGGCGGCGTTGCGAACTTCACGACGTACACATCATGGGACGGTATTGGTAGTGCGAAATCGCGCACGACATCATTGGTCCCCGATCAATCCGTCACCATCAATTACGCGAATTCGGCCCCCAACGCCGACTCCGTAGGCGGCATCGCCAACGAGCTGCGCATCAGCGTATCCACCCTGCCCAACCGCGTGCTGCGCGGCGCACAGTTCCGCCTGGGCTCTGACAGATACAGCCAGATGGCAGGCGACACCCTCATGGCCAACCCATCGCCCACCACGGGCGGCGGCACGCCAGCGGGCTCGGTGGCCAGCACCATTGGCCGCGTCACCCTGACCACCTGGGCAGCAGACAACGCCCCCACGGTGCAAGACTGGCGCGGCCTGCTCGTTCCGCCTGCCCAAGGCGTCGCGGCGCCCTACACCGCGTTTCAAACCGCATTCCGCACCGCCACCGCGCCGCTGCGCCCCGGTAGCCTGTCGGTGCTGGGCACCATGCAAGACGGCACCACCTTCAACGTCACCGCGGGGGTGGACGGCAAGATCAACGGCACCCGTGTGAAAGGCATCGTGGACTACGAACACGGCCTCGTGCGCATCTGGTTTGTGGACCCTGACGGCCCGGTCGAGATGAACAGCGACCTGACCAGCCTGGGCATTGCAGGCGTCACCACCATCCCTGCCGATCTGGCCCTGCTCAACAGCCTGCGCTACAACGCCGTCGCCTACAGCTACCTCCCCCTCGACGCCGACCTGCTCGGCATCGACCCCGTGCGCCTGCCCTCTGACGGCCGCGTGCCCATCTTCCGCCCCGGCGGCTTTGCCGTGGTGGGGCACACCGGCAAGATCACCGCCACCGTCAGCAACGCGCAAACCATCGACTGCGGCCGCGTGCGCCTGTCCCGCGTGCGCGTGGTGGGGGCGGACAAAGCCGTAATCCACACCGGCTACACCACCAACCTGGAGGCGGGCACCGTCACCTTCACCGACGTGACCGGCTACAGCCAGCCCGTCACCATCGAGCACCGCATCGAAGACATGGCCGTGGTGCGCGATGTGCAGATCAGCGGCGAGATCAGCTTCACGCGCCCCGTCACGCACGCCTACCCGGTGCCCGGCTCCTACGTCTCCAGCGCCCTCATGGCGGGCGACCTCAAAAGCCGCGTCAGCATCTTTTTTGACCAAGCCACCTGGGACGGCATCACCTGGTCTGACACCGCCGTGGGCAACTCGGCCACGGCCACCTACAACGATGTGCTGGCACCGGTGCTGGTGACCAACGCGGGCGCGGTGACCGAGCGCTGGGCGCTGCGCTTCACCAACAGCACCACATTCGACATCATCGGAGAGCACGTGGGCGTGGTGGGCACGGGCAGCATCAACACCAGCACCGCGCCCATCAACCCCGCCACCGGCGTGCCGTATTTCACGCTGGCCGCGTTGGGCTGGGGCACCGGATGGGCGGCCGGCAACGTGCTGCGCCTCAACACCGTGGGCGCGATGTTCCCGGTGTGGGTGGTTCGCACGGTGCAGCAGGGCGCCGAATCGGTGCAAGACGATTCATTCACTCTGCTGGTGCGCGGCGACGTGGACCGGCCTTGATTTTTAGGAACACACCATGAGCACATCAGTCAAAGTTTTTGCCAGCACCGACCCTGGCGCACTGGTTTTGTCTGGCACGGCCGGGGCACTGAGCACGCTGCTAAAAACCTACCTGGTCGATGGCCGGGGGTCTGGCGCTGTGGCCACACTTGCCGTGGCAGCAGGCATTGCCACCGCTACATACAGCGCGGGCCACCCATTCGCCGCGGGCAGCGTGGGCGAGTTCGCAGGGGCTACCCCCACGGGATTGAATGGGCAAAAGCGCATCCTGAGTGTGGCAACCAACTCCGTCACGTTTGATGCCACAGGCATCGCGGACGGCGCCGCCACCGGCAGCATCACCAGCAAACTCGCGTCGGCGGGCTGGCAGCAGGTGTTCAGCGCCACCAACATCACCTGCCTCAAGCCCTCCGTGGTCGAGGCCACCGGCTGCGTGCTGCGCATTGACGACACCGGCACCACCAACGCCCGCGTGCGCGCCTACGAAGCCATGACCGATGTGAGTACCGGCGTAGGCCCCACTCCGCTCGATAGTCAGATCACAGGCGGCCTGTACTGGCCCAAGAGCAACGCAGCCAACACCGCCGCCAAGACCTGGTATCTGGTGGCCGATGAACGCGGCTTTTACCTGGCCGTGGCCCCGGCTGGCGGTGACCGATACACATTGCTGTACGGCGGCGACATCGCCAGCCTGAAAAGCGGCGACGCTTACGGCTACCTGATTACCGGTAACCAGTCGGACCAAACCAACACCAGCAGCGTACCCGAAGGCTGCTGTGGCTGGTCCCATCGCAACGCACGCAATGGGGCTTATCTGGTACGCGGCCACACCGCCATCGGGCAAGCCATTGCCGCGCAGCGAATTGGCGCTCATCACAATGGCAGCACTGCTGATGTCTATGCGGGTACGTCCGGGTATTCGTTGGGGGCTTTCCCCAACCCGCCGAACAACGGTCTCATGGTGTGTGCTCTGGAACTTTTTGCGACAGGTGTGCGCGGAACCCTTCCGGGGTTGTTGCACCCAGTGCAAGACGTGGGAATATCCTTTTCCAGCGGCGCAATCGTTGACGGTACTGGCGACTACGCGGGCCGAAAACTGCTTGCCATCAAATGTGCGCCACCCGCCGGATCGGTGGGTGCTGGCACCGTATTTATCGACATGACTGGCCCCTGGAGCCGATAAACATGCCAAGCGCATACATCGCTGCGGTGCTTGCCGACAACCCGGTCTGCTTCTTCAAGCTGGATGAGGACACACCCTGGAAAAACTGCCGCGCGGGTAGCGGCATGGTGCTACGACCAAACGTGCTAGGGGTCACTGCACGTAGCGCGGGGCTATTTCCTGGAAGTGCCTACGCTACAAGCTTTACGGGTGCCGGATATTTAAAACTGGATGACCCACTCGTGGGAAACAGCAATTCACCGATCTGCGTTGAAGCCAGTGTGATGAGACCGGCAGGCGGTTCAGATGGACGGTTCTTTTCGCGTGGCCGAGACCCTGGCGCAGACGGCTCATGGGGCGCCGGTTGGAGCGTCTTGTGCGAGTGCACCACGGATGGATCGCTGGCAATGGGCATTGTTGCATCTGGAAAGGGGTTCGTTTGCTCAAGTGCCGCAGGGGCAGTACCCGCCGATGGCTCGGCACACACCGTCATGCAATACATCCCAGGAACAGGCATCCGGGTCTATGCAAATGCGAACTTGGTGGCTTCGATGGATTTTACAGCGACGGGTCTGCGCACCTCGACTTTTCCCGCTTGTGTAGGCGGGGGCGTGGTTTATACCTCGGCGGCTTTCAACGGCGTTGTGGATGATTTGTCGATATACACCACACCGCTGTCTGAGGCGCGGATCGCGGCGCACTACGAAGCCCGTGGAAACGCACATTTTGACGAGGTGCCAACGTATAACTGGTCTGACCTTGCTACGCTTCGCAGTGAAGCGAAGATCGCCGCTTCGGCAATAGTGCCGCCCTTCAGCACCCGGCGCGCTGCCCCCCTGCAACTTGCCCGAGACGTTGAGCATGGGGGCCTCGGCATCATCTACGGCACGGTCAAAGAAAAGAACACCCCTGCCAACACCCCCCTGCGCCGCAAGGTGCGGCTAATGGACGAGCGCAGCGGCCTGGTGGTCCGCGAGACCTGGAGCGATGCCGCCACGGGGGCCTATGAGTTCCGGGGCATCAAGCAGGGCGTGCCTTACACCGTGCTGGCCTACGACCACGCGCACAACTACCGGGCCTTTGCCGGTGACAACCTTTTGCCGGACCCCATGCCATGATTGTTTTGTCCGCCACCCACGCCGCGCAGCGCGCCGCCGCCGCGTTGCAAGCCACCCTCAACGCCCTGGACTCCGGCACCACAGGCGCCACCATCGCCATCTACGCCACCGCACGCCCCGTGGTGGGCGATGCACCGGTGGGCGACCCGCTGGCGACCTTTACCCTCCCCAAGCCCGCAGGCACCATTGACGCCGGCGTGCTCACCCTGGCCCCGGTGGACGACGCCTTTATCACCGCCACCGGCATCGCCGTGTGGGCGCGGGTCTCTGCCAACGGCGCCACGCTTTTTGACTGCGACGTGTCTGACACCGCGGGCACCGCCACCATTCGCCTCGCCACCACCCAGCTTTATGCGGGCGGCTCTGTACGCCTTGCCTCGGGCGTGCTGGGGTAAAGCGTGGCACAAATCGACCTGCTGTTTTCGCAACTGCCCGTTACGGGGCAGCCGGTCGAGATCGTCTTTGGCGCGGACGAAGACACGCCCACCGTTGCCACCGATGCCTATCTGTCGGGCACCCTGCCGCAGCCGGGTTTGCAGGGCACGATCACCATTGGCCCGGTGGTCGATGCCGCCATCGCCGCCACGCTGCCACAGCCAGGCCTTGATGCCCTGCTGGACATGCGGCAGGTGTATGCCGTGCAACTGGCTGGCACCCTGCCGCAGCCGGTGCTGCTGGCCGACTTGCCCGCTGAATACCTCACCAACACCAGCCGCCCCACCGTGGGGCGCGCATTCGCCCCGTGGACGCCAGGCGCCCCCCTGCAAACAGGCACGCAAGACAACGCCCAAGACACCGCCGCCACCCCCGCAGGCACGGCGCCGCGCTGGCAGCACGCCGCCCCCACGCCCGCGCAGGCCGTAGCGCCCATCACCAACGCACTGCGCACGCCGACAACCGCCAGCGCAGCTTTTGCCCAAGGCGCAGCCCTGGCCACCCGCGCCGTGGCCCTGCACCAAGACGCCGTGCGCGCCGTGCGCAACCTGCTGCGCGATGCCTTCGCCAACGCCGACCGCGCCCAAACCCAGCCGCTCACCCAGCGCCACCAGGATGGTTTGCGCGACCGCCGCCCCCTGCGCCAAACGCACTGGCAAGTCGCCCAGCCCACGCCCCCCAAAAGCTACACCAGCGGCCAAGGCCCTGCGCAGTGGCTCAACAAGGGCTTTGGTGCAGACCACCAAAACGCCATGCGCCCGCCGCCCGGCATCTACGTGCCGCCGCCGATTCCAGGGCCAGACCCCTGCTACCTACCCACGCTGCCCGCGCACCTGGTTTTTGACGAGTTGTGGACGGGCAGTACCCATCTGGTTTTTGTGTGCGAGCGGCACGGGCCGGGGCCTGGGCCCGAGCCCGGCGAAACCGTTGTTGTTCCTGTCCGAAGGGTTTACATGACTGTCAACCAAATCACCCTCACCCGCGTGTCAGATGGCATGCCGCTGCCCGCCGACGGCTTTGCCATGAGCATCGACACCGACAGCTGGACGTGGCAATGGTCTGCCAGCATGCAGCCGCACCTGCGCCAATACCTCACGCCCGTGGCTGGCGTGCCGGTGGCAGTGCAGGCCACCATCAACGGCGTGCCCTACCGCCTGTGTGCCGAGTCCGTCAGCAGCAACCGCAGCTTTGGAAGCGCCCGCATCAGCGTGCGCGGGCGCGGCCTGGGTGCCGTGCTCGATTCGCCCTACGCGCCCACGCAAAACTTTGGCAACAGCGCAGACCGCACCGCTCAGCAGCTCATGGCCGATGTGCTCACCGTCAACGGCGTGGGCATCGGCTGGGCAATTGACTGGGGCCTGACCGACTGGCTCGTGCCCGCAGGCGCCTGGAGCCACCAGGGCAACTACCTCAGCGCCATCACCGCCATCGCCGCCGCCGCCGGTGGCTACGTGCAGCCGCACGCCACGGCGCAAACCCTGCGCATCCTGCAGCGCTACCAGCACAAGCCGTGGGACTGGGCCGCCGTGCTGCCCGATGTGCAACTGCCTGCTGCTGTGGTATCGGTCGAGGGAATCGAGTGGACCACCAAGCCCGCCTATAACCGCGTGCACGTCAGCGGCGTGGCGCAAGGCGTGCTGGCCGAGGCCACCCGCGCTGGCACCGCAGGCAACACCGTGGCCCCCATGGTGACCGACGCCCTCATCACCCACGCCGACGCCGCCCGCCAGCGCGCCCTGGCCGTGCTGGCCGACACCGGCGCCCAGGCCCGCGTCACCCTCAAGCTGCCCGTGCTGGCCGAAACCGGCCTCATCCTGCCCGGCAAATACGTGCGCTACACCGACGGGCCCACCACCCGCACCGGCATCGTGCGCGGCACCAGCGTGGATTGGAGCCGCCCCACGCTGCGCCAAACCCTGCAGCTCGAAACCCACGGCACTGATTAAGAGGCCACGCCATGCGCAACATCTTCAAAGAATTCGTTGACATCTTCCCGCCCGCGCCATTGCAGGTGGGCACCGTCACCGCCGTGGCCGGCAGCGCCTGCACCGTAGAGCTGCCCGGCGGCGGCCTGCTGCAAGTGCGCGGCGAAGCCACCGTGGGCCAGCGCGTTTTTGTGCGCGACGGCGTCATCGAAGCCCAGGCCCCGGCGCTGCCCGTGGTCGTGATCGAAATCTAAAAAACCATGAGGGAACCCATGAGCGACGTGACACAACAAGCCGCCCAAGCCGCCAGCGACACCGCCCTGGCCAAAATCGCCACCAGCATGTCCGTCGGCGGGGGTGGCACCGCCTTCATCGGCGGCCTGACGCTGAATGAGTTCGCCATGGTGTTCGGCATGGTCGTCGGCCTGCTGGGCCTGTGCCTGCAGGCCTACCAGACCCTGCACAAGCGCCGGGTATACATGGCCGAATACAAAGCCATCGAACAAAAATCCAAGCGCGAGGAAGAAGAACACCGCGCCAAGATGGGGATGTACCAATGAGCCGTACCCGCATCGCTGTCGCTGCGCTGAGTCTGTCTGCGTCCGCGTTCGTCGGCATCGTGGTCGATGAGGGTTATGCCGAGAAGGCCATGGTGCCAACCCGCAATGACCGCCCAACGGTGGGGTTTGGATCCACCTTCCACGAAGACGGTAGCCCGGTGAAGATGGGCGACACCGTCACCCCGGTGCGGGCACTTGTCAAGGCGCAGTCCCACGTAGCACGCACGGAAAAGATATTCCAGCAGTCTCTTGCTGGCGCCCGCCTACACCCCGGCGAGTACGACATCTACATGAACTGGGTCTATCAATACGGTACGGGCGCGTGGGCCAAGTCCAGCATGCGCGCACACATCCTGGCTGGCGAGTACCGCCAGGCTTGCGATGCCCTGCTTCTCTACAAGTTTTCGGGTGGCTACGACTGCTCGACCCCTGGCAACAAAGTATGCGCAGGTGTGTGGACCCGTCAGCTCACGAGGCACGCACAGTGCGTGGCAATGCAATGACCCTACTCCAACGCCTGCTAACCCTGCCACTCCTCTATCTCGCCATGGCGGTGGTGCTCGGGTGCTTTGCCGGGGCCGTCATGTCGTCCATCTACGAAAGGTACACCCGATGAACCCCATGATTTGGGCCATGCTGTCGCGCTGGTGGAAGTGGTGGGAATGATCCCCGGCCTCTACAGCCACATCGCCGCCATGGCGCTGGGTGCCGCCCTGGCCGGGCTGGGTGCCTGGCAGGTGCAAGCCCTGCGCTACGACGCCCGCATTGCCGACATGCAGCAGGCCCACGCCCAGGCCAGCGCCGATGCTGCGCAAAAGGCGATGGACGCCACGATCAAAATGCAAAGGACGAAAGATGCCGCCATCCAACAAGCCGAAACACGCGCTGCGCAAAACGCTGCTGCCGCTGCTGCTGCCCGCCGCACTGCTGACGGGCTGCGCGACACCCTCTACGCCTTCCGCGCCAGCCTCCCCAGCCTTGCCCAGCCCGCCGCCGCTGTCGCAGCCGATACCGCAGCAGAGCTATTCGGACACTGTGCGGGCGCTCTTACAGACCTGGCAATCAAAGCTGATGCCCACGCCAGTGACTCCCTGATGCTGCAGCAGGCCTGGCCCCGGTGAAGCCCCGCAGCCACAAGACCGAGCGCCAGCAGCAGCAAAGGCAGTTGCGGGAACAGCGGGAGCAGGCACGGGAATTGCAGGAGCGGGCGCAGCAGGAGGCAGAGCCGAGGCGCGATGATGGGCCGCCGCCGAGGATTGACTGACGGCGCTGTTACAAATTAGTTTGGAAAAGCCATTGCCATTGCACGCAATGCGTGTATAATTCAGCACATGGGCAGGCAATAAAGCAGGCCCCCGGCGCCCTCCGGTAGAGGGCTCTCTGAGGAGATCAAAATGCAATACACGAACTACAGCGTCAACGCGCAGGGGCTGAACGAAATCAAGGAATTCCTGGCCAACAACCACAAGAAGGGCGGCGATCACTTCGACCGCGACATGCTTCTTTCTTGGGCTGCCGATGCCGAATTCCAGCTCTCACAAGGCAACTCGGCCACCATCGAAATCAAAAGCTGGGACACCCTGAGCGGCCATACAGAAGAGTTCACGGTGTCTGCTGCTGGTATCGATGCTGAGCAGATCGAAATCGACGAATGACCGGCAAACACAAGAACTGGCACCGGGCATGGTCCCGGTTGCCCAATGGGCGCTTGCGCCACATCAGTGGCGCTGAGTTCGTAGTGACGCGCGGCAGTGGGTACGCGGACATCAACGCCGCACCCGAGACGCTTGGCGAATACCAGACATACGAGCTGGCGCGCGGCGTGCCCGTGCACGACCTGGCGCAACGCCTGATTCGCCTTGCCCGCGAGGCGGGCGAGTGGCTGGAGCGCAACCCATGACCGCGCCAGCATCACCAGCACCCGATGCCATCAAGGCTGCCCGCACTGCTGCTGGGCTCACACAAACCCAGGCAGCCGCGCTGATCTACTGCGGTCTGCGCGGCTGGCAGGAGTGGGAGGCTGGCAAGCGGGCCATGCACCCGGCGTTTTTTGAGCTGTTTTTGCTCAAGTGCGAAAATGGGTCATTGCAGCGCTGAAAAGAAGCGCTCAAAAGAAAACGGCCCCCAAATTTCCCCCCGGAATCAGCCCCAAAGCCAATAGGCATGCGGCAATCCGACCCCGGCTCGGGGCACCACTACGATTCAATCATGTCAAGTTACAACGCTCCCTTTGAAATCCACGTCCACGGACAGGTCCAGTTGCGCGCCGACGCCAGTTTTGACCAGCTCCAGGAGGCGCTCAAACCCCTTTGGAAATACGCCGGAGCCCGCTCGCTGGCCGATGGTGCGGTGAGCGCCTACGAGGAAGAGCCCGGCATCAAGTTCGACGCGCAAGAGCATCTGCTGCAGATGTGCTGGACGGTGCGGGGCGATGAAGATTTTCGCCAATCGCTCGACGAGATGTGCATGAGCCTCAACGAACTGGCCGAACTGGGCGCCGCCATTGAGGTGACGTTTTATGACGCCGATTTCGACGAGGATGAGGAAGACGATGGCACCGAGTCGCGCGACGACTTCGTGATGCTGTTCGTGGGCCCCACGCCAGCGGCCATCATGCAGGTGCAGCGCGACTTGCTGGTGCAGGATGTCGTGAACATGATGGAGCGCCACTTTGACGGCGCCGAGCTGGGCGGCGTGGTGGCCGAGATCGACAAACTGTTCACGCAGCGTTTCGACGCCTTGGTCAATTCGCTGGAAATTGGCAAGCCTCCCCGCGGATCGGGCGGGCCAGGCGGCTCGGGTGGTGGCCACGGCGGCGGGCGCCGGCCGCGCCACCTGCACTGAGAACGCAGTTTCAGCGGCTGCGGAGCGCCACGGGTTTCATCCTGCGTGCTGCCCGGCGCAGCCTTTGCCGGTGATTGCATGAAAACTGATCTGCCCTACCTGCGCACGTACCCCGAAACGCTGCAAGACCAAGCCCGGCAACTGCTGGGCGAGGGGCAGCTGGGCGCTGCGCTGTTGCGCAAATATCCCCAGCCGCACGCGGTGCGCAGCGACAAGGCGTTGTATGACTACGCTGCAGAACTCAAGGCCCGTCATCTGCGCAACGCAGGCACGGTGAACAAGGTCGTTTTTGACAGCAAGATCCATGTCGTGCGCCATGCGCTGGGGTTGCATACCTCGGTGTCGCGCGTGCAGGGCAACCGCCTGGCGGCCAAGCATGAGATTCGCGTTGCAGCCATGTTCAAACAGGTTCCGGACGAGTTTTTGCGCATGATCGTGGTGCACGAACTGGCCCATTTGCGCGAGAAAGACCACGACAAGGCCTTCTACAAGCTGTGCGAGCACATGGAGCCGCAATACCACCAGTTCGAGTTTGACGTGCGCCTTTACCTTACGCACCTCGAGCACGCTGGCGAGCGTCTGTGGGCGCTGGATTAGCTATCAATTCAATAGCTGCTCGCGCTTTGCCAGCAAGCGCTACAGCCTGGTTTTATCTGTATTTACGGGATGGAGATAGTGGCGCAGCAGTCGGGTGGCAGCTGCAGCCAGCGTTCTGCGGCCGCCTGCAACGGTGCGAGTGCGCCGGTGGTGAGCAAGCGGATGGAGGCGGGCGCCTCAGCCGCTGAATCTTCGGGGGTGAGCAGCGCATCCTTGTGCAGCAGGCGCCGCGTTTGCCGTGCCACCGGCTCGCCGGTTTCAATCAGCCGCACCTGCGGGCCAACGAGTGAGCGCAACTCGTCCGCTACAAACACATAGTGCGTGCAGCCCAGCACCAACGTGTCGATTTGGCCCGTTTCGGTGCCAAATGTGCCCATGGCGCTTATGTAGCGTTCACACAGTGCTCTGGTTTCGGTAGCAAAAGGGTCGTTAGGCAATGGCCGCGCCGTACTGTCCTCAATGGCGTGTGCCAGGCCATCGCAGGGCTGGACAATGAATTCAGCCTGTCCGGCCAGCAACGCCAGCAGCCTGGAAAATTTCTCGCTGGTCAGCGTGCCGCGCGTACCGATGACACCGATGCGCCCGGTTTTGCTCAACGCTGCAGCCGGTTTGAGGGCGGGCTCCAGCCCCACCAGCGGCAGGTCGGGCTGGCTGCTGCGCACCTCATGGATGGCGGCGGCCGTGGCCGTGTTGCAGGCCACCACCAGCGCCTTGATGTGGTGCTGTTCGCGCAGGTAGCGCGTGATGGCGTGTGTGCGGGCGCTGACAAAAGCGTCGCCCCGCGCGTCGCCATAGGGCGCATTGCCGCTGTCGGCCAGATAGACAAAGCGCTCGTGGGGCAATTCGGCCCGCAGCGCCTGCAGCACGCTCAGGCCCCCGATGCCACTGTCGAAAACGCCAATGGGTTGCGCAGCACGGTTCATGGTGTCAGGGCGGATAAGAAAAAGGGGACATGACGGTGGGCCACCCGCTGTACGCAGATGGTGCACCAGCGCTAAGGGCGGGCCCCGCCATGCCCGGCGGCATCAGGCTGCCGCGACTTCAATGCCCTTGAATTCGCCCGTGGCGATACGCTTTTGCCACTCGGCCGGGCCGGTGATGTGGGCGCTGGTGCCCCCTGCATCCACGGCCACGGTGACGGGCATGTCCACCACGTCGAATTCGTAGATGGCTTCCATGCCCAGGTCTTCAAAGCCCACGATCTTGGCGGTCTTGATGGCCTTGCTGACCAGGTAGGCGGCGCCGCCCACGGCCATCAGGTAAGCCGACTTGTGGTTCTTGATGGACTCGATGGCGACGGGGCCGCGCTCGGCCTTGCCGATCATTGCAATGAGGCCGGTCTGCTCGAGCATCATGTCGGTGAACTTGTCCATGCGCGTGGCGGTGGTCGGGCCGGCGGGGCCTACCGCCTCGTCGCGCACGGGATCAACCGGGCCCACGTAATAGATCACGCGGTTGGTGAAGTCCACGGGCAGCTTCTCGCCCTTGGCCAGCATGTCCTGGATGCGCTTGTGCGCGGCATCGCGGCCGGTGAGCATCTTGCCGTTGAGCAGCAGCGTGTCGCCGGGCTTCCAGCTGGCCACTTCTTCCTTGGTGAGGGTGTCGAGGTTGACCTTCTTGCTCTTGTTGTAGTCGGGCGTCCAGTTGACGTTGGGCCACAGGTCCAGGCTGGGCGGCGTGAGGTAAACGGGGCCCGAGCCGTCCATCACGAAGTGCGCGTGGCGCGTGGCGGCGCAGTTGGGGATCATGGCAATCGGCTTGCTGGCCGCGTGCGTGGGGTACATCTTGATCTTGACATCCAGCACCGTGGTCAGGCCGCCCAGGCCTTGGGCGCCGATGCCCAGGGCGTTGACCTTCTCGAACAGCTCCAGGCGCAGCGCCTCGACCTTGTCGAGCGCGGGGCCACCGGTCTTGGCGGCTTCGGCCTTGGCCTGCAGCTCGTACATGTCGAGGTCGTCCATCAGGCTTTCCTTGGCCATGAGCACGGCCTTTTCTGCCGTGCCACCGATGCCAATGCCCAGCATGCCGGGCGGGCACCAGCCAGCGCCCATGGTGGGCACGGTTTTCAGCACCCAGTCCACCACGTTGTCGCTGGGGTTGAGCATGTACATCTTGGATTTGTTCTCGGAGCCGCCGCCCTTGGCCGCCACGGTGATGTCCACGGTGTTGCCGGGCACGATCTCGGTGAAGATCACGGCGGGGGTGTTGTCCTTGGTGTTCTTGCGGTCGAATTGCGGGTCGGCCACCACGCTGGCGCGCAGGGTGTTGTCGGGGTGGTTGTAGCCACGGCGCACGCCTTCGTTGATGGCGTCGTCCAGGCTGCCGGTGAAGCCTTCCCAGCGCACGTCCATGCCCACTTTCAGGAACACGTTGACGATGCCGGTGTCCTGGCAGATGGGGCGCTGGCCGGTGGCGCTCATCTTGCTGTTGGTCAAAATTTGCGCAATCGCATCCTTGGCCGCGGGGCTTTGCTCGCGCTCGTAGGCGCGGGCCAGATGGGCGATGTAGTCGGTGGGGTGGTAGTAGCTGATGTACTGCAACGCGGCGGCGATGGACTCGATCAGGTCGGCTTGGCGAATGGAGGTCGTGGTCATGGCAGGTGGGGTCAGTGGGGAAAATCGCGAACCCCGAATTATCCCCCTGCGGGCTTGCGCGGCGCTGTCTGGGGTTGATGGAAGGCTGCGGGCCATCGCGTGACGGGTGGCACAGCTTGGCGTTCCGTGGGTATGCTGCGCCCTGGTGTTCCGATCCCTTCATCCCATTCGCTCACCGAGCGGCAAGGCACAACCGTGACGACATCCCGACCTGACGCGACCGCAGTCCGCACCGAAAAAGACAGCTTCGGCCCCATCGACGTGCCCGCCCAGCGCCTGTGGGGCGCGCAGACCCAGCGGTCGCTGCAGCATTTTGATATCTCGGGCGAGCGCATGGCGCCCGAGCTGATTCGCGCCCTGGCCCAGGTCAAGCGCGCCAGCGCTTATGTGAACAACGCGCAGGAACTGCTCGACACCGCCAAGACCACGGCCATCGTGGCGGCGGCCGATGAGGTGATCGCGGGCGGCCACCAGCAGGAGTTCCCCCTGGTGGTGTGGCAGACCGGCTCGGGCACGCAGACCAACATGAACATGAACGAGGTGCTGGCCAACCGCGCCAGCGAGTTGCTGGGTGGCCCGCGCGGGCAGGCGCGCCTGGTGCACCCCAACGACGATGTGAACAAGAGCCAGTCGAGCAACGATGTTTTCCCCACGGCCATGCACCTGGCGGCGGTGGATGCGCTGACGCACCGGCTGCTGCCCGCCTTGCAGCAGCTGCGCGCCACGCTGGCGGCCAAGGCGGCGGCGTTTGACGGCATTGTCAAGATTGGCCGCACCCATCTGCAGGACGCCACGCCGCTTACCCTGGGCCAAGAGATATCAGGCTGGGTGGCGCAGCTGCAGCATGGCGAGCAGCATGTGCGCGCCGCGCTGCCGCATTTGTGTGAGCTGGCCCTGGGCGGCACCGCCGTGGGAACGGGGCTCAATGCGCCCGCCGGCTATGCCGCGGCGGTGGCGCGCGAGCTGGCCGACCTGACGGGCCTGCCCCTGGTTACCGCGCCCAACAAGTTCGAGGCCCTGGCCAGCTGCGATGCGCTGGTGCATGGCCACGGGGCGCTGAAAACGCTGGCGGCCAGCCTGATGAAGATTGCCAACGATGTGCGCTGGCTGGCCAGCGGGCCGCGCAGCGGGCTGGGCGAAATCACGATTCCCGAGAACGAGCCGGGCTCGTCCATCATGCCCGGCAAGGTCAACCCCACGCAGTGCGAGGCGCTGACCATGCTGTGCGCGCAGGTGATGGGCAACGATGTGGCCATCAACATCGGCGGGGCTAGCGGCAACTTCGAGCTGAATGTGTTTCGCCCCATGGTGATCCACAACTTTTTGCAAAGCGTGCGCCTGCTGGCCGACGGCATGGCCAGTTTTGACCACCATTGCGCCCAGGGCATCGAGCCCCACCGCGCGCGCATGGCCGCGCTGGTGGAGCGTTCTCTCATGCTGGTGACGGCGCTGAACCCGCACATCGGCTACGACAAGGCCGCGCAGATTGCCAAGAAGGCGCATACCGAAGGCAGCAGCCTGCGCGACGCGGCCATTGCCTCGGGCCATGTCACGGCCGGACAATTTGATGCCTGGGTGGTGCCGCAAGACATGGTGGGCCGTTAGCCGACACCCGCCAGTGCGCAATCGCATGGCACGCCGGCACCCATGCAAGGGTGTAGAAGTGCTATATAAAACATAGCTGTTAGCGCTTGTGGGTATTGCGCTAGAGCCTGTTTTTACTTATGAAGTGGCGTGCTACTTCGCTGCGGCAAGCGCCTGGGCAATCCAGCCGTCAAAAATCTTCTGGTGCGCCTTGATCCAGCCATCGGTGTGGCGTGCCACATCGCTGGCCTTGTTTTCGCCCCGGCTCATGCGCAGGTTCTGGGCGTTGATGTCGGCCACCGGCAGCTGCATCACCTCAAACAATCGGGCGGCCGCCGGGTTTTTGTCGGCAAAGGCCTTGTTGGCCACGATGTGCTGGTGGTTCACCTGGAAGCCATAGTTCTTGCCGTTGGGCAGGCGGGTGTCGTCCTGGCCTGCGGCGGTGGGGGAGTCGGGCACTTCCAGCCACACCACATCGGTGCCAGGGCGCAGCGCGGCGCTGACCCAATAGGGCGTCCAGGTGTAGTAAAGGACGGGCTGCCCTTGTTTGAAACGGGCGATGGTGTCAGCAATCAGTGCGGCGTAGCTGCCTTGCCTGTGGGTGATGGAGCCGCCCAGTTGATAGGTCTTGAGGTGGCGTTCGATGGCCAGCTCGCAGCCCCAGCCGGGGTTGCAGCCGGTCAAGTCGGCCTTGCCGTCGCCGTCGGTGTCAAACAGCTTGGCCAGCTGGGGGTCTTTGAGCTGGGCCAGGTTGGTGATCTGGTAACGCTCGGCGGTCTTCTTGTCGATCAGGTAGCCCTGGGCGGCGTTGCCGGAGTACACGCCCTTGCGGTAGAGCTTGGCGTCGCCACCGCTGTTCTTGTAGAAATCGGCGTGCAGCAGGTTCCAGTGCGTGGCCATGAAGGTGGCGTCGCCGTTGGCAATGGCCAGGTGCTCGGTGGCGGGCTCCAGGTCTTTCATGGGCTTGACGTCATAGCCCAGTTTTTCCAGGGCGCGCGCAACCAGCAGGGTCTGGAAGGCTTCTTCGGCGAGCGAGCTCTTGAGGGGCTGCACGCTCACGCCCTTGCCGGGCAGGTTTTGCGCATGGGCGGCGCCGGCCAGGCCGACGGCCAGCAGGCTGGTGGCGAGGGTGGCCTTGGCGGCGTGGGCGAAATGCGGGTGGAGTGGCATGGTGGTGGTCTCCTTGTGTGCGGGGGCAGAAAAATCAATGAATGGGCTTTGCGGGCCAGGCCCGGCAGCCGGACAGCCGATTAGCGGCGGGCTGGCGCCAACGGGGCTGGGGCTTCGGTTGCCGCCGAGGCTGCGGGCGCGGTGGTGCCGCGGCGCAGCAGGCGCCAGGCCAGGCCCACCGGGCCGGTTTGCCACCAATGGCGCACGCCCCGGCGCGGCCGGCCCATGGCCTGGGTGATGCGGTCCAGCG
The DNA here is from genome assembly GCF_017939685.1 of Acidovorax sp. JG5. Classification (NCBI taxonomy): domain Bacteria; kingdom Pseudomonadati; phylum Pseudomonadota; class Betaproteobacteria; order Burkholderiales; family Comamonadaceae; genus Acidovorax; species Acidovorax sp. JG5. The sequence goes on from NZ_JAGKSE010000006.1 coordinate 86,490, forward strand.
TGACGGCCAGCAGCACAATGCCCAGTCCGCCCACGGTGGCCAGGCCCATGTCCAGGCGGCCAATGCCGCGCAGCACCATCTGGCCCAGCCCGCCCACGGCGATCATCGAGGCGATCACCACCATCGACAGCGACAGCATCAGCGCCTGGTTGACGCCCGCCATGATGGAAGGCATTGCCAGCGGCAGCTGCACCTTGACCAGCAATTGCCAGGGCGATGCGCCATAGGCCCGCGCGGCTTCGATCAGGTCGGGGCGCACCTGGCGCAGCCCCAGGTTGGTCAGCCGCACCAGCGGCGGCAGCGCGAACACGATGGTCACGATGACGCCCGGCACGTTGCCAATGCCGAACAGCATCACCACCGGCACGAGGTAAACGAAGGCCGGCGTGGTCTGCATGGCATCGAGAAACGGGCGCGTCCAGCGCTGGGCGCGGTCGCTGGCCGCCAGCACAATGCCCAGCGGCAGACCGATCACGATGCAGAACGCCAGCGACGTCAGCACCAGCGAAAGCGTGACCATGGCCTCGGACCAGATGCCCAGCATGGCCACCACCAGCAGCGCGGCCACGGCGCCCACGGCGACGGCGCGGCCCGCAAACTGCCACGCCAGCAGGCCCAGCAGCGCCACCATGGCCAGTGCGGGCATGCTGGTGAGCAGGCTTTCCACCCAGGTCAGCGTGCCGTCAATCGGCGCGCGCACGGTCTGAAAGAAGGGGCGAAAGTTCTGCACCAGCCAGCCCAGGCCCTCGTTGATCCATGACTCGATGGGCAAAGAGCCATCCCACAACTGCTGGATTTGCCAGCCGGTGGGCGTGGCATCGGTGCTGGCCAGGTCGGTGGCTGCGGCCTGTGCCGGGGCATCCAGCCAGCTGTCGGCGCTGTCGCTGGCACCACTGCTAGCGGTGGCGGCGCCCCAGGGGTCCACGACATCGGCGGGGGCTGCGGTGCTGGCTGCATCGGGCGCCGCCGCAGGCAAATCCCAGGGTGTCACGGCCGGGCCGGATTCGCTGGCAGTCGCCCATGGATCGGTGTCGGCTGGCGGTGGCAGCACGGTGGGCTCGTAGGTGGGCAGTGCATCGTTCATGCGAAGCTCCTTTCATGGGCCGTGGTTTCCACGGGCGGTGGGGAGGGCGGAACCGGCGGTGTGTCGCGGTCCAGAAATTTCAGCAAGGTGGTTTTGCTGATGGCGCCCTGAAACTGGCCTTGCGACCCCACCACCGGCAGGGCGCAGGGCGCCTGCGCGACCTGGCCAAACAGGCCGGCCACGGGCACGTCGGCGTCAATCGCCTCCACGCCGGGCAAGAAGGCGTGTTGCAGGCCCAGCGGCCCCACATGGCCGTCGAGCGCGGTGCGCAGCGAATCGGCCGACACGGTGCCCAGGTAGCGCTGCGTCGGGCTGACCACATAGGCAAAGTCGCGGTCCTGGTCTTCCAGCTGCTTGAGCGCGGCGCGCGAGCCGCGGTCACTGTGCTCGGACACCACCGTGAAGCGCTCGCGCGCAATGTCGCCGGCCTTGAACACGGCCGCTGCATCCACGCCGCGCACAAAGCTGCGCACATAGTCGTTGGCCGGGTTGCGCAGGATGTCGTCGGGCGTGCCCACCTGCACCACCTGGCCGTCTTTCATGATGGCGATGCGGTCGCCAATGCGCATGGCCTCGTCCAGGTCGTGCGAGATGAAGACGATGGTGCGCCGCCTGACCTGCTGCAGGCGCAGCAGCTCGCTTTGCATTTCGGTGCGGATGATGGGGTCGAGCGCCGAGAACGCCTCGTCCATGAGCAGGATGGACGGATCGGACGCCAGCGCGCGCGCCAGGCCCACGCGCTGCTGCATGCCGCCCGAGAGCTCGTCGGGATAGCTGGCGCCCCAGCTGGCCAGGCCTACCTGTTCCAGCGCCTGCGCGGCCTGTGCCTGGCGCTCGGCCCGGCCCACGCCCGCCAGCTCCAGCCCCAGGGCGGTGTTGTCGAGCACGTTCATGTGCGGCATCAGTGCGAAGGACTGGAACACCATGCTGATGTCCTTGCGCCGCAGTGCGCGTAATTGCCGGCTTGTCAGGCCGCTGATGTCGGTGCCGTCCACCAGAATGCGGCCGGCGGTGGGCTCGATCAACAGGTTGAGCAGGCGCACCAGCGTGGATTTGCCCGATCCCGACAGGCCCATGACCACGAAAATTTCACCCGATTCGATGGTGAAAGTGGCGTCGAACACGCCGATCGAGTGGCCGGTGCGCTCCAAAATTTCCTGCTTGCTGCAGCCCTGGCGGACAAGTTCCAGGGCCTTGTGCGGTGCATCGCCGAAGACTTTGAACACATGGTCGATGGTGATTTTTTTGGCCACGCTGGTGGATCTCCTCGTTGAACGGGTGGAACACAGCCCTGTACGCCACTGGCGGACAGGTTCGAGCCCAAGCGAAACCCTGATGCGGCGACCGCCCCCGGCTGCGATCAGCACAGGTCGGCACGAGACAGAAGAACGCTGGCAATGCCAGGTTGGCCCGATGGCACGCAAGGTGGTGCGCAAGGGCCTGGGGTGTGTTCCAGCAGACCTCGGGGGAGGGCGCTTGGACCACGGCTGCCATCGGGCGCAGGCGCGGTGGCGGGGCATCAGGGCCGAAACTTCGGCGGGCTGGAGCGACCGCAAGGGCCACGCCAGTGAGACATTTCATCCCGGGTGGGCAGAATTACCTGCGTTGCAGGTTGTGAATCAGCCTCGAAGTATATGAATTAAGTGTTTTTGAGTCAAAACACTGGTTATTCGAAATGGCGTATAGGCGCGAGCGTACGGCGAGCGGGCGTACGGGCGTGGCATGTGGCATCGATGCGCCGCCACCCGATGCCGCCGCAGGGCAGGTGGTGCTTTTGCCCCAAAATACGGTTGCTATCAAAAAAATAGCTGCTAGCGCTTTATCTATAAGCGCTAGCAGCCAATTTCGCTAAAAATCAAGGCTCAATGCTTGTCGTGGCCGCTGCTGAGCAACTTGTCGGTGTAGGCAATGGCCAGTGCGCTGCCCAGAAAGACCACATGGATGATGGTCTGCCACATCAGCACCTTCACGTCGTAATTGGCGGCGTTGATGAAGGTCTTGAGCAGGTGGATGGAGCTGATGCCGATGATCGACAGGCCCAGTTTCACCTTCAGCACCGAGGCATTCACATGCCCCAGCCATTCGGGCTGGTCGGGGTGGTCGTCCAGGCCCAGCCGGCTCACAAAGGTTTCATAACCGCCCACGATCACCATGATGAGCAGGTTGGAAATCATCACCACGTCGATCAGCGCCAGCACGACCAGCATGATCACGGTTTCGTTCAGCGAGGTGATCTGCACCTCGGGCTTGTAGCCGATGCTGGTCACCAGGGCCTGCAGCGCTGCCTGGTTGCCAAACACGGCCTCGACCAGGTGCGACAGCTCCAGCAGAAAATGCCACACATACACGGCCTGCGCCGCAATCAACCCGAGGTAAAGCGGCAACTGCAGCCAGCGGCTGGCAAAGATCAGCGCGGGCAGGGGGCGCAGGGGAGACGGGGCTTTGGGCGTTGGGGTGGACATGAAGAACTGTGCAGGAAATGGAAAGACGCCGGATTTTAGGGTGCGCGTATGAACATGCTGTCAGCTGAACGCCCGTCAGTGGCTTGTAAGTGGGGTGGCAGACAGTACCGCCCAGTTCCATCAGACCCAGGAGACAACACCATGAGTTCGCCCCATTCCTCTATCGAGTCCGTGCTGGTTGAAAACCGCGTATTCCCGCCCTCGGATGCCGTGGTCAAAGCCGCCCGCATCTCGGGCATGGCCGGTTACGAGGCGCTGTGTGCCGAGGCCGACAAGGATTTCGAAGGCTTCTGGGCCCGCCTGGCGCGCGAGAACCTGCAGTGGACCAAGCCCTTCACCCGCACGCTGGATGAATCGAATGCGCCGTTCTTCCAGTGGTTTGCCGACGGTGAACTCAACGCATCGGCCAATTGCCTGGACCGCCACATCGGCACCCCCACCGAAAACAAGACGGCCATCATTTTCGAGGCCGACGATGGCGCGGTGACCCGCATCACCTACAAGGAACTGCTGGCCCGCGTGAGCCAGTTTGCCAACGCCCTCAAGGCCCACGGGGTGGAAAAGGGCGACCGCGTGCTGATCTACATGCCCATGACGATCGAGGGCGTCATCGCCATGCAGGCCTGTGCGCGCATTGGCGCCACGCACAGCGTGGTGTTTGGCGGCTTCAGCGCCAAGGCGGTGCACGAGCGCGTCATCGACGCGGGTGCCGTGGCCATCATCACGGCCAACTACCAGATGCGCGGCGGCAAGGAGTTGCCGCTCAAGGCCATCATCGACGAAGCACTGGCCACGGGCGGCTGCGACACCCTGCGCAACGTGTTTGTGTACGAGCGCACTCCCACGGCGTGCAACATGGTCCCGGGGCGCGACAAGACCTTCGCCCAGGCGCTGGCCGGACAGAGCACCGACTGCCCGCCCGTGGCCGTGGGCGCCGAGCACCCGCTGTTCATCCTCTACACCTCGGGCTCCACCGGCAAACCCAAGGGTGTACAGCACAGCACGGGCGGCTACCTGCTGTGGGCCAAGCTCACCATGGACTGGACGTTCGACCTGCGCGCCGACGACATCTTCTGGTGCACGGCCGACATCGGCTGGATCACGGGCCACACGTATGTGACCTATGGCCCGCTGGCCGCAGGCGCCACGCAGATCATCTTTGAAGGCATTCCCACGTTCCCGAACGCCGGGCGCTTCTGGCAGATGATCGAGCGCCACAAGTGCTCCATTTTCTACACCGCCCCCACGGCCATCCGCTCGCTCATCAAGGCGGCCGAGGGCGATGCGGCGGTGCACCCCGCGCGCTCCGATCTGTCGAGCCTGCGCATCCTGGGCAGCGTGGGCGAGCCCATCAACCCAGAAGCCTGGATGTGGTACTACAAACATGTGGGTGGCGAGCGTTGCCCCATCGTGGACACCTTCTGGCAAACCGAAACCGGCGGCCACGTCATCACGCCGCTGCCCGGCGCCACGCCGCTGGTGCCCGGCAGCTGCACGCTGCCACTGCCCGGCATCATCGCTGCCATCGTGGACGAAACGGGCAACGACGTGGCCAATGGCGCGGGCGGTATTTTGGTCATCAAACGCCCCTGGCCCAGCATGATCCGCACCATCTGGAACGACCCCGAGCGCTTCAAGAAGAGCTATTTCCCCGAAGAACTCAAGGGCTACTACCTGGCGGGCGATGGCGCCGTGCGCAGCGCCGACCGCGGTTATTTCCGCATCACGGGCCGCATCGACGACGTGCTCAACGTCTCGGGCCACCGCATGGGCACGATGGAAATCGAATCGGCGCTGGTCTCCAAGACCGACCTGGTGGCCGAGGCCGCCGTGGTGGGCCGCCCCGACGATCTGACCGGCGAGGCGATTTGCGCCTTCGTGGTGCTCAAGCGCTCGCGCCCCACGGGCGAGGAAGCCAAGCAGATCGCCAACGAGTTGCGCAACTGGGTGGCCAAGGAAATCGGCCCCATTGCCAAGCCCAAGGACATCCGCTTTGGCGACAACCTGCCCAAGACCCGCAGCGGCAAGATCATGCGCCGCCTGCTGCGCAGCATCGCCAAGGGCGAAGCCATCACGCAGGACACCAGCACGCTGGAAAATCCCGCAATTCTGGATCAGTTGTCGCAGACCAACTGATCCAGAAGGCGCCGAAAGGCGCCAGCGCGCAGCGCTTGCGGGATTTGTGGACACTCATATCGCGCAGCGATGTGATGTGGCCACAAAATCCTCGTCGCTCNGTGGACACTCATATCGCGCAGCGATGTGATGTGGCCACAAAATCCTCGTCGCTCGTTCACCGCTCATCATCGAAGCCGGCAGACCAACTGATCCAGAAGGCGCCGAAAGGCGCCAGCGCGCAGCGCTTGCGGGATTTTCCTGCGTGCGTCAGGTGGGCATGAGGTACAACACAACACCCGCATCCCGGCCATATCGACTGGGACGTCGTTTGTTTACTGGAGTACTTTTATGCAAATGCGATCGACCATCTTGCTCATCATCGTGCTGGCCATCACCGCCCTGGCTGCGCTGAACTGGGAACTGCTGGCAGCGTCTTCCATGGTGTCGGTAGGGCTGATGACCTTCGAGGCCCCCCTGGGCTTGCTGATGCTGGGGCTGACCGCGCTGTTGGGTGTGTTCGGTGTGGCCTATGTGCTTTCCTTGCAGGGCTCGGTGCTGATGGATGCACGCCGCCATACCAAGGAAATGCAGGCGCAGCGCGAACTGGCCGACAAGGCCGAAGCGTCGCGTTTTACCGAGCTGCGCAGCTTTCTCGAAGCCCAGCATGTGCAGGCCCAGGCAGCGTTGCTGGAGCGGCTGAACAACCTGGAGTCCCGCCTGACCGCAAGGGCTGAAGAATCGGACAACTCCACGGCTGCCTATGTGGGGCAACTGGAGCAACAGCTGCGGGCGCGTCCGGGAAGCAGCATCGTGTGAGAAGGAGCGCTTCCAAAACAAAGGCCGCGCTCCCAGAGGGAAAGCGCGGCCAGAGGATGCAGAGCGTGCGCTCTGCAGCGGCACATTGCCGAATTACTTTTGCGTCAGAACCCAGGCAGCCAGTTTCTTGGCGTCTGCTTCATTGACCTGTGCATTCGCGGGCATGGGAACGGGGCCCCACACGCCAGAACCACCCTTGACAATCTTGGCGGCCAGCTTGTCCACCGCGTCCTTTTGGCCGGCGTACTTGGCAGCCACATCCTTGTACGAGGGGCCGACCATTTTCTTGTCCACTGCATGGCATGCCATGCAATTCTTCGACGTGGCCAATGCCAGATCGGCCATTGCGGGGGCTGCGACCGACAGTGTCATGGCAAGAGCGATCAGGGTGCGTTTCATGGTGGAGTTTCCTGAGGTTAGGTTACAGTGCTTATAACGAAATTGTAGTGATTTGGGTTGACGTTTCCATGTCTTTTGTCAATTCATTCATCGAATATGCGTTTTTTGGAGTTGAAGATGTACCTGTTGGGCCTCGGTCTTGTTCTGGCGTTGCTGAAATACCTTGAAATCGAACCGGTTGCCGCGTGGTCATGGTGGTGGGTGCTGTCGCCGTTTGCCATCACGGCCCTGTGGTGGGCATGGGCCGACGCCACGGGTTACACCAAGCGCAAGGCCATGGAAAAGATGGACCAGCGCAAGCAGGACCGCATCAACAAGCACAAGGAAGCGCTGGGCATTCAGCCGCGCAAGCCGCGTTAGGCCTTGTGGTATCGCGGGGTAACCCCCGCAGAGATAATTGCCCATACATTGCCCCTGATTCCCGAGTAACCCTTTACCACACATCACGATGCCTGTTTACCGCTCAAAAACCTCCACTGCCGGTCGCAACATGGCAGGTGCGCGTTCGCTCTGGCGTGCCACCGGCATGAAGGACGACGATTTTCAAAAGCCCATCATTGCGGTGGTCAATTCGTTCACCCAGTTCGTGCCCGGCCATGTGCACCTGAAAGATCTGGGCCAGCTCGTCGCCCGCGAGATCGAAGCGGCAGGCGGTGTGGCCAAGGAGTTCAACACCATCGCCGTGGATGACGGCATCGCCATGGGCCACGACGGCATGCTGTATTCGCTGCCCAGCCGCGACATCATTGCGGACTCGGTCGAATACATGGTCAACGCGCACTGCGCCGATGCCATGGTGTGCATCTCCAACTGCGACAAAATCACGCCCGGCATGCTGATGGCGGCCATGCGGCTGAACATTCCCGTGGTGTTTGTTTCGGGCGGCCCCATGGAGGCTGGCAAGGTCAACAAGACCGACCCCACCACCCATGCCGTCACCTTCAAGAAGCTCGACCTGATCGACGCCATGGTGATGGCGGCGGATGACAAGGTGTCTGACGCCGACGTGGCCGAAATCGAGCGCTCTGCCTGCCCGACCTGCGGCTCGTGTTCGGGCATGTTCACCGCCAATTCGATGAACTGCCTGACCGAAGCGCTGGGCCTTTCGCTGCCTGGCAATGGCACGGTGGTGGCGACGCACGCCGACCGTGAGCAGCTCTTCAAACGCGCCGGCCGTCTGGTGGTGGAACTGTGCAAGCGCCACTACGAACAAGATGACCACAGCGTGTTGCCACGCTCGATGGGCTTCAAGGCGTTCGAAAACGCCATGACGCTGGACATCGCCATGGGCGGCTCGACCAACACCATCCTGCACATCCTGGCGATCGCGCAAGAGGCCGAAATCGACTTCACGATGGCCGACATCGACCGCCTTTCGCGCCTGGTGCCGCAGCTGTGCAAGGTGGCGCCCAACACCGACAAGTACCACATCGAAGACGTGCACCGCGCGGGCGGCATCATGGCCATCCTGGGCGAGCTGGACCGGGCCGGCAAGCTGCACACCGACACGCCTACCGTGCACGCCAAAACCATGAAGGACGCGCTGGACGAATGGGACATTGCCCGCAACCCATCGGACGCGGTCAAGACCTTCTACATGGCTGGCCCCGGCGGCATCCCCACGCAGGTGGCGTTCAGCCAGAACGCACGCTGGCCCAGCCTCGACCTGGACCGCGCCAAGGGCTGCATCCGCTCGGGCGACCACGCCTTCTCGCAAGAGGGCGGCTTGGCCGTGCTGCGTGGCAACATCGCGCTGGACGGCTGCGTGGTCAAGACCGCTGGCGTGGACGACGCGCTGCTGGTGTTTGAAGGCACAGCCCATGTGACCGAGTCGCAGGACGAGGCCGTGGCCAATATTCTGAACGACAAGGTGAAGGCCGGTGACGTGGTGATCGTGCGCTACGAAGGCCCCAAGGGCGGTCCCGGCATGCAGGAGATGCTGTACCCCACCAGCTACATCAAGTCCAAGGGCCTGGGCAAGGCCTGCGCGTTGCTGACCGATGGCCGCTTCTCCGGCGGCACCTCGGGCCTGTCTATCGGCCATGCCTCGCCCGAGGCCGCTGCCGGTGGCGCGATTGGCCTGGTACGCAATGGCGACCGCATCCGCATCGACATTCCCAATCGCTCCATCAATGTGCTGGTGTCGGACGAAGAGCTGGCCAAGCGCCGAGCCGAGCAGGACAAGCTGGGCTGGAAGCCCGCGCAGCCACGGCCGCGCAAGGTGTCCGCCGCCCTCAAGGCCTATGCCAAACTGGTGATGTCGGCCGACAAGGGCGCCGTGCGCGACCTGTCGCTGCTGGACTGACACTGCCCCGGCGCCCAGGCGCCGCCTGCCAAAACCCGCCGGCCCACCCGCTGGTGGGTTTTCTTTTTTGGTGCTCTTTTATTGATAGCTTGAAGCGCTTGGTGCATATGCGCTGAGGGGCAATTTTCCTTGCAATTGCCAGGCATTACCGTCCAGGTTTCCGCTCCGCCGCGTCGCGCCGGGCACAATACCGCCCACCATGCTGACCTACCCCCACATCGACCCCGTTGCCCTGCAGATCGGCCCCTTGGCCGTGCACTGGTATGGCCTGACTTATCTCGCCGCCTTTGGCCTGTTCATGCTGCTGGGCATGCGCCGCCTGCGCCATGAACCCTTTGCGTCCATCACCGGGCCGGGTGCCTGGTCACGCAGGGATGTCGAGGACATTCTTTTTCTCGGCGTGGTCGGCGTGGTGGCCGGAGGGCGGCTGGGCTACTGCCTGTTCTACAAGCCGGGTTACTACCTTACCCATCCCCTGGAGATTTTTGCCGTGTGGCAGGGCGGGATGAGCTTTCATGGTGGGTTGCTGGGCGTGATTGCGGCGATGCTGTGGTTTGCCCATTCGCGCAAGCGCCCCTGGCTGCAGGTGGCCGATTTCGTGGCGCCCTGCGTGCCCACGGGGCTGGCGGCCGGGCGCGTGGGCAATTTCATCAATGGCGAGCTGTGGGGCCGTTTTGCCAGCCCCGACCTGCCCTGGGGCATGGTCTTTGCGCACAGCGGCTCGATGCAGCCGCGCCACCCGTCGCAGGTGTACCAGTTTCTGCTGGAAGGCTTGCTGCTGTTTGTGCTGTTGTGGCTGTATGCGCGCCGCGAGCGCCGCCAGGGCCAGGTGGCAGCGGCGTTTTTGGTGGGTTACGGCGTGTTCCGCTTCATTGCCGAGTATTTCCGTGAACCCGATGCGTTTCTGGGGCTCTTGTCACTGGGCATGAGCATGGGCCAGTGGCTGTGCCTGCCGATGATCGTGGCCGGCGTGGGCCTGTGGGTGTGGGCGCAGCGCCAGCCTGTTACGCCACGAAATGTGCCACGAAAATCCCCATGAAATATGCCGCTAGCGCTTTTGCATCAAGCGCTGGCAGCTATTAAAAGTATAGTTACTGCCGCGCGCTGAGTTCGGCCACCTGCTGGCGCAGGGCGGCGTTCTCGGCCGTCAGCTCGGCCACCCGTTGCTGCAGGGCGGCCACCGTGTCGGGCTCGGCGTCACCTGCTGGTGCAACCGCTTCCTCGCGCGGCTTGCGCTTGGCATCACGCACGCGCTTGGCCGCCTGCTTGAGCTCGTCCTTGCCGGCGATGGCTGCCGCCACCTGTTCTTCGGCAGGCAGGCTGGCCACTGCGGCTGCGGCATTGAGCGAGATCGTGCCGGATTTGACGGCCGCCACCACTTCGGGCGCCGCCTGCTTGCGGATTTTTTCGATCATCACCACCTGGCTGCTGCTCAAGCGCGCGGCCCGGGCAATGGCTTCGCGGCTGTTCAGGGGTTCGGGCGCCAACTCCGGGGTGGCTGGGGCCGGGGGCTCGGCGTTGCCTGCCGTGTCGTGCACGGTGGGCGTTGGCGCAGGGCCGGCGGCTGCCAAGGCGGCGCGCCGCTCGGCCACGATCTCGCGTTTGCGCAGCGCCAGCACGCCGCGCTGAAAGTCTGAAACGCTGCGCCGGCCCAGGTGCTGGTCGATCATCCACAGGTGCACGTCTTCCATCGACTGAAAGCGCGTGTTCTGCACTGTCTGGAACGGCAGGCCATGCTTTTGGCAGATGCCATAGCGGTTGTGTCCGTCCACCAGCACATCGCCCCACAGCACCAGGGCGTCGCGGCATCCCTCGGCCAGCAGGCTGCGCTCCAGCGACTCGTGTTCCTCCGGGGTCAGCGGATCGATATAGGCTTGAAGGTCTTGGTTGATGACGATGTTCATGGGCGCGCAATAGGGGGAGCAGGGCAGGGGCGGCATTGTAGGTGCACCGTGCGCCCGTGCACCGTGCACCGCGCTGTCGGCGGCTACCTGCGAGCCGGCCAGGCGGGCAGACAACACGGCAAGGCGGCAACACGGCAAGGGGCCCCGCCTCGGGGTGCTGGCAACTGTGTTCTTTTGGCGCGTCGGCTGGCGTCCTTGGTGGAGCCTGCTGGTAAGCCCTGATGGATTTTTGGCGCGTCATTTCCAATAATTACCAGAAATTACGTCAAATATGCCGCGTTGAGGCCCTGTTTGATGGGGTTGCGAGACGATAAGACACTGGGCCCTTGCTGAGGTGTGCGCCACCCGCAGGTTCCCCGGCCCACCCAGGAGCCTTTGCCCGCCATGCGCACCGTTGCCAATTCCCTGCACGACGAAGCCGCATCGCGGCTGCGCGAGCAGATTTTTGCGGGTTCGTTGCCGCCCGGCAGTTTCCTGGATGAAGCCGCCTTGTGCGAGCGGCTGGCCATATCGCGCACCCCGCTGCGCGAGGCACTCAAGGTGCTGGTGGCCGAAGGCCTGCTGCGCCACGAGCCGCGCCGGGGCTGCTTTGTGGCCGAGGTCACCGAGCGCGATCTGGACGAAATCTTCCCCGTGATCGCGCTGCTGGAGGGCCGCGCGGCGCTTGAAGCCACCCGCCGCGCAGGCGATGCCGATGTGGCCGCGCTGGAGGTGCTGCACCAGCGCCTGCAGCAGTGCGCTGCCGAGGGGCGCATCACCGACTACTACGCGGTCAATCACGCTATCCATGAGGCCTTCATCACGCTGGCCGACAACCGCTGGCTGGCCCAGGTGATTGGTGATTTGCGCAAGATTTTGCGCCTGGCCCGCTTGCAGCAATTGCATGCGCCGGGGCGCCTGCAGCAAAGCCTGGCCGAGCACCTGGCGGTGTTTGACGCCCTCAAACGCCGCGACAGCGAAGCCGCCGAATCGGCCATGCGCACCCATCTGCTGCACCAGCGCGAGGCGCTGCGTGATGTAGCCCGCAACCAGCAATCCCGATTGAACCCATGACCAATACCACCGAATGGATCACCCGCAGCGTTTCGCGACTGCGTTCCGTGAAGGCGCCCAAAGCGGCAACGGACAAGCAGGCCGCCGATGGCGCCGCCAAGGCCCCGGCGCCGCGCTCTACCCACGAGCGCCTGCAGGCCACGTTGCGGCGCGGCAATGAGTCGCTGTCGCCGCGCGCGCTGCGCCGCCTGCTGGCCGATCTGCAGGAAGTGGTGGCCCCGCAGGTCAGTGAACTGGAAGGCGGCCGCCGCGCCCAGGCCGTGGCCGCGTGGTACGGCCAGGCCGCACCCGAAGAGCGGCGCGACATGTGGCTGCTGCTGTGCGAGCAGTTCGCGCCCGATGCCACGCGTTTTCAGTCGGCACGCCAGCGCTACGAAGCCGCCGCCGGCACGGCGGACGAAATGCAGGCCGAAATCAGCCTGCGCCGCTCGCTGGTGTCGCCGCGCACGCGGCTGCTGCAGCGCTTTGCGGTGTTTCCCGAGGGCATGCGCTTTCTGGTGGACCTGCGCGCCGAGCTGCTGCCCCAGCTCAAGTCCGACAAGCGCCTGGTGGCCCTGGACGCAGATCTGGAGCACCTGTTCTCCACCTGGTTCGACGTGGCTTTTCTGGAGCTCAAGCGCCTGTCGTGGGATTCGCCGGCCTCGTTGATCGAAAAGCTCATCAAATACGAGGCCGTGCACGACATCCGCAGCTGGGCCGACCTGAAAAACCGGCTCGACAGCGACCGCCGCTGCTACGGCTTCTTTCACCCGCGCCTGCCCAACGAGCCGCTGATCTTTGTCGAAGTGGCGCTGGTGGACCACATTTCCAGCAGCATCACGCCGCTGCTGGACGAAGCGGCGGCACCGGCCGACCTGAAAAAGGCCACCACCGCCATCTTCTATTCGATCAGCAACACGCAGCCGGGGCTGCGCGGCGTGAGCTTTGGCGATTCGCTCATCAAGCATGTGGTGGAAACGCTCACGGCCGATTTTCCGCGCCTGCGCACCTTTGCCACGCTGTCGCCGATTCCGGGCTTTCGGGCCTGGCTGGGCAAGAACGCCGGGGCCATGCTGCAGCGCCTGGACCACAAGCGCCGCGCCGAACTGGGCCGGGCGGTGGGGGCCGAGCTGCCGCAGGCCACCCATCTGCTTGCTGCCGCGGACAAGGCGCTGGAGCTGGATGCGCGCTCGCCCGTGCGCCAGATGTTGCTGGAATGCGCCGCGTACTATCTGGGCCGCGAGCTGCACGATGGCAAGCCCGTGGATGCGGTGGCGCGGTTTCACCTGGGCAACGGCGCCCGTGTGGAACGGCTCAACTGGGCCGGTGATCCCTCGGCCAAGGGCATGAAGCAATCGTATGGACTGATGGTGAACTACCTGTACGACCTCAAGCGCATCGACAAGCACCGCGGCATGCTGGCCCAGGGCAAGGTGCCGGTGTCGGGGGACATCGACAGCCTGTGCCGTGGTTGACGGGCAACGCGCCGGAATTCTTCCCTCGCTTCTCTTTCCATTTTTACAACGACGACAGGAGACAAAATGAAAGAACACCGCATGCAGCGCCGCACGCTGCTGGCCAGTGCCGCATCCGCAGGTCTGGCGATGGCTTCGGGCGGCAGCTGGGCGCAGGCCGCCTGGCCCATCAAGCCGGTGAGCCTGGTGGTGCCGTTTCCGGCAGGGGGCGGCACCGACGCCTTTGCGCGCCCACTGGCCGCGCAGTTTGCCAAGGTGACGGGCAAGACGCTGGTGATTGACAACCGGGGCGGGGCGGGCGGCACCGTGGGCGCCAGCTATGCGGCCAAGGGCGCGCCCGATGGCTACACCCTGTTCATGGGCGCCGTGCACCATGCCATCGCGCCGTCGATGTACCCCCGGCTTGACTACGACATCGAGAAAGACTTCATCCCCCTGGCGCTGCTGGCCAATGTGCCGCAGGTGCTGGTGGTCAATCCCAAGGCCGTGCAGGCCAGCAACTTCAAGCAGTTTCTGGAACACCTCAAGCGCAACCCGGCCAGGCTCAACTACGGCTCGGCGGGCGCGGGCACCTCGCACCACCTGGCCGGCGAGCTGTTCAAGCAGCAGACGGGCACCTTCATCACGCACATTCCCTACCGCGGTGCCGGTCCGGCGCTGCAGGACCTGATTGCGGGCAATGTGGACATGATGTTCGACGGCCTGGGTTCGTCGGCCACCCACATCAAGAGCGGCCGCATCAAGGCGCTGATGGTGTCGGGCAGCCAGCGCAACCCGGCCTTTCCCGACGTGCCTTGCGCCGCCGAGGTGGGCCTGCCCGACTACACCGTCACCACCTGGTACGGCCTGTGGGCGCCCAAGGGCACGCCGGCCGATGTGCAGGCGCGCATCATCGAAGACATCCGCCGCATCGGCACCGCCGATGAAATCAAGGCCATCTGGGCCAGCAACGGGGCGGACTACGGCGGCATGGCGCAGGCGCAGTTTGCAAAATTCGTCAGTGCCGAGGTTCGGCGCTGGGCGCAGGTGGTCAAGGCCGCCGGCGCCAGGCTGGATTGAAGAAAGGAATTACATGCCAGGGGAAGTTGTCGCGGCGCGGGCCGCAGGAGCGGCCGGCGAAGCGGGCGTGGTGCAGGTCACGCTGCGCCACACCGGCCGGCTCAACGCGATGTCGCGCGCCATGTGGCGCCAGCTGCGCTCTGTTTTTGAGAGCATTCAGCGCAATCCGGATGCGCGCTGCGTGCTGATAGAGGGGGCGGACGGTGCCTTCTGTGCCGGCGGCGACATTTCGGAATACCCGGCGTTCCGCTTCGATGCCGCCGCGCTGCGCGACTTCCACGAAAACGATGTCTGGGGCGGTCTGCAGGCCATGCTCCAGTGCGACGTGCCCATCGTGGCGCGCATCGACGGCGCCTGCATGGGCGCGGGCGTGGAGATTGCCAGCTGCTGCGACATCCGCATTGCCGGCAGCAGCGCACGCTTTGGCGCCCCCATCGCCCGGCTGGGGTTCCCCATGGCGCCGCGTGAAGCGCAATTGGTGGCGGGCGCGGTGGGCGATGTCACCGCACGCCAGATGCTGCTGGAGGCGGCCACTTTTTCTGCGGCCGACATGCTGGCGCGCGGGTTTCTGAGCCGCGTCACCGAGCCCGGCCTGCTGGCCGCCGATGCGCTGGGCACGGCCTGCCGCGTGGCGGCCCTGGCGCCGCAAGCCGCACGCCTGAACAAGCAGACATTTCGGGCATTAAAAGTGCCTGTAGCGCCCGGTGGTAAACCGCAAGCAGCTATTGAAAACATAGTAAATGGCACACTCGACCCCTACGCCTATGCCGACAGTGCCGAGCACCGCGAAGGCATCGCGGCTTTCCTGGCCAAACGTCCCCCTGTTTTTTGATTCGCCATGAAACAACCGAACCACAACGCCAATCTGTTTTGCGCCCTGCGCGCTGCTTTTCCCAGCGATCTGGACCAGATCGCCGTCGAAGCCACCTCGCCCCAGGGCGAGCCGCTGCGCTACACCTGGCGCGACCTCGACCACGCCAGCGCGCGCATCGCCAATCTGCTGGCGTCGCTGAAGCTGCCAGAGGGCAGCCGCATCGCGGTGCAGGTGGAAAAATCGGTCGAGGCCATGCTGTTGTATCTGGCCACGCTGCGCGCGGGCTATGTGTTCTTGCCGCTCAACACGGCCTACCAGAGCGGCGAGATCGAATATTTCGTGGGCAATGCCGAGCCCGCCGTGGTGGTGTGCACGCCCGGCAACTTCGGCTGGGTGAGCAAGATTGCCTTCACGGCCGGCACGCAGCATGTGTTCACGCTGGGCGACGACCGCACGGGCAGCCTGCTCGATCGCGCCGCGCACCATGGCGACGATCACCAGCCGGTGGACAAGGGGGCGGATGACCTCGCCGCCATCCTCTACACCAGTGGCACCACGGGGCGCAGCAAGGGGGCGATGCTGACGCATGGCAACCTGCTGAGCAATGCCGTGACGCTGAAGGACTACTGGGGCTGGACGGCCACCGGAGGGCCTGATGGCCGTGGCGATGTGCTCATCCACGCACTGCCCATCTTCCATGTGCACGGCCTGTTTGTGGCCATCCACGGTGCGCTCATCAACGGCAGCAAGATGATCTGGATGGCCAAGTTCGACCCCAAGGCCGTGCTGGCCGCCATGCCGCGCGCCACCGTGTTCATGGGCGTGCCCACGCTCTATGTGCGGCTGCTGGCCGAGGCGGGGCTGAACCAGGACGCCACGAAGCACATGCGCCTGTTTATCGCCGGCTCGGCGCCGCTGCTGATTGAAACCTTCAACGCCTGGCGTGAGCGCACCGGCCACACCATTTTGGAGCGCTACGGCATGAGCGAGACCATCATGCTCACCTCCAACCCCTACAGCGCCGACGCGCGCCATGGCGGCCAGAGCGAGCGGCGCGGCAGCACCGTGGGTTTTGCGCTGCCCGGTGTGGGCTTGCGCGTGGTCGATGATGCGGGCAAGGACTTGCCGGTGGGCGAGATCGGCAACATCCAGGTGCAGGGCCCCAATGTGTTCAAAGGCTACTGGCGCATGCCCGAGAAGACCGCCGAAGAGTTCACCCAGGATGGCTGGTTCAAAACCGGCGACGTGGGCAAGGTGGACGAGCGCGGCTATGTCAGCATCGTGGGCCGCAGCAAGGACCTCATCATCAGCGGCGGCTACAACGTCTATCCGGCAGAAATCGAAAGCGCCATCAACGACATGCCGGGCGTGGCCGAGAGCGCGGTGGTGGGTGTGCCGCACCCCGATTTTGGCGAGGTGGGCGTGGCGGTGGTCATCGCCAAGCCGGGCGCACAGATCGACGGCGAGGCCATCGTGGCGCAGCTCAAGTCGCAGCTGGCCAACTTCAAGATTCCCAAGCGTTGTTTTGTGGCGACCGAGCTGCCGCGCAACACCATGGGCAAGGTGCAAAAAAACCTGCTGCGCGAGCAGCACAAAGGGCTGTTTGCCTGAGCGCCGATTTGCCGTTCACGGACAACGGGGCCTCAAGGGCCCCGTTTTGCTTCTATCTTGATAGCTGGTAGCGCTGATTGCATAAGCGCTAGCGGCATATTTTGTGCTTAACGCAGCACCAGCACCGGAATGTGCGAGTGCGTGAGCACATGCTGGGTTTCGCTGCCCAGCAGCAGGCGCTTGATGCCCTTGCGGCCGTGCGAGGCCATCACGATCAGGTCGCACTTGTGCTTCTTGGCGGCTGCGATCACGGCCTCGGCCACCAGGTCGGACTTGGCCACCACGGGCTTGACCGTCACGCCCTCGGCGCTGCCCTGGGCCTTCACTTTGTTCACCAGCGCCTGGGCCGCGTCGCCCCATTGCTGCTCGATGCGCTTCACGTCAATCATGTCCACCGGCATGCCGCCTTCAAAATAGCTGCGCGGGTAACGCGGCACCACTTTCAGTGCGACCACCGTGGCGCCCGACAGGGCGGCCAGGGACAGGCCGGTTTGAACCGCCTTGTTGGAAAGTTCAGAACCGTCGGTGGCCACCAGAATGCGTTTGTACATGTCGGACTCCTCAAAGTTGGGGTGGTCAGAGCTTAGAGAGGACCATGGTTTGCGGCTTGATCCATGTCAATGTACGTGTCATGCTTGGCCGGTAGGCTCGAACCATGTCCACGAACTCCTCCACTTTGCCAGATATGGCGGCGCATGTGCTGCTGGATGACCCGCAGGAATGGGCTGCGTTCGGGCGCCTGCGCCGGCCGGCGGGCAGCGGTGCCCGGGATGCGGGGGCTGCGCAGGATGTTCCTGGGGCGCTTGCCTCCGCGTCGCCCGATGCGGTGTGGGAGTCGAACGTGGTGCTGGAGGGCATGCACTGCACCGCC
The DNA here is from genome assembly GCF_017939685.1 of Acidovorax sp. JG5. NCBI lineage: Bacteria > Pseudomonadati > Pseudomonadota > Betaproteobacteria > Burkholderiales > Comamonadaceae > Acidovorax > Acidovorax sp. JG5. Next base: position 104,440 of record NZ_JAGKSE010000006.1, read on the forward strand.
TGCGCCTTGACCATTGAAGACGCATTGCGCGCGGTTGCGGGCGTGGAGCAGGTGGACGTGAGCGCCGCCACGCACCGCGCCCGCGTGGTGTGGCGGCCCAGCCAGGTGCTGCCGTCGCAGTGGATGGCCGCGGTGCAAAAGGCGGGTTACCGTGCCTTGCCGGCGATGGATGCCCATGCGCGCGAGCAGCGCCTGCGCGAGAGCCGGCTGGCGCTGTGGCGCTGGCTGGTGGCGGGCTTTTGCATGATGCAGGTCATGATGTACGCATGGCCCGCCTATGTGGCAAAGCCGGGCGATCTGACCGGTGAAATGGAGCAGTTGCTGCGCTGGGCCTCGTGGGTGCTGACGCTGCCGGTGGTGTTCTTTGCCTGTGGCCCGTTCTTTGGCAGTGCGCTGCGTGACATCCGCCTGCGCCGCGTCAGCATGGACCTGCCGGTGGCCCTGGGCATGGGCATCACTTTCGTGGTGAGCACGGCAGGCACGTTTGACCCCGCGGGGGTTTTGGGCCGCGAGGTCTATTACGACTCGCTGACCATGTTCGTCTTTTTCCTGCTGACCGGCCGCTGGCTGGAGCTGCGCCTGCGCGACCGCACGGCCGGCGCGCTGGAGGCCGTCATGAACCGCCTGCCCGACAGCGTGGAGCGGCGCGGGGCCGACGGCGTCTTTACCCGCGTGACCACGCGCCGGTTGGCCGTGGGTGATGTGATTCGCGTGCTGCCGGGCGAGGCTTTTCCTGCCGATGGCTGCATCACGCGGGGCAGCACCCAGGCCGACGAAGCCCTGCTCACGGGCGAATCCACGCCCGTGGCGCGGCCCTTGGGCAGCCAGGTGACGGCGGGCAGCTACAACCTGCAGGCACCGGTCGAGGTGCGGGTGCTGGGCATTGGTGGTCAAACCCGTTTTGCGCAGATTCTGGCGCTGATGGAAAGCGCTTCGCTGCAAAAGCCCCGTCTGGCCCAGCTGGCGGACCGCATTGCGCGGCCATTTTTGCTGGCGGTGCTGCTGGCGGCCGGGCTGGCCGTGGCCTGGTGGTGGCCGTCCGATCCGGGGCGCGCCCTGATGGTGGGTGTGGCGGTGCTCATCGTGACCTGCCCCTGTGCCTTGTCGCTGGCCACGCCGGTGGCCATGCTGACAGCGGCCGGCACACTGGCCCGCCACGGCGTGCTGGTGCGCAACCTGCAGGGCCTGGAGGCCCTGGCCAGTGTGGATACCCTGGTGTTCGACAAGACGGGCACGCTCACCCGGGACGGCATGGCCGTGCAGACCGTGCGTTGCGCGCCGGGGCTGGGCCGCGATGATGCCCTGGCGCTGGCGGCCACGCTGGCGCGGCAATCCATGCACCCGGCCTCGCGCGCCATCGTGGCGGCCGCGCCCGTGGCCAGCGCGCGCTGGAGCGCCGTGAACCTGCGCGAGGATGCCGGCCTGGGGCTGACTGCCGAAATCCACGACGCACAGGGCGCGCTTCCCCCACGCTTGCTGCGGCTGGGCTCGGCCCGCCATGCCGGCGTGGCCGCGCAGGACGGCGCAGAGGCGCTGCAGGTGGTGCTTTCGGGGCAGGGGAGCGACGGCCAGTTCACCGAGTTGGCACGCTTCGATGTGATCGAGGACGTGCGGCCCGAGGCCCCTGACGTGGTGCGTGCCTTGCAGCAGTCGGGCGTCGCGGTGCAGATCCTGTCGGGAGACCGGCTGGGCGCGGTGCAGCGGGTGGCCGCGCAGGCGGGCATCGCCCAGGCCCAGGGCGAATGCACGCCCCAGGACAAGCTGGCCGCCCTGCAGCGGCTGCAGGCACAGGGGCGCCATGTGGCCATGGTGGGCGATGGCCTCAACGATGGCCCGGTTCTGGCGGGGGCGAATGTGTCGTTTGCCTTTGGCCGCTCGGTGCCGCTGGCCCAGGCGCGCGCTGATTTTGTGGTGCTGGGTGGCAGCCTGTTGCTGGTTGCGCAATCTGTGCTGCTGGCGCGCCGCACCTTGCGGGTGGTCAAGCAGAATCTATGGTGGGCTGCGGGCTACAACGCGGTGTGTGTTCCCTTGGCATTGGTCGGCTGGATGCCGGCCTGGCTGGCGGGGCTGGGCATGGCGCTCAGTTCGCTGCTGGTGGTGCTGAATGCCGCCCGTTTGTCCCAATCCCTGCCCGGTGTGCAGGTGGTGGGGGTGAACCCGCAGCAGCCGATGAAAGGCCCCGCACCCATGACCTCTGCCTCCCAATCTTCCCTGGACCCGGTCTGATGGACATCCTGTATTTGCTGATCCCCTTGTCGGTCATTTTGGTGCTGATGGTTCTTGCGGGCCTGTGGTGGGCGGTTTACCACGGCCAGTTCGAGAGCGTGGAGCAAGAAGGCGAACGCATTTTTCGGGACGATTGACATGCATCAATGTTGAATAACCCTGCTTGGACAAAACTATTCCAGTAATCAAACGAGGTGCCCGATGGATTCTCCAAAAACAATGGCTGTGCACTACAGCGATACGGTGGTGCGACAGTTTTCTATCATGGCCGTGGTGTGGGGGGTGGTTGGCATGCTGGTGGGCGTCATCATCGCCGCCCAGCTGGCTTGGCCAGAGCTCAATTTCGGCATTCCCTGGCTGAGCTACGGGCGCTTGCGCCCGCTGCACACCAACGCGGTGATCTTTGCGTTTGGTGGTTGCGGGCTGTTTGCCACCAGCTATTACGTGGTTCAGCGCACCTGCCAGACACGCCTGTTCGCGCCCTCGCTGGCCGCGTTCACGTTCTGGGCCTGGCAACTGGTCATCGTGGCTGCGGCAGTCAGTCTGCCCCTGGGCTTCACCCAGGGTAAGGAATATGCCGAGCTGGAATGGCCGATTGACATCCTGATTGCAGTGACCTGGGTTTCCTATGCGATCGTGTTTTTTGGCACCGTGGGCACCCGCAAGGTCAAGCACATCTATGTGGCCAACTGGTTCTTCGGCGCCTTCATCCTGGCGGTGGCCTTGCTGCACATCGTCAACAGCGCGTCCATTCCTGCAGGCTTGATGAAGAGTTATTCGGCCTACGCGGGGGTTCAGGATGCCATGGTGCAATGGTGGTACGGCCACAATGCCGTGGGCTTTTTCCTCACCACGGGCTTCCTGGGCATGATGTATTACTTTATTCCCAAGCAGGCGGGCCGTCCGGTGTACAGCTACCGCCTCTCCATCGTCCACTTCTGGGCACTGATCTTCACCTACATGTGGGCGGGCCCACACCACCTGCACTACACCGCGCTGCCCGACTGGACGCAATCGGTGGGTATGGTGTTCTCGCTCATCCTGCTGGCCCCCAGCTGGGGCGGCATGATCAACGGGATCATGACCCTGTCGGGCGCATGGCACAAACTGCGTGACGACCCCATCCTGCGTTTCCTGATCGTGTCGCTGTCGTTTTACGGCATGTCCACGTTCGAAGGCCCGATGATGTCCATCAAGACCGTCAACGCACTGAGTCACTACACCGACTGGACCGTGGGCCATGTGCACTCTGGTGCCTTGGGCTGGGTGGGTCTGATCACCATGGGCTCGCTCTACTACCTGGTTCCTCGCCTGTTTGGCCGGGAAAAGATGCATTCCATCAAGGCAATTGAGCTGCACTTCTGGATGGCCACCATCGGTATCGTGCTGTACATCGCTGCCATGTGGATCGCCGGCGTGATGCAGGGCCTGATGTGGCGCGCCATCAACGCAGACGGCACCCTGACCTATACCTTCGTGGAAAGCGTCAAGGCCACTTATCCGTTCTATGTGATCCGTGTGGCCGGTGGTCTGCTGTATCTGGGCGGCATGATCGTCATGGCCTGGAATGTGTGGGCCACCGCTATTTCGGGGCGTTCGGTCAAGGTGGCGATTCCCGCCGTGAACGCTGCCCACGCCTGAGCCCCAAGGAGCCTATTCATGTCTGACAACAACCAAAATGCTTCTGGCGGCTTCACCCACGAGAAGGTGGAAACCAACAACTTTCTGATGATCGTGCTGATTTTGCTGGTGATCGCCATTGGCGGCCTGGTGGAAATCGTGCCCCTGTTCTTCCAGAAATCTACGACCGAGGCGGTCAAGGGCGTGGAGCCCTATAGCTCCATGCAATTGGTGGGCCGCGACATCTATATCCGCGAGGGTTGCTACAACTGCCACTCGCAGATGATCCGTCCGTTCCGCGCCGAAACCCTGCGCTATGGCCACTACTCGGTGGCTGGCGAGTTTGTCTATGACCACCCCTTCCAGTGGGGCAGCAAGCGCACGGGCCCTGATCTGCATCGCGTGGGTGGCAAGTACAGCGATGAATGGCATCGCATCCACCTGAACAATCCGCGTGACGTGGTGCCCGAGTCCAACATGCCCGCGTATCCATGGCTGGAGAAGAACACCATTGATCCGGCCGATGTGGCTCCGCGCATGAAGGCCTTGCGGACCGTGGGCGTGCCCTATACCGACGAGCAGATCGCAGCGTCTGCCGCCGACGTCAAGGGCAAGACCGAAATGGATGCCCTGGTTGCGTACCTTCAAGTCATGGGCCGCGCGCTCAAATAAAGGAGATTGGCCATGGACATCACGACCATGCGCATCGTCGCCACCTTGGCATCGATGGCCTGCTTTATTGGCATCTGGCTCTGGGCCTACAGGGGCCGCAACAAGTCCCGGTTTGATGAGGCAGCCCGCCTGCCCTTCGAGCAAGATTGACCTTCACCAGAACGAGAACACCCCATGAGTGACTTCACCAGCAATTTCTGGTCGGTCTTTGTGACCACGCTGACCCTGGTCGGCATCATCGCCTGCGGCATCCTGCTTTGGATGGCGGGCCGCAAGAAAGTGAAGGCCACGGCCGACAACACCACAGGCCACGTCTGGGACGAGGATCTGGTCGAAATGAACAACCCTCTGCCACGCTGGTGGGTGTGGCTGTTTGTCATCACCATCGTCTTCGGCCTGGGTTATCTGGCTGCCTACCCCGGCCTTGGCACCTTCACGGGCAAGCTGAACTGGACGCAACTCGGTGAATACGAGGCTGAAATGGCCAAGGCCAAGACGGAAATCGAGCCCCTGTATGCACGCTTTGCTTCGATGAAGCCGGAAGATGTGGCGGTGGACCCCCAGGCCCATGCCATTGGCGAGCGCCTGTTCATGAACAACTGCGCCCAGTGCCACGGTTCGGATGCGCGCGGCAGCAAGGGTTTCCCCAACCTGGCCGACAACGACTGGCTGCATGGCGGCACGCCCGAGAAAATCCGCGAGACCCTGGAAAAGGGGCGTATCGGCAACATGCCTCCCATGGCTGCCGCAGTGGGTTCGCCGGAAGATGTGCGCAATCTGTCGCATTACGTGCTGAGCCTGTCGGGCAGCCCGCATGATTCTTTGCGGGCATCGCTGGGCAAGTCCAAGTTCGTCTCATGCGCCGCCTGCCATGGCATGGACGGCAAGGGCAACCAGGCCTTGGGCGCCCCCAACCTCACGGACGACATCTGGTTGCACGGCTGGGGCGAAGCTGCCATTGCAGCCATGATCAATAGCGGCAAGGTCAACCAGATGCCAGCGCAAGCCGACAAGCTGACCGATGCGCAGATCGGCGTGCTCGCATCGTACGTATGGGGCTTGTCCAACAAGCCCGTAGCAGCCCGCTGAAATCAGGGCGGCCCCGACCTTGGTGGGGCCACCCGATATGTTTTTCTGCTCTTACGGCCCGCACCATGACATCACCTGACAGGCCACCGCGCAAGGTCATCCCCATCGCGGCGGCTACACCCGAGCCATCGGCAGAGGGTGAATTCGTTTCCCTCTACGAGGCGCAAAAGAAGATTTACCCGCGATCGATCAGCGGGTACTTTGCGCGCTGGCGCTGGGTCATGGTGTTTCTCACGCAGCTTGTTTTTTATGGGTTGCCGTGGCTGGAGTGGGGCCAGCGCCAGATGGTGCTGTTTGATCTGGGTGCCCGCCGGTTTTATATTTTTGGACTGGTCCTTTACCCGCAGGATTTCATTTACCTGACGGGGTTGCTGATCATTTCGGCGCTCTCGCTGTTTCTGTTCACCGCGGTGGCCGGTCGCTTGTGGTGCGGATTTGCGTGTCCACAAACGGTCTACACCGAGATGTTCATGTGGATAGAGCACAAGATCGAGGGTGATCGCAGTGCGCGTCTGCGACTGGATGCGAGTCCCTGGACTTTCGAGAAGATCCGCAAGAAGTTCCTGAAGCAAACCGTGTGGGTGGCAGTGTCCGTTTGGACGGGATTCACCTTTGTGGGTTACTTCGTGCCGATCCGGGAACTGGGTCCCGAGTTGCTGGCTTTTTCCGGCGGCTGGCAGATTTTCTGGGTGGTTTTCTATGGCTTGGCCACCTATGGCAACGCGGGCTTTCTGCGGGAGCAGGTGTGCAAATACATGTGCCCCTATGCGCGGTTCCAGAGCGCAATGTTCGATCGCGATACGCTGATCGTGACCTACGATGAAGCCCGAGGCGAGCCGCGTGGTCCCCGGGTCAAGACGGTGGATTACAAGGCCAAGGGCCTGGGCGACTGCATCGACTGCACGCTGTGTGTGCAGGTATGTCCGGTGGGCATCGACATCCGCAAGGGTTTGCAATATGAGTGCATCGGCTGCGGCCTGTGCGTGGATGCGTGCAACACCGTCATGGACAAGATGAACTACCCCAAGGGGTTGATACGGTATTCGACCCAGAATGGTGTGCTCAATCGCTGGAGTCAATCGCAAATCCTGCGGCATGTCTTGCGCCCCCGCGTGCTCATTTACACCGCGGTTCTGGTGGCCTTGTGCGTGGGCATGCTGGCCAGCTTGACAACGCGCACCCCCCTGAAAGTGGATATCGTGCGTGACCGTGCCGCCTTGTCCCGCATTGTTGCCGGGGGTAAGCTGGAAAATGTCTATCGGCTGCAAATCATGAATGCCACCGAGGCCGCGCAGCGCTATCGCATTTCAGCGAACGGGCTGGAGGGCCTTGAAGTGGCCTCTGAGCAGGAGGTCGACATTGGCGCCGCAGAATCCCGCTGGGTGGCCGTGCGACTCCAGATTCCTTATGGATCGGCGGCTCCTGGTTCCCATGCGATTCATTTCGATATTTCGGCACTGGAAGGCGGTGGCAAAGTGACCGAAAAATCCATTTTCCTGGTGCCGCGTTAAATGCAGGTCACTGCAGGTCACTGCAGGTTCCGTGGTGTCTTGTGATCTGTATTGCTGACAAGCTGAGGAGGTTTTATGTCATCCAGCCCCGTTGTTGCTTCTGAACCGCAGCCTTGGTGGAAGTTTGGTCATGTCTGGCTGGTGATTGCCGGGCCGGTCATTGTGGTGATTGCCGGATTCGTCACGTTGTGGCTCGCCGTCAGTCGGCCGGACCCTGTCGTTGAGGAAGACTATTACCGCAAGGGAATGGAGATCAACCAGACGCTGGCGCAGCCTGAAAAAAGCCTGGCCCCGGCACTCAAGGCCCGCAACCACGCGGCAACACCTGCCGGGGACCAACCTCGCTGAGATTCAATGCCAGCCTGGTGGATGCACATCACTTCAGAAAAATCTTAGGAGACAAGACGATGTGGAAACAACGCTTGATGTGGATTGCATGGCCTGCCTTTCTGGTGGCGGGCATTCTGGAAATGCTGGTTTTTGCCATGGTGGATCCGCAGGATCTGCATTGGTTTGGCCAGCCATTGACGCTGTCGCGCCAGGGCGTTTATACCCTTGCGTTCTTTGTCTTCTGGATTGTTACCATGCTTGCCAGTGCGCTGACGACACTGCTGTCCATGTCATCCTTTGAACTCAACCGCTGCCCGGTGCCCCCAGAGGCTCGGCCGGACGATTGTCACAAGGCTTCGTCATGCCCGTAAGGGTGGATTCCTCGATGGCGATCAGTGGCAGGCCTGCTGGCTGTTGACGATGCGCTTGAGGGCCTCGGTGTCCAGAATGCGGACATGGCGCTGTTTGACTTCCACAGTGCCGTCTTCTACAAATTTCGAGAACGTGCGGCTGACGGTTTCCAGTTTGAGTCCCAGGTAACTGCCGATTTCTTCCCGCGTCATCCGCAGCACCAGTTCAGATTGCGAGAACCCGCGGGCGTGCAGGCGTTGCACCAGATTGAGCAGGAACGCAGCAAGGCGCTCTTCCGCGCGCATGCTGCCCAGCAAAAGCATGACACCGTGCTCGCGAACGATTTCGCGGCTCATGATTTTGTGAACATGGTGCTGCAGGGCATTGACTTCGCGCGACAGTTCTTCGATGCGGTCGAAGGGCATGACGCACACTTCGGCGTCTTCGAGGGCGATGGCGTCGCAGGTGTGGTGGTCGTTGACGATGCCATCGAGCCCAATGATTTCACCGGCCATCTGAAAACCAGTGACCTGGTCACGCCCGTCTTCCGTGGCGACGCAGGTCTTGAAAAAACCGGTGCGAATGGCATAGAGAGAGGTGAATGCCTCTCCATTGCGAAAGAGGGTGCCGCCACGTTTGATTTTTCGTCGCACGGCCACGATGTCATCAATGCGTTGCAACTGCTGTTCGTTCAAACCTACGGGCATGCACAGTTCGCGCAGGTTGCAGTTGGAACAGGCGACTTTGATGGTTTGCGGATTCATGGACACTGGAACCTGGTTGGGCCGGGATAGTTGGCTGATGTCTGTTGGGACGCAATTGTCCCGCGCTGCGACCCGGTGGCTGATATGAATCAAATTGTCACCGCTGCGTCCCTTCGTGCTCTTGATTAAGGTCAAGGACGTCGATTGAAGGGTACGGCACAGTACTGGTGCACGCAAGGATATTTTCCCATGACCGCTGTTTCACCAGAACTTCTGCGCCGTTTTGACGTGCCAGGGCCTCGTTATACCTCCTATCCCACCGCGGACCGGTTTGTGGAGGCGTTTGGGCACGAAGACTACGTGCTGGCGCTCTCGCAGCGCCGGGTGGGTACCACGGCCATGGCACTGCCACTGTCCCTGTACGTCCACATTCCGTTTTGCGAATCGCTGTGTTACTACTGCGCATGCAACAAGATCATCACCAAGCACCATGACCGTGCCGATGTGTATTTGCGCTACCTCAGCCGCGAGATCGATCTGCACACAGCCCACTGCGGCACCGGGCAGGTGGTCAGTCAGCTGCACCTGGGTGGCGGCACGCCCACTTTTCTCTCGGATGACGGACTGCGGCAACTCATGGCAACGTTGCGGCGCAGCTTCACGTTCGCGCCGGGTGGTGAGTATTCCATCGAGGTCGATCCCCGCACTGTCACCGCGGAGCGCCTGGCGGTGCTGGCGGAGCTGGGATTTAACCGGCTGAGCTTCGGCGTGCAGGATTTCGATGCCGAGGTTCAGAAGGCGGTGCACCGCATCCAGCCGGCAGAGCAGGTGTTTGCGCTGGTGGAGGCATCTCGCGCTTTGGGCTTTGAGTCGGTGAATGTGGATCTGATCTACGGACTGCCGCGCCAGACGCCCGAGTCGTTCGACCGCACGTTGGCGCAGGTGGCGCAATTGCGCCCCGACCGGATCGCCCTGTATGCCTATGCCCATCTGCCCGACCGCTTCAAGCCCCAGAGACGCATCATTTCGACGGAGCTCCCCGCCGCATCCGCCAAGGTGACCATGCTGTCGCGCTCGCTCGATGCCTTCATGGACGCAGGTTATGTGTACGTGGGCATGGACCACTTTGCCCTGCCTACCGACGCCCTGGCTGTTGCCAAGCGGCAGGGGCGATTGCACCGCAACTTTCAGGGTTACAGCACACAGCCCGACTGCGATCTCATTGCCCTGGGTGTGTCAGCGATCGGCAGGGTGGGGGCCACCTATAGTCAGAACGCCAAGTCGCTGGAGGAGTATTACGACCATCTGGACCAGGGACGTTTGCCGGTGGTGCGAGGATTGGCACTGAACCGCGACGACCTGGTGCGCAGGGCGGTCATCATGGCGCTCATGTGCCAGGGCGAAGTGCAGTTCGAGCCCATGGAGCAGGCGTGGCTCATTGATTTTCGGACGTATTTCGCGCCGGAGCTGGAGCAACTGGAGACCATGGCCGAGCAAGGCCTTGTCGCGCTGAATTCCGAAGGCGTCAAGGTGACGCCCATGGGCTGGTTTTTTGTGCGCGGCATCGCGATGGTGTTTGACCGTTATTTGCAGGCGGATCGCAATCGGGCCCGGTTTTCCCGCATCATCTAGGTTGGACAGATCGAACTGTGCACCAGGTTTCATGCTTGCGCCCCTTGCCATAACTGCCTTGCTCATGGGTCTCGCCGGTGGGCCCCATTGCCTCGCCATGTGCTCCGCACCTTGCGGTGTGCTCGTGGGCCAGGGCGCGCCGTGTTCGACTGCGGGCGATACCGGCGATACCGGCGGCACCGCCTCCCAGCCCGTGCAGTGGCTTGCCCAAGGCGCAATGCCGCGCCGCTTGTTGGTGTTCCATCTCGGGCGCCTGGTGGGCTATGCCGGGGCGGGCGCGCTGGCTGCGCTGGCCATGGACAGCCTGGCATGGCTGACGCAGCAAACCATGGCCTTGAGTCAGGTATGGACGTTGATGCATGTTGCGGTCATGGTTTGGGGACTGATGATGATGGTGCAGGCGCGCCAGCCTGCCTGGGTGGAGCAGGCTGGGCGTGCGGCCTGGCGCCGCGTGCAACCCCTTGTCCGTGCACCGGGCGGGCTGATGGTGGCGGGGGCGCTTTGGGCGCTCATGCCGTGCGGATTGCTGTACTCGGCGTTACTGGTTGCAGCGCTCAGCGGGGGGGCCGTGCAGGGCGCTGCCACCATGGCGCTGTTTGGTGTGGGCAGTGGCCTGTGGCTGGTGGGCGGCCCCTTGGTATGGGGCAAATTGCGTTCATACCTCAATGCCGTGCGGGCCAGTTGGGGGACTAGGCTGGCGGGAGCATCGCTTGTGGGGGTGGCCGGCTGGGCCTTGTGGATGGACCTGGTCTACAAACCGTCTCTCTGGTGCCGGTAGCCAATAGTCTCCCCGGGCTTGAGCGGAATAATCCTGGGCAGAACGTCTCTGGCTCTTTCGACTGTTCTGTGGCGCAGTGTTGTTTGACATTGCTGCTTTTTTGCTGCGAGGGGCGGAGTGGCCGGTGAAGTGGCGATAATTGTTGTAATTATTGGTGGAATTCATATCGCCATGTTTCGCCTCCTGTGTCGTGAATTCTTCCCTCCTTATTGATATTAGTCAGCTTCGTGTCGGTATGTACGTTCAGCTCGATTTGGGCTGGATGCGTCACCCCTTCCCGGTGAGCAGCTTTCGCATTGCGTCCGCAGACCAGATCGCCACGCTCAGGGAGCTGGGCATCGTAGAGGTTCGTTACTTCCCCAGTAAAAGTGATCCTGAAGTGCATGCGCTGGATAGGAACTCTGGCAACGCGCGCGACACCCTTGCTGCAGAGTCGATCGAAGACGCAGTGGCGCAGGTTTCTGCTGACGCGGATTCCGTCGCGGCCCGGAACTGTTCCCACCTGGAGCTTCAGAGTCGGGTGCTGGCCGCGTGCAATCAGCGCTTCGGGGACGCAACGCGGCAGTACCAAGCGCTGGAGCGCACGGTTGTTGTTCAGCCCGACTTGGCTCGCACCCAGTGCGAGGTGGTAGTGTCGGATTGCCTGAGGGAGTTGCTGGAGAACGGCGACTCCGTGATCCGTCTCCTGTCAGAAGGCGTGGGCGAGAGCAGCGCACAGCATCCCGTCAACGTGATGGTCATCAGCCTTTTGCTCGGCAAGGCACTGGGCATGAAAAGCCCGGAACTGCACGAACTCGGGATCGCTGCGTTGCTGCACGATCTCGGCAAGCTCAACGTGCCGACTGCCGGTTTCACGCCGGTCGAACGGCAGCGGTATGAATCGCACGTAGGGCAGTCAGTTGCCTTTGCGCAATTGATGGGATTGTCTGATTCGGTCCTGACAGCGATCGCGCAGCACCATGAAATGGCAGATGGGAGCGGATTTCCCCTGCATCTCGTGGGCGAGGATATGCAACGTTCGGGCCAGATATTGGCTTTGGTCAACCACTACGACCGGATGTGCAACCCCGCGGCGGGTGTGGATGCCTTGACGCCCCATGAAGCCCTGTCAGTGATTTTTGCCCAGATCAAATCCCGCTTTGACCCGGTGGTGCTGGGCGCCTTCATCCGCATGATGGGCGTGTATCCGCCGGGATCGGTGGTGCAGCTTGTCAATGACCGTTACGCCATCGTGGTGTCGGTCAACTCCTCCAGACCGCTGCGGCCCAAAGTGATCGTTCACGATCCTCGGGTTCCCAAGGATGAGGCACAGGTGCTGGATCTGGAGGCGATGCCCGAACTGGGCATACGACGCAGCTTGAAACCTGCCCAGTTGCCGCGCGATGCCCTCGACTACCTTTCGCCACGCAAGCGGATTTGCTATTTTTTTGAACGCGCTGTCGACCCGGGTCCTGACGAGGCCCAAGCGTGAGTCAGTTGCCGCTGCTGTCTTTGCTGGACGGTCTGCTGGAGGCAGTGTGGCTCGTGGATGGCCACAGCTTGCGCATCCTTTTGGCGAACAAGGCGGCCGAGCGACTGGCAGGCATGCCAGCAAATGACATGGTGGGCAAGCCGGTGACATGCCTGGCGGCAACGCCCCAGGATCACGCATTCTGGGCCGAGCCCGTTGCCACCCTTGCGGATGGCATACGCTCGCATACCAGTGTGTTGCGGCCAGATGGTTTGCTGGTGCCGGTCGATCGGCGTGTCAGCTGTGTGGAACAAGGCAATGGTCGTGCGGTTTTTATGCTGACGATGCTCGATCGCAGTGCCCATGAGGCCACAGAGCGGGAGTTGGAGACCCTGCTTTCAGAATTGCGCGCCACCCTCGACTCTGCGGCCGACGGAATGCTTGTGTGCGGGCTTGATGGGCGTGTGCGCGCTTTCAACCAGCGGTTGGCGCAAATCTGGAGCATTCCACGCGACCTCCTGGTGCAGCGCAACGACGCTGCGGTGCATGACCATATGGCATCCCGGGTGGTGGATCGCCAAGACTACCAGCAACGCCTGATTGCCCTTGAGCGCGAGCCCCTGCTGGAGAGCGCCGACATCCTGCAGTTGCACGGTGGCCTGACGGTGGAACGGCGCGTTGTGCCCCAGCTTCACCAGGGACGCCCCGTGGGGCGGGTGTATTCGTTTCGGGATATCACCCGCCAAGCGGAGGTGCAGGCCAGCTTGCGCCTGGCTGCACGGGTTTTCGATTCCAGCCTGGATGCCATTTTCATTGCAGACAGCCGGCATCACCTGATGCGCATGAACCCGGGTTGCGAGCGATTGGTGGGCGCCGGTGCTGCTGCTTTTGTGGGGTGTATGGCGGCGTCCCTGTTTGGCAATGGGTCGGATGCCTCGTTCATGGCGCAGGTGCTGGCGGGGTGGGACCGCGACGGTTTCTGGGAGGGCGAGCTCTGGCTGCCCCGTGACAATGGCGCCTACTGTGCCGTGCATCTTTCGTGGGTGGCCTTGCACGATGACGAAGGCCGGCTGGTGCAAAGCATTGGCTTCATGCGAGACCTCACGCTACAGCATGCAGCCCAAAAACGCATTGAAGAGCTCGCCTACAGCGATGTTCTGACTGGCCTGCCCAACCGGTTGCTGCTGTCTCAGCGGGTGGATACCGCAATCCAGGGTGCTCGCGCAAGTGACACGGGCTTTTCCATTCTTTTCCTGGACCTGGACCGGTTCAAGATCATCAATGACTCTCTCGGTCATCCGTTTGGGGATCGGGTATTGCAGTTGGTCGCCGAGCGTCTGCAGGCTTGCCTGCGGCAGACGGACATGCTGTGCCGTCTCGGTGGCGATGAGTTTGTGATTTACGTGCATGGGGCCGACGCCGTTGTGGCAGAAAGCGTGGCGCGCCGGATACTGGACGATATGCTCAGCCCCTATTTGCTCGATGGCATGGGCTTCTCCATCCAGTGCAGCATCGGCATGGCGTTGTATCCGCAAGATGGGGCCACTCTCGACGACCTCATCAAGCAGGCCGATACGGCCATGTACCGTGTCAAAGAGCGGGGGCGTGGCAGCTATGGCTTCTACCAGCCGCAGATGAACGCCAACCTGTTGTCGCGCATGAAGCTCGAGCACGCCATGCGCCAGGCGCTGGGCGAGCAGCGCCTGGCCGTGCATTACCAGCCCCAGGTGAATCTTCTTACCGGCAGGATCGTCGGAGCGGAAGCACTCATCCGCTGGACGGATCCCGAGTTTGGTGTGGTGTCCCCCGCGCAGTTTGTGCCCTTGGCCGAGGAGTCGGGCTATATCGTGACGCTGGGGGCGTGGGTCATGGAGCAGGCGGTGCGCGAGGCTGCCCAATGGAGGCACGAGGGCATGCCCATTGTGGTGTCCGTCAATGTGTCTGCCCTGGAGTTTCGCCAGACTGATTTTGTCGAACGCGTGACCCGCCTGCTGGCCGTGCACCAGTTGCCACCGACCTTGCTGGAGCTGGAACTGACCGAAACCATCCTGCTGCAGGACGCGCAGGAAATGGAGCAGCGATTGGGGGCTCTGGCAGAGCTTGGCGTAGGCCTGGCGATTGACGACTTTGGTACGGGCTACTCCAGTCTGGCCTACCTGAAGAAGCTGCCCATCCACAAGCTCAAGATCGACCAGTCGTTTGTGCGGGGCCTGCCCGAGGATGATGGCGACCGTGCCATTGTCAGTGCCATCATCAGCATGGGGCGTGCGCTGCATATCGAAGTGGTGGCAGAGGGGGTGGAAACTACTACCCAGCGTGCCGTGCTGCAACAAATGCAGTGCGAACATTTTCAGGGGTTCCTGTGCTCACCTGGCCTGCCCGTGGCCGAGTTCCGCCAGTTGCTGGGCAAATCCACCCACGGGCTGGCGCAGCTTGCGCCAGAGGCGCCGACCGTTTAGGTCGTGAACATGCTCTTTGGCCGGCGCATGGACCGGGCCGCCGCATGATGCGTCGACCCCCGCAATGCGGAGTGTTGGTTCAGAAGGCCGACAAGCCTTTCCAGAGCATGTAGGCTGCGAGCATGAGCAGCAGGCTGGCAAACACGCGTTTGAGTTGTTTGACCGGCAGCTGGTGCGCAGCCCGGGCGCCCAACGGCGCGGTCAGCACGCTGCAGGTGGCAATGACTGCCAGAGCAGGCAACCAGATATAACCCAGCGAGGCAGGTGGCAGGCCCGCCACGGATTGGCCGCCCACCGCATAGCCCACCACATTCGCCAGGGCAATGGGAAAGCCCAGGGCCGCACTGGTGGCCACAGCATTGTGAATGGCCACGTTGCACCACGTCATGAAGGGCACGCTGACAAATCCCCCGCCCGCGCCCACCAGGCCGGACAGGAAACCAATCAGCCCGCCCGCCGTCAGTTGCCCGCCGGTTCCCGGCATCTGCCGGGACGGCGCTGGCTTCTTGTCCAGAAACATTTGAAAGGCCGAGAAGCTCACGAAAAGCCCAAAGAAGATCGCGAGAAATGCGCCCTTGAGCAGCGCGAAAACGCCCAGGCTTGCTACCAGCCCGCCCAACACGATACCGGGCGCCAGCCGACGCACGATGTCCCAACGCACGGCACCGCGCTGGTGGTGTGCGCGAACGCTGGAAACCGAGGTGAACATGATCGTGGCCATGGAGGTGGCAATGGCCATCTTGACGGCGAGATCGGGCGCCACTTGCTGGTGACCCAGGATGTAGGTCAGAAAAGGCACCAGCAACATGCCACCGCCAATACCGAGCAGCCCCGCCAGAAAGCCGGTGCCCAGACCGAGGATTCCGAGTTCAACCATCAGAAGGGGTTCAAGCATGGGGCAAAGGAATGCGGAAAGGCTGAGTGCGCCGCGTCTGTGCAGTGTGTGGGTGCACTGACGGGGGAGAAAAAGAGGGTGTCTGCAAGTGCCACCGGACCGGCATCCTGAACCGGGGGTTCAGGTGGGCGAGGGCAGCCTGGCGTTGGGTTCATCTGACGCGAGATGATCACGCTCACCGGGCGATGTACCAAGCCCGTGCTCAGTGAGCATTGGTTCAAGGAAATATAAAGCCCGGCAGCACCGCAGACGCCACTATTGTAGGCGTTGGCCGCGCGAACTGCAGGCACTGCGCGATGTAAAGATGGCAACCGACGATGCGCCGCAGGGGCTTGCCTCAGAGCAGTCGTCCGTCATCGCCCAGGGCCTCATCCAGTCGCTGCACGAGCGACTGCAGCCGCTGGGAATCCGTGCTGGCGTCAAGCGGCAGGCTGGCCGGCCCGCTGGTCTGGGTTTGCGTGGCTTGAGGGGCGGGCGCAGCCGCCAGATCAGTGGCTTCGCGGTCGGCGATGTCAAACGCAAGGTTCAGTGCTGCCAGCACCGCAATGCGTTCGCGCGACCGCACCTTGCCGGCATCGCGGATGCGCGTCATGGCGGTGTCCACACGCTCCACCGCTTCCAGCAATCGCGACTCGTGCCCTTCGGGGCAGGACAGCAGATAGCTTTGCTGCAGGATCTGCACCTCGATTTGCTTCATTCGGCGTCCTTGGGAGGTGGGGCTGGCGGCAGGCGTTCCAGCAATGCGTCAACCCGGGCGCGGGCGGCGCTCAGGCGCGATTTGAGGGAGTCGCGCTCCTGTGTGAGGTCCGCCACCTGGCTTGCCAGCAGGGCGTTGGTGCGTTGGAGTTCAGCGTGGCGCAAGAGCAGCCGCTCAACGCGCTCGGCGATCTGGTCGGTGGTGGAGGGAGCGTCCATACAGCCCGCGATTGTAGAGGGGCGCACCCGGAATGCCCTTAAAATCACGCCGTTGGTGCTCGCGGTGTGGTTCACATACCGCAGTTCAACGGGAAGCAGGGAGGTTTCACCAAACATGGTGCGCCCAGCCTGCGCTGCCCCCGCAACGGTCAGCGGACGAATCATCCGATTCCCTCTCCATTCACAAGCCACTGGGCGCCTTGAACAAGCGCCTGGGAAGGCATTGGAGGGCGTTCCGCCAGCCCGGATACCGGCCAACACGGTGGTTTCGTGCGCCTTTTGAGGCAAACGCAACCTTGTCTCCCACATGCTGGCGGGGAAGCCGGCTCGGGTTGTTTGTTGATGATGATTTCTATGAAAAACCGTACCCCTCGTGCGCGCCGTGTGCGCTCTGTTGCGCCGCTGTGCCTGCGCCCCTGCGTGCTGGCTGTCCTGTCTTTGGTGTCCGCCCATGCGGTGCAAGCGCAGTCGCTCGCTGCACCCGTGCTGCTGGCGCAAAACGCACGCATGCCGTCGCTGCAAGACACCGTGGTGACCGCCACGCGCACCGAGCAACCCCTGGCCGATCTGGTGGCCGATGTGTCCATCGTGGACCGCGAAACCATCGAAGGCAGCGGTGCCACGGGCCTGGCCGACGTGCTGGCACGCCTGCCGGGCATCGAGATTTCGCGCAACGGTGGCGTGGGCAATGCCAGCAGCGTTTTTTTGCGGGGCGCCGAATCGCGCTTCACGGCGGTGTATATCGACGGCGTGCGCATTGACTCCCAGTCCACCGGCGGCGCGCAGTGGGAGCAGATCCCGCTGTCGCAGATCGACCGCATCGAAGTGCTGCGTGGCCCGGCCGCTGCGGTCTATGGATCGGACGCGATTGGCGGCGTGATCCAGCTTTTCACCCGCCGGGGCGAAGGCCCCGCCAAGCCCTATGTGGGCGTGGGCATTGGCAATCAGGGCACCCGCAAGATCGAGGCCGGTGTCAGCGGCTCGGCCGGGCAGGACGGTGCGTTCGATTATTCGCTGGGCATTGCGCGCGAAATCAGCGATGGTTTTGACGTCAAGGTCAGCGGTGCCCATAACCCCGACCGCGATGGCTATCGCAGCACCTCTGGCAATGCCCGGTTGGGCTTGCGCATCAATGCCCAGCATCGCCTGGATGCGACGCTGCTGGCCAGCCGCATGAACGCGGGCTATGACAATACCTCCTTCAGCGCGGCCAGGCCCGTAGATGACCGTAGCCTGAACCGCCTGCGCACGGCAGGCCTCGCCTGGGCAGCGCAATGGTCGGATGCCTACAGTACGCGTGTGTCGGTCACCGATTCGGTCAACCGCTACGAAACCACGCCATCGCCTTACCTCACCGAGACCAAGCTGCGTGGCTACCTCTGGCAAAACGATTTGCGCTGGGGCGCCCATCGCTTCAGTGCGGCACTGGAGCGTCGTGAAGACGAGTTGCAGAACGATCCTATCGACCGCAGCCGGTCACAAAATGCGCTTGCGCTGGGCTATGGCTTTAACGCCGGGCGCCATGCCGTGCAACTCAATGCTCGCCATGACTCCGACAGCGAGTTCGGTGGCAAGGACACAGGCAGCGCGTCCTATGGCTACGCATTTGCGCCGCACTGGCGCGCTACGGCCTCGGTGGGCACGGCATTCCGGGCGCCCACGCTGTACCACCGCTTCAGCGAATACGGCGTGGCCACCCTGCAGCCCGAAACCAGCCGCAACGCCGAACTGGGCCTGCGGTATGCGCAAGACCGCAGCAGCTTCTCGGTGGTGGCCTACCGCAACCGGGTTTCCAACCTGATCTCGTTCGCTGGTGCAGGTGCCTGTGCATCCCCGTTCGGTTGCTATGCCAACACGGCCCGCGCGCAGTACGAGGGTGTGACGTTTGCCGGGTCTTACCACCTGTCGGGTGTGCAGCTCCACGGCTCGCTGGACCTGCAAAATCCGCGCGACCTGGACACGGGCAAGCAACTGGCCCGGCGGGCCAAGCGCCATGCCACCCTGGGTGCCGACACGCGCATTGCCGACTGGACTCTGGGCGCCGAGGTGCAGGCCTCGGGGCGCCGTTTCGACACCGTGGCCAACACCAATGTGCTAGGTGGCTATGCGCTGGTCAACCTCTCCGCCAGCACCCGCATTGCCCGCGATTACACGCTGCTGGCCCGTATCGACAATGTGGCCGACAAGGACTACCAGCTGGCCCGCACCTACGCCACACCCGGCCGCACGCTGTATGTGGGCCTGAAGTGGGCTCCCCTGTGACCCTGCGTACCTCCGCCGCTGCCCGCTGCCCGGCGCTCCTGATCGCCGCACCCGCGTCCGGCCAGGGCAAGACCACCGTCACGGCGGCCCTTGCGCGGCTGTATGCGCGCAGGGGCCTTCAGGTGCGGGTGTTCAAGTGCGGACCCGACTTTCTGGACCCGCACTGGCACCAGCTTGCCAGCGGTGCCCCGGTGCACCAGCTCGACCTGTGGATGACGGGCGAGGCCGATTGCGCCCAGCGCCTGCATGCGGCGGCGCATGAGGCCGACCTCATTCTCATTGAGGGCGTCATGGGCCTGTTCGATGGCGATCCGAGTGCGGCCGACCTGGCCCAGCGCTTCGGTGTGCCGGTGCTGGCGGTGGTGGATGCGTCGGCCATGGCTGGCACCTTTGGCGCGCTGGCGTTTGGCCTGCGGCACTACCGCCCGGGCTTGCCGTGGGCGGGCGTGCTGGCCAACCGCGTGGGCAGCGCACGCCATGCCGACATGCTGCAGGCAGGCTTGCGCGAGCCCCAGGAATGGCTGGGTGCCCTGATGCGGGTGACCTTGAAAGCTGATGTGGGCGTTGACGTGGGCGCTGCCCGGGCTGCCGGGGCCTTGCTGCCCGAGCGGCACCTGGGCCTGGTGGCGGCGCACGAGCTGCTGGACAGCCAGCAGCGCCTGGATGCCGCTGCCGATGCGCTGGCGGCCACGCCGCTGGGGCAGATGACGGCCCAGGACCTGCAACGCTGGGCGGTGGATTTCCCCGCGCCCGCGCACACGGCTGCTGTGCCCGCCTTGCTGGCGGGCCGCAGGGTGGCCGTGGCGCGCGATGCCGCGTTCTGTTTCATCTACGCCGCCAATTTGCAGTGCCTGCAGCAGATGCGCGCGCGCGTGGTATTTTTTTCGCCCCTGCACGACGCGGCGCTGCCCGAATGCGACGCCGTGTGGCTGCCCGGTGGCTACCCCGAGCTGCACACCGCGCCAATCGCGGCCAACACCGGCATGCAGGCCAGCCTGCGTGCGCATGTGGCTGCAGGCAAGCCGCTCTGGGCCGAGTGCGGCGGCATGATGGCGCTGTTCGAATCCATCACGCTGGCCGACGGCAGCATGGCCCCGCTGTGGGGGTTGCTGCCCGGCCGCGTGACCATGCAAAAGCGGCTGGCGGCGCTGGGGCCGCAGCAGCTGGACGTGGCGGGGCACACCCTGCGCGGCCACACGTTTCACTATTCGACCAGCGACAGCAGCGCCACCGTGGTGGCCCGCACGACCCGGCCGGATGAAGCGCCCGCGCCGGATTTTGGCGAGGTGCTGTACCAGCAGGGCAGCATCCACGCCAGCTACTTTCATGCGTGGTTTCCGTCCAGCCCCGAGGCTGTGGCCCATCTGCTCGGCGCAGTGCCCGTATGACCATGCCGCACGTACCCATCACCACCGAACTCATCCTGGGCGGGCAAAAAAGCGGCAAGTCGCGCCGCGCCGAGCTGGTGGCGCGCGACTGGCTCGCGCAATCGGATGAACACCGCGCTGTGCTCATCGCCACGGGCCAGGCCTGGGATGACGAGATGCGCGAGCGCATCGCGCGCCACCGGCGCGACCGCGCCCTGCGCGTGCCTGGCCTGCGCACCATCGAAGAGCCACGAGATCTGGCCGCCGCCGTTGCGCGGCACAGCGCTGCCCACACGCTGGTGGTGGTGGACTGCCTCACGCTGTGGCTCACCCACTGGACAATGCCTTTCGGTGTGGAAACTATGAATATTGAGCAAAAACAGGCTCTAGCCCATATATGGCAAGCGCAAGCAGCTATGTTTTTGGAAGCGATCAGGCAGTCCCCCGGGCCCGTGGTTCTGGTGGGCAACGAAATCGGTCTGGGCGTCATCCCGATGGGACGCGAAGTGCGTGCCTTTGTCGATGCCCTGGGCACACTCAACCAGCAAGTGGCGCAGTTGTGCCCGCGCGTCACCCTCATGGCCGCCGGGCTGCCATTGACTTTGAAAGAACCCCGTTCATGAAACCGACTCCCGTGCGCCGCATCCTGTGGGTGATTGCGATTCTTATTGCGCTGGGCTTGCTCATGGCCGGGCTGGCGCAGGCGCAGGCGCAGCCGGTGCACATCACCGATGACCGGGGCCGCGCGGTGGCGCTGCCGCGTTCGCCCCAGCGCATCGTGAGCCTGCTGCCCTCGCTGACCGAAAGCGTGTGCGAATTGGAGCAGTGCCACCGCCTCGTTGGGGTCGACCGCTATTCCAACTGGCCCGACGCTGTGGTGGGCAAGCTGCCTAAAGTGGGCGGCGGGCTGGACCCGAGCATCGAGGCTGTCGTGGCGCTCAAGCCTGACCTGGTGCTCATGTCCGTCAGCTCGCGCGCCAGCGACCGGCTGGAGGCGCTGGGGCTCACCGTCGTGGCGCTGGAGCCCAAGACGCATGCCGATGTGCGCCGCGTGCTCGGCACCGTCAGCGACCTGCTCGGCGTGCCCCGCGCCCAAGGCTCCGACCGCCTCTGGCGCGTGATCGATGCGGGTGTGCAGGCGGCGGCGCAGTCGCTGCCACCCAGGGCCAAAAATGCGCGCGTGTACTTCGAGGTGAGCCGCGGGCCTTATGCGGCGGGCGAGGCATCTTTCATCGGCGAATCGCTCACCCGGCTGGGGGTGCGCAATGTGGTGCCCGCATCGCTCGGGCCTTTTCCCCGTCTGAACCCCGAGTTCGTGGTGCGCGCCAACCCCGACATCATCATGATCGGCAACCGCAGCATGCAGGCCATGGTGCCGTACCCCGGCTGGGCCAGCATGCGTGCGATCCAGGGCAACCGGCTGTGCGTGTTCGGCCCCGGCGACTCCGACGTGGTGGTGCGCCCCGGCCCGCGCATGGCCGAGGCGGCCCGCATCATGGCGCGCTGCCTGGTGGAGAAAGCTCCCCCTGAGTCGCCTGCGGCGCCTTCCCCCTCAGGGGGACGCACCCAGTGGCCTGGCAAAGCCAGTTCCACGGGTGCACTGGCCTCGGCCGTGCCTGTCGCAGCCGCTGCCAACATTGGAAATAGCGACAAGTGAATTCGTCCACCAATTACGTCGGGCAAAGCCGCCGTGCCGCATGGTGTGCCGCTTGGCTGTTGCTCGCCAGCGCCGTGCTGGCCCTGTGTGGCGCCAGCGTGGGCAGTACGGGTTTTGACAGCGTGCTGCGCATGCATGGCGACCCCGTGGCCTGGCAGATCGTGTGGGACATCCGCCTGCCGCGCACGCTGGGTGCGTGGCTGGCGGGCGCGCTGCTGGGCCTGTCGGGCGCGGTGGCGCAGGGGTTGTTTCGCAACCCGCTGGCCGACCCGTACCTGCTGGGCAGTGCCTCGGGCGCGGCACTGGGCGGGGCGGTGGCCATGGCGCTGTTTGGCGTGTCACCGGTGGCGGCGCAGTGGCTGGCGCGCATTGGCATCACGGGCATGGCTTTTCTGGGCGCGGCGGGGGCGGTGGTGCTGACGCTGATCTTGGCGCAGGGCGTGCAGCACACACTGCGGCTGCTGCTGGCGGGGGTGATCGTGGGCGTGGTGCTGGGCGCGCTGCGCGACCTGGTGGAGCTGGCCTCGCCCGACATCCTGCAGGCCATGCAGGCCTTCATTCTGGGCAGCACCGCCTTTGTGGGCTGGATGGCCTGCCTGCTCATGGCCGTGGCCTGGGGGTTGTGCTCGGTGGTCGCCTGGATGCTGGCGCGCGCACTCGACGGCCTCACGCTGGGCGAGGCCACGGCCGCCAGCCTGGGCCTGCCGCTCATGCCCATGCGCGTGGGGCTGGTGGCCGCCATGGCGCTGGCCACGGGCACGGCGGTGGCGCAGACGGGGCTCATTGCCTTTGTCGGGCTGGCCGCGCCGCACCTGGTGCGCTCCATCGTGCGCGTAACGCACGAGCGGCACATCGTGCTCGCAAGCCTGATGGGCGCCGTGCTGCTGCTCGCGGCCGACATCCTGGCGCGCTGGCTGCTGGCGCCGCAGGAGTTGCCGGTGGGCGTGCTCACGGCGGCGCTGGGCGGCACCTACCTGCTGTGGCTCATGCACCGACGTACGTCGTCGCAAGGCAGTTTGCTATGAGTTCAATAGCTATCAGCGCTTGCCAGATAAGCGCCAGCATCGGAAATCGCTTGATATTGCAGGGCATTGACCTGCAACTGCCCGCCGGGCGCTGGACCAGCATCGTCGGCCCCAATGGCGCGGGCAAGTCCACCTTGCTCAAGGTGCTGGCGGGCCTGCTGCCGCGTGCTGCGGTGCAGGGCGAAGTGCAGCTGCTGGGCCGCCCGCTGGCGCAAATCCCTGCGCGCGAACGTGCCCGGCAACTCGCCTGGTTGGGCCAGAACGAAGGCTCGGCCGACGACCTCACGAGCTACGACGTGGCCATGCTGGGCCGCCTGCCGCACCAGCCCTGGCTGGCCCCGCCCAGCGCGGCCGACCATGCCGCCGTGGAACAAGCGCTGCGCACCACGCAGGCCTGGGACTGGCGCCACCGCCCGCTGTCGCAGCTGTCGGGCGGCGAGCGCCAGCGCGTGCTGCTGGCCCGCGCCCTGGCCGTGCAGGCGCAGGTGCTGCTGATGGACGAGCCCCTGGCCAACCTCGATCCGCCGCACCAGACCGACTGGCTGCACACCATGCGCGCGCTGGTCCTGGCTGGCGGCACGGTGGTCAGCGTGCTGCACGAGGTGTCGCTGGCGCTGCAGGCCGATGACATGGTGGTAATGGCGGCGGGCCGCGTGCTGCACCACGGCGCCTGCAATGCGCCATCCACCCACGCAGCGCTGGAGCAGGTGTTTGACCACCGAATCCAGGTGCGGCACATGGAGGGCATGTGGATGGCGTTGCCATCGCTGCAACGCAAGAACAACAACCAAGAATCTCAGGGAGTGAACGGATGAACATCGAAGCGGGTTTTTCGCAGGTCGCGCAGTCATTGCTGTGGCCCGTGCTGGTGCTGGTGGGGCTGGCGTTTGTCTACGCGCTGTGGATGGGGGGCGCCACGCTCATGGAGGCCTGGCAACGCTGGCGCCAGCCGCAATACCGCTCGCTGCGCGTGGCGCCTGGTTCGTCGATGGAAGAGCTGGAGCTGCAACTGGTGCGCCAGGTGGAGCCCGTGCGCCTGCTCAGCCGCCTGTCGCCCATGCTGGGGCTGATCGCCACCATGATCCCGCTCGGCCCTGCGCTGCAGAGCGTGGCGGCGGGCAACGGCCAGCAGGCGCTGGCCGTGTTCAGCGGCGCGTTTGCAGGCGTGGTGCTGGCGCTGGCCGCCGCGTCGGTGGGCCTGGTGGTGTACTCGGTGCGCCGCCGCTGGCTGCTGGCCGAGCTGCTGGTGGTGCGCAAGGAACGCGGGGTGGCGCAATGACTTTGAAGCACCTGAATGTGCTGGCCGAGGACGACGACGACCCGATGCTGTCCGCCGTGAACCTGGTGGACGTGTTCCTGGTGCTCGTGGTGGCGCTGCTCACGGCCGTGGCCGTGCAGACCCAGACCAGCGCCAACGAGAGCGTCACCATCATCCGCAACCCCGGCCAGCCTGACATGGAGGTGGTGGTGCGCGAGCAGGGCAAGGAAGTGCGCTTCAAGGGCGCTGGCAGCGCAGCGCAAGGGCAGGGCGTGCGCGCGGGCGTGGCCTACCAGCTCGAAGACGGCAACATCGTCTACATCCCCGAAACCGGTGCGGGGCCTCAAGACGCGGGCACGGCCAAGCCCGCCAGGCCATGAGGGCATGGACCCTGCGCGCGGCACTGTGGTGCCTGCTGCTGATGACGCCCTGTGTGCAAGCTGCGCAGGCTGCGCCGGTGTTGCTGTGGCTGACGTCCGACATCACCACCGCCCCGCGCACGGCCATGGTGCAGCGCCTGGCCACCGAGGCGGGCCTGGGCTTTGCTCACATCGACTACCCGCTGGGTGGCCCGGCGGTGCTCGACGTGGCACAGGCCCAGAAGCTGGAGCGTGCATTGGCGGGCGCTGCGCTGGTGTGGGTGGATGCGCCCCATGCCAGCGTGGAGGCACGCCTGCGCCGCATGGCGGGACCGGCATTGGACGCCCGTGCTGCCCGCTCGCCAGGCCGCGTCGTCTGGGTGCCTGCGGGCACGCCCGCTGTTGACCTGTCTGCGCTGGATGCCCCCGCCCGCATGGTGGCCTACCTGCAGGCGGGCGGCCCGCGCAACCTGCACAGCGCCATCGCCCTGGCGCGCGCCACCGTCGCGGGTGCTGCCATGCCAGCCTTGCCCGCGCCCGACATCCTGCCCGCCCGTGGCATCTACCACCCCGACGCGCCCCGCCTGCTGCCCAACGCCGCCGCGCTGGAGGCCTGGCGCCAGGGCCACCCCGCGCTGCGCAGCCTGCCCGCCGTGGCCGTGCTGGTGCACCGCCACCATTTTGTCGATGGCAGCACGGAATGGCTCGATGCCTGGCTGCGCACCTTCCGCGCGCAGGGCCTGTTTGCCTATGCGGCCTTTGGCCAGCAGATCACGGCGCACACGCTGGCCGAGGTGCTGGAGCTGCCCCCCGAAAGCGGCACCGGCCCCGGCCGCCTGCACGCCTCGGCCCTGGTACTGCACCAGCTGGTGCCCCAGGCCGCTGCGCTGCAGCCGCTGCTGGCCCGCTGGGGCGCGCCCCTGCTGGGCACGCAGCCTTACCGCGCGGGCGATGCCGCTGCCTGGGAGGCAAGCGCAACGGGGTTGTCGCTGTCCGACGTGCCGTTCTATCTGGCGCAGCCTGAGGCTGCCGGTGCCATCGATCCGGTCTTGGTCACGGCCCACGGCGCCGAGGGCCGTGACTTTCGCCTCATCGAACGCCAGGCCCAGGCCGTGGCGGCCAAGGCGCGGCGCTTGATCGCGTTGCAGACCCAACCCGCCGCCGACAAGCGCCTGGTGGCTATGGTCTACAACTACCCCCCGGGCGGCACCAACTTTGGTGCCTCGTTCCTCAACGTGCCGCGCAGCCTGGAGCAGGTCTCTGGCGGCCTGGCCCAGGCAGGCTATCGCACCGAGCGTGTGCCCGAGCAGGGCTGGATCGATGGCCTGAAGCCGCTGCTCGCCGCCTACTACCCCGGCGCCGATGTACGCGCGCTGCTGCAAAACGGACAGGCCGCCGCGCTGCCGCTGGCGCGTTATGAGCGGCACCTGGCCACGCTGCCGAAGGCCGTGCGCGAGCGCATGAACGCGCACTGGGGCGCACCCGAAAAGAGCCGCTACGTGGTCGAGTGGCAGGGCGAAAAGGTATTCGCCATCCCGCGCCTGCAGGTGGGCCAGCTGGCCGTGCTGCCCCAGCCCCCGCGCGAGGAAACCCTGCGCCTGGGCCAGAACCCTTTCATGCACAAGTCCAAGGCGCCGCTGTCGCACCATTACCTGGCCGTGTACCTGTGGGCTCAGTTGGAGGCCGATGCGCTGATCCACTTTGGCACCCACGGCACGCAGGAATGGGCGGGTGGCAAGGCGCGTGCGCTGGATGTCCACGACGATGCGCTGCTGCCCCTGGGCGACCTGCCCGTGGTCTACCCGTACATCGTGGACAACCTGGGTGAGGCCCTCACGGCCAAGCGCCGCGGCCGCGCCGTGCTGGTAAGCCACCGCACGCCCGTGTTCGCCCCGGCAGGCTTCGAGGCGCGCATGGCCCACATGCACGAGGTGATGCACGAATGGGAGACTGTGGACGAAGGCCCCACGCGCCGCGCGCTGGAAAAGCAGCTGGTGGCGCAGTTTGTGGAGCACCAGCTGCACCGCGACCTGGGCTGGAGCGCTGACCGCATCGCGGCCGACTTCAGTGGTTTCCTGGAAATCCTGCACCCCTACCTGGACCAGCTGGCGCAGAGCGCGCAGCCCAAGGGCCTGGCTGTGTTCGGCCGCGTGCACGCGCCAGAGCAGCGGCGCGAGACCATCCTGCAGGCGCTGCGCAAGCCGCTGATCGAGGCACTGGGCGAAGACATCGACGAGGCCTTTTTGATCAAGCACGATGCCGTGCTGGCCGCACGCCCCGCGCGCTGGCTGGAAGTGGCTTTGAAGGACGCCGAGGCCGCCAGCGTGCTGGACCTGCGCCCCGCGCTGCCCGACACGCAGCCCGCGCAGGACGGCTTGGTGCGCGCCGCAGACTACGTGCCCAACCGCGCTGCCCGCAAGCCCATCGACACGCCCGCGCTGCTGCAACTGGCCCAGCGCGCGCAAGAGCTGGAGCGCCTGCTGGCCACCGAGGGCGAGATGCCGGGCCTGCTGGCCGCGCTGGAGGGCCGCTACCTGCCCGCCGCCTACGGGGGCGACCCCATCCGCAACCCCGACAGCCTGCCCACGGGCCGCAACCTCACGGGGCTGGACCCGAGCCGCTTGCCCACACGCCAGGCCTATGCCGTGGCGCAGACGCTGTTCAACGACTGGTTCAAGGACTACCAGGCGCGCCATGGCGGCCAGTCGCCGCAGCGCATGGCGCTGTCGCTGTGGGCGGGCGAAACGCTGCGCCACCAGGGCATCATGGAAGCCCAGGCGCTGGTGGCGCTGGGCATGCGCCCGGTGTGGGACGACGCGGGCCGCCCGGTGCGCGTGGAGACCATCGCCGCCGACGAGCTGAAACGCCCGCGCGTCGATGTGCTCATGAGCATCACCGGCTCGTACCGCGACCAGTTCCCTGCGCTCATGGCGCTGCTCGACCGCGCCGTGGCACAGGCCGCCACGGCCGAGCCCGGCAATGTGATTGCGCGCAACACCGAGCAGATCGGCCAGGAGCTGCGCCAACAAGGCGTGCCCCGCGCGCAGGCCGAGCAACTGGCGCGTGTGCGCGCGTTCGGCAATGCGGCGGGCGACTATGGCACCGGCCTGTCGGACGCGGTGCAGAGCGATGGCCTGCAGACCAACGATGCGCGCCTGGGCCAGATGTTCCTCGAACGCATGAGCCAGCCTTATCTGGATGGCGAGCCCGTGACGGGGATTGCGGGCGGCACGGCTGCAAAGGCGCTGGGCGCGCATTTGCGCCGCACCGACGCCGCCATCCTCTCGCGCAGCTCGCACCTGTACGCCATGGTCAGCTCGGACGACCCTTTTCAGTACCTGGGTGGCCTGTCGGCCGCAGCCCGCGTGGCCGGGCGAGCGCAGGGGCTGGAGTTGCATGTGGCCCAGCTGCAGGATGCCGGCGAGCCCACCACCGAGACCGCGCAGCGCGCCATTGCACTGGAGATGCAGTCGCGCTACCTGCACCCCGGCTGGCTCCAGGCGCAAAAGGCCGAGGGCTATGCGGGCACGCTGCAGGTGCTCAAGGCCGTGCAGTTCGCCTGGGGCTGGCAGGCCGTGGCGCCCGACACCGTGCGCAGCGACCATTGGCAAAGCTTCTACGACGTGTTGGTGCGCGACAAGCACCAGCTGGGCCTGCCCGAGTGGCTCAAAGAGCATCCGCAGGCCTACGCCCAGTCGCTGGAGCGCCTGGTGCAGGCGCAGCGCCAGGGCTATTGGCAGGCCGATGCCGAGACGCAGAAACAGCTCGCGCAGATGTACCAGGAACTGACGCGCACGGCGCCGCTGGCGGCCGAGCTGCCCAGCGTGCGCCGCTGGGTGGAGCAGGCCGTGCAGGGCGCCGCCCCTGCACCCGTCGGCGTGGCCGTGGCCACGCCGCGGTTGCCTGCGGCTGCGTTGGCGCAGCCCGCGCCACTGTCCGCCGATCTGCCTGCACCACCGCCCCAGGCCAACCTCCATCCGGTCGCGCCCGATCTGCCCGCCATGGGCGTGCTGCTGGAGCGCCAGCCCGAGCGCGAAGCCACAGTGACCGAAATCACGTTGTTGGAGCGCATGGCTGGCATCGTGGCGCTGCTGGTCATGGCCCTTGTGGTGCTCGCTGGCGCTGCCTGGCAGGCCCGCCGCCCATCTTCCCTGTCCCCAAAGCCGCAACGGGCCGCGATGTGACGCCCGACCACTCTGAAAGAATGAACGCCATGCAAATTGAAACACCTCCCACCGAGAAGCGCTATGAAAAACCCGAGGGCGAGCGCCGTGGCCTGGTGATCGTCAACACCGGCGATGGCAAGGGCAAGAGCACTGCAGCTTTCGGTCTGGCGCTGCGTGCCCATGGCCGCGGCAAGTCCGTGAAGATCTTCCAGTTCATGAAGGTGCCCACGGCGCGGTTTGGCGAGCACCGCATGTTCGAGCAGATCGGCATTCCCATCGAGGGCCTGGGCGACGGCTTCAGCTGGAAGAGCCAGGATCTGGAGCACTCCGCGCAGCTGGCGCGTGACGGCTGGGAGAAGGCGCGTGCTGCGATTCTGTCGGGTGATTATTTTCTGGTGGTGCTCGACGAGATCACCTACCCACTCATCTATGGCTGGCTGCCGCTTGAGGGCGTGCTGCAAACGCTGCGCGACCGGCCTAAAGATGTGCATGTGTGCCTGACCGGCCGCCGCTGCCCGCCCGAGATCATCGAGCTGGCCGACACCGTGACCGAGATGCAGCTGGTCAAGCACGCTTTCAAGGCGGGCGTGCCCGCGCAGCGCGGCATCGAGGACTGATGGTGACGGCGGTGGAGGGCGCAGGCAGCGCCAACCATTCCTCCCTGGCCTTTGCGCCCGGCGATGCCCGGGCCGTGTACCGGGCGATCTTTGAACGGCGCGACATGCGCCACTTTGCCGGTGGCCAGGTGGCGGACGAAACCCTGCGCCGCCTGCTGCAGGCCGCCCACCATGCGCCCAGCGTGGGCTTCATGCAGCCGTGGCGCTTCGTGCGCGTGACCAACGCCGCATTGCGCCATCAGTTGCACGATCTGGTGGAGCAGGAACGCGTGCTTACGGCCCGCGCCTTGGGCGAGCGCGAGGACGAATTCATGCGCCTGAAGGTGCAGGGCCTGCTGGATGCCGCCGAGGTGCTGGCGGTTTCGCTGGCCGATGGCCGCGAAAAGCACATCTTTGGCCGCCGCACGCTGCCGCAGATGGACCTTGCCTCGGCCGCCTGTGCCATCCAGAACCTGTGGCTGGCGGCGCGCGTCGAGGGTCTGGGCATGGGCTGGGTGTCGCTGTTCGACCCCACCGCCGTGGCCCGCGTGCTGCAGTTGCCCGAGGGTGCCGAGCCGATCGCCTTGCTGTGCCTGGGGCCGGTGCAGGCGTTTTATGCCGAGCCCATGCTGGCCCAGGCCCGCTGGGCCCAGCGCCAGCCGCTGCAGGCGCTGGTGTTCGACAATGCCTGGGGCCAGGCCAGCAGCCTGTTCCCGGAAGGACCAACGCCATGAATCTCGAAGCGGTAGGGATGTTGCCCCATTCCATGGGGGCGGCGCTGCTGGGCGCGGTGGCGCTGCTGCTGGCGGTGTGGCTGGACCGCCTGGTGGGCGAGCCGCCCGCGCGCGCGCACCCCGTGGTGTGGATGGGGCAGGTGCTGCGCTGGTGGGGCGAGCGGCTTGCGCCGCTGGCGCCCAGGTCGGCCGATTGGAAGTGTTTTTGGGCTGCAGCGCTTGTCTGGTGTGCGCTGGCAGCTATGGTTTTTGTAATCTTCTGGGGTCTGCAATGGGCCGCGCTGCAACTGCACTGGGTGCTGGCGGCGGCGCTGATGGCGCTGCTGCTCAAGCCCTTGTTTGCCTGGCGCATGCTGTGCGACGAAGTGCTGGCGGTGGAAGATGCTCTGGCCCGCTCGCTGCCCGAGGGGCGCGAGCGCCTGTCGCGCCTGGTGAGCCGCGATGTGGCGCAGCTCGATGCATTGCAGGTGCGCGAATCGGCCATTGAATCGCTGGCCGAAAACCTCAACGACTCGGTGGTGGCGCCGCTGTTCTGGTTTGCGTTGCTGGGCCTGCCCGGCGCCGCGCTGTACCGCTTTGCCAACACGGCCGATGCCATGTGGGGCTATCCGGGCATGCGCGGCGGCCGTTACTGGCAATGGGCGGGCAAGTGGGCCGCCCGCGCGGACGATGTGCTGTCGTGGCTGCCCGCGCGCATCACGGCGCTGCTGCTGGCGCTGTCCGCACGGGGCCTGCCGCTGCGCACCCTGGCGCGCCAGGCGCGCAAAACCCCCTCGCCCAACAGCGGCTGGCCCATGGCGGCGATGTCCATGGCACTGGGGGTGCGGCTGGCCAAGCCGGGCGTTTATGTGCTCAACAGCAAGGGCCGCAAAGCCGGACCGCTTGACACGCGGCGCGCGGAAAAGCTGGTGTCCACGGTGGTGATGGCGCTGGTGCCGCTGGCGGCGGTGGTTCGCTGCCTGGTCGTGGTGGCGACCGGCGCATGACCAACGTGGTGGCGGTGTTGCCCATGCATGGTGGCCCCGATGCGGCGGGCGTGCCGCTGCACGATTTTTCGACCAACAGCAACGCCTGTGGCCCGTGCCCCGAGGCGCTGCACGCCGTGCAGGCGGTCGACGCCACGCGCTACCCCGACCCGGCCTACGCCGCGCTGCGCGAGGGTCTGGGTGCTTTTCATGGCGTGCCCCCGGCGCGCATCGTGCTGGCGGCCAGCGCCAGTGAATTCATTCACCGCATTACCGCGCTGGCGGCGCATCAGGGTGCGGTGCAGGTGGCCGTGCCCGCGCACAGCTTTGGCGACTATGCCCAGGCGGCACAGGCGCGTGGCCTGGCATGGGTGCGGGGTGGCGCCGCCGCCGCTGCGGGTTTGCAATGGGCCTGCGAGCCCTCCAGCCCGCTGGGCCACGCCGACCCCGTCGCGCGCACATGGCGGCAGGGCGCCACCGCACCGGCGCTGCGCGTGCTCGACTGCGCTTATGCACCGCTGCGGCTGGACGGGGAGGGCGCTTGGACGGGCGCGCCCGCGCAGCAGCTGCCTCCGGCCTGCTGGCAGCTGTGGACGCCCAACAAGGCCCTGGGGCTGACGGGCGTGCGCGCGGCCTACGCCGTGGCGCCTGCTCACGCTGATGAAGTGGTGGGCCATCTGAACGCCCTGGCCCCCTCGTGGCCCGTGGGAGCGCATGGCGTGGCCTTGCTGCAGGCGTGGGTTCAGCCCACGGTGCAGCAGTGGCTGGTGCACAGCCTGGGTAGCCTGCGCGACTGGAAAGCGCGCCAGCAGGGGTTGTGTGCGGAGTTGGGCTGGCAGGTGCAGCCCGGCAGCCTGGCCAACTATTTCTGCGCCCTGCCCAATGGCTCCCATCCGCCGCAGGCCTTCGCGCACATGCTCGACGGGCTGCGCAATGCGGGCATCAAGCTGCGCGACTGCGCTTCCTTCGGCTTGCCGGGGCAAGTGCGGCTGGGGGTGCTGCCACCCGCCTCGCAGGATGCCCTGGCCGCCGCGTGGCGCGCCATGGTGGCACCCCTTCCCCACCAGAAAGACATGGCATGACAACGACTGTTTCGGGCCGCCCCCTGGCCCGCTGCGTGATGGTGCTGGGCACCACCAGCGGCGCCGGCAAAAGCTGGCTGACCACGGCGCTGTGCCGTTACTACGCCCGCCAGGGCCTCCAGGTGGCGCCGTTCAAGGCGCAGAACATGAGCAACAACGCGCGCGTGGTCGAGGGCATCGACGGCGCCTGGGGCGAAATCGGCAGCGCCCAATATTTTCAGGCCCTGGCCGCGCGCGCCCGGCCCGAGGTGCGCATGAACCCGCTCTTGCTCAAGCCCGAGGCCGACACGCACAGCCAGGTGGTGCTGATGGGGCAGGTGAGCGCCGAGCTCACGGCCATGCCCTGGCGCGGCCGCAGCGAAAAGGTCTGGCCGCAGATTGCCGCCGCGCTCGATGCCTTGCGCGCCGACAACGACGTGGTGGTGATCGAGGGCGCGGGCTCGCCCGCCGAGATCAACCTGCACGCCAGCGACATCGTCAACATGCGCGTGGCCCGCCATGCGCAGGCGCGCTGCCTGCTGGTGACCGACATCGACCGGGGCGGCGCGTTTGCGCACCTGTATGGCACCTGGGCGCTGCTGCCCGAGGATGAGCGTGCACTCATCCACGGCTTTGTGCTCAACAAGTTTCGCGGCGATGCCAGTTTGCTGGCGCCCGCGCCGCAAATGCTGCAACAGCTGACCGGCGTGCCCACCGTGGCCACCATCCCCATGCAATGGCGCCATGGTCTGCCGGAAGAGGATGGTGTGTTTGATGACCGCACGCAGGCCGCTGGCGCGGTGCATACCACCATTGCCGTCATCGCCTACCCGCGCATCAGCAACCTTGACGAGTTCCAGCCGCTCAAGAACATGCAGGGCGTGCGCCTGCGCTGGGCGCGCAGCCCGGCCGATGTCGCGGGCGCTGACTGGATCGTTTTGCCCGGCTCCAAGGCCACGGCGGCCGACCTGGCCTGGCTGCGCGCGCAGGGGCTCGACAGCGCCATTGCCGCGCACGCCGCGCGCGGCGGCGCGGTGCTGGGCATTTGCGGCGGCCTGCAGATGCTGGGCGAGGCGCTGATCGACCCCGAAGGCATCGACGGCAACGGCCCCGGCCTGGGCCTGTTGCCGCTGGTCACGCTGTTCGAGCCCGCCAAAAC
The DNA here is from genome assembly GCF_017939685.1 of Acidovorax sp. JG5. Classification (NCBI taxonomy): domain Bacteria; kingdom Pseudomonadati; phylum Pseudomonadota; class Betaproteobacteria; order Burkholderiales; family Comamonadaceae; genus Acidovorax; species Acidovorax sp. JG5. Next base: position 137,681 of record NZ_JAGKSE010000006.1, read on the forward strand.
GGTGCGCCACACCGAGGCGCGCTTTGGCCAGCTGTCGGCCGGGCCGTGGGCGCAGCTTGCGGGCGTGCCGGTGGCGGGCTACGAAATTCACCACGGCCAGACGGCGCAACACCCGGCCATGGCGGCCCAGGGCGACGTGGCGCGCGCGGTCATTCCCGGCCTGGCCTGGCAAAACCGCGCCGGCAATGTGCTGGGCCTGTATCTGCACGGCCTGTTCGAAGACGCGGCGGCCCTGCAGGCGCTGTTTGGCACGCCTGGCGACGCACCCGTGCGCACGCTCGATGCCGTGTTCGACGGCCTGGCCGATGCGCTGCAGGCGCACTTTGCGCCGGGCGTTTTGCAATCCCTGATCCATCCCTGAGCATTTTTTTCATGACCTTCACCTGCACGATTCCTGCCATTTCCGACCTGCACGACGCCGCGCTGACGGCGCGCCTGCAGCACCGCATTGACCACAAGACCAAGCCCCTGGGTGCGCTGGGCCGGCTGGAGCTGCTGGCCTTGCGCATCGGCCAGATCCTGGGCAGTGAGGCACCGCAGCTCGAACACCCGCAAATGCTGGTTTGCGCGGCAGACCATGGCCTGGCCGCGCGCGGCGTGTCGGCCTACCCGAGCGACGTCACCTGGCAGATGGTCGAGAACTTTCTGGCCGGCGGCGCCGCCGTGAATGTGCTGGCGCGCCAGCACGGCCTGGCCCTCACGGTGGTGGACTGCGGCGTGGCGCGCGACTTGGCCCCGCGCTCTGCCGCGCCCGGCCAGCCGCAACTGCTGGTGCGCAAGGTGGCGGCGGGCACGCAAGACGCATCCACCGGCCCCGCCATGACGGCAGCGCAATGCGCCCAGGCGCTGGCCAACGGCATGGAGGTGGTGCGCAACCTGCCCGGCAATGCATTGCTGCTGGGTGAAATGGGCATTGGCAACACCTCGGTGGCGTCGCTGTTGCTGTCGCGCCTGTGCGGCGTTGCCCTTCAGGATTGCACCGGCGTCGGCACCGGCCTGGACGCGGCCGGCGTTGCCCGCAAGCGCGCCGTGCTGGCGCAGGCCTTGCAGGCCAATGGGGCCGCGGTCGAACCCCTCGACGCCCTGGCTGCGCTGGGCGGTTTCGAGGTGGCCACGCTGGTGGGCGCCGTGCTGCAAGCCGCGTCAGAGCGCCGGGTGATCGTGGTCGATGGCTTCATCACCAGCGCTGCCGTGCTGGTGGCCGCGCGCCTGCAACCCCATGTGCTGCAGCGCTGCGTTTTCGCCCACGGTTCCGCCGAGCCCGGCCATGCGCACCTGCTGGCGCAACTGCTGCCGGGTCAGCAGGCCCAGCCGCTGCTCGACCTGGGCCTGCGCCTGGGTGAAGGCTCGGGCGCGGCGCTGGCCTGGCCGCTGCTGCAATCGGCCTGCGCCGTGCTGCGCGAGATGGCGAGCTTTGAGGCGGCGGGGGTGGCGACGCAGGTGGCGTGAAGAGTGTGTTGGGGAAGGTGGCTCCATCGGAAATGACCCTGTTGCCGAGGTGTTGAGAAAGTTTTAGTATTACGCATGTAATTACTTGGAGGTCTTTCATGCACATGCTCAAACTCACCCAGGTCGGCAACTCTGTCGGTGCCATCTTTCCCAAAGAGTTGCTCGCACGCCTGCAACTCGAAAAGGGTGACGAGTTGTATCTGACAGAAGCGCCCGACGGCCTGCGCATCACCCTCCATAACCCGGAATTCGAAGCACAGATGCGCGTGGCACGCGAGATCATGAAAGAGCGCCGCGCCGTCTTGCGCGAGCTGGCCAAATGACGCGCGAATGGGTCTGGCTGGACCGCGCCGTCGTCGTCGCCATTCACGAGATGCAACTGGCCGAGCACGGTGGGGGCGCAGGCGTGCGCGATGCCGGGTTGCTCGACTCGGCCTTGGGCAAGCCCCTGCACCTTCAGGCCTACGGCGAGCCGCCGCCTGACGCGGCTGCGCTGGCGGCGTCCTATGGCTACGGTATCTCGCGCAACCATCCGTTCATCGATGGCAACAAGCGCACCGGTTTTGTGGCTGCCGAACTTTTTCTACGCCTTAATGGGCAGGTGCTGAGTGCCGACGATGCGTCGTGTGTGCTCACCATGCTCGCCGTTGCCGCTGGCGACATGTCGGAAGAAAGCTTTGCGGCGTGGCTGCGCGAGAACAGCGCGGCACGGGCATGAGCTCGTTTTTATAAATATCAAGCCATTTAGGCCTCTGGCGCTTGTGTAGCAAGCGCATGAAGCTATTAAAAATCTAGCAATCAAGTGCAGGCATACCGCGATGCCGGCGCATGCACGGCGGTGTGGGCGAGGCGCCTGGAAGGCGGCCAGTCACCCCACGCAGGTCTGGTTGCGTCCGCGCTTCTTGGCCTGGTAGAGCGAGGCGTCGGCGCGTGACAGCATGGCATCGAGCGTGTCCGTCGGGCCTTGCCAGGTGGTCACTCCGATGCTGAGCTGGCAGTCGAGCGGGTGACCCACCTGCAGCAGGGCGTGAATGCGCTGCGCCACATGGTGGGCTGCCGGCGCACCGGTGTCGGGAAGCAGAACCAGAAACTCTTCGCCACCGTAGCGGCCCAGGCGGTCTTCACTGCGCAATGCAGATTTGGTGCACGCCGCGAAATGGACCAGCACCGCATCGCCATGCTGGTGGCCGTGGGTGTCGTTCACCGCCTTGAAGTTGTCCAGGTCGAGCATCATGATCGACGGCCCGCGGCCATAGCGGCGGGCGCGGTCCATCTCTTCCTGGCACAGCTGCATCACGGCGCGGCGGTTCAGTGTCTGCGTGAGCGAGTCGTGTGTGGCCAGGTGTTCCAGCTCGGTGCGCACCCGGTCGGTTGTCAGCAAGATGGCGCCAATCGAGAGCATCAGCACCGTGATCACGTAGGTGCCCATGTATGCCGTCTGGAAAGGTGAAGGCTCCATGATGTCGGTGCCGGCCTGGCCCATGAGGACCGAGGTGAAGCGCGTCAGCAGCACGAGGATGTGCAGCGCCAGCACGACCTGCACCAGCCTGATGGGAAAACCCTTGCCACCATGCCGCAACAAAAAGCGCAGATGCACGCCATACAGCACCGCCATCAGCAGCGCGAAGATGGCGATGCGCACTGCATAACTGGGCGCAACGTAGGTCAGCCAGATGTGCATCAGTGTGGATGCAACCGCAACGGTGCCCCACAGCGCCCATCCCCCGGCATGCCCCAGGAATCGGCGGCTGCCGATGTAGTAAACCGTTGCGCCCAGCAGCAACGCCTGGTTGGCCAGAACGACGGTGAGAAATTGGGAGAGTTCACCCCGGCCGCTGAAGAGCACTGCGGAGACCAACCACAGCACCGGAGCAGCAGCCCAGTAGTCCAGCCCACGGATACTGGGCGGGTAATTGCGCCGCATGAACAACAACACCACCGCCATCATGGCGGACATGAAGCCCGCCATGGCAATGAGGGAGCGCGGATCGAGTTGCATCTTCCGGCAGGGGCGATGGGGCGGCGGTGTAAAAAATGTTCGATTCAGTATAGCCAGACAGCCCTTTTTGGGCGAACAAATTTGGGGGGTGGCTGCCTGCGTGCGGCGGGAGTGCTTGGTTGGCTGCCAATCTCGAGAACGCACGGTCAAAAAAAGCCGCCCCCTTGCGGTGGCGGCTTTCGGGCTGTGAGCGCAGGGCTGTTCAGGCGGGGGTGGATACACGCTCCATGCGCGTCAGTGGCAGGGCTTCGTCGGCACTGGCGGCGTTCTGCATCACGAAGTTGAACTTCGTGCGCGTGAAGGGCGCGCTGATGCCCAGCGATTCGTAGCCTGCAGGCGCCACGTTTTTCTCCAGGGCCACGATCAGGCCATCGCGCGTGGCGAAGGCAAAGTCGTCGTCGATGTAAGTGTCGCCGGGGATGTTGACCTGTGTGGTCAGCGTGCGCATGCCGGGTGCCGCCACCAGAAAGTGGATGTGCGCGGGGCGGTTGCCGTGGCGGCCCAGGGCCTCGAACAGCTCGGACGTGGGGCTGTTCGGGGGAATCGCGTAGCCAGGTGGCAGGAACGAGCGAAAGCGGTACTGGCCCTTGGCATCGGTCTCGATGCGGCGGCGCAGCTCGTACGGCTTCATGCCGGGGAAGAAGTGCGAATAGCCGCCCAGCTCATTGGCGTGCCACACGTCCACCGATGCGTGGGGCACGGGCTGGCCGTTCAGGTCCAGCACCTGGCCTTCCATCACGAACACCTCGCCCTTGGGCTCGCCCTCGTCCAGGCGCACTTCGACCTGGGACGTGGGGGCACCCGCCACGAACAGCGGGCCCTCGATGGCGCGTGGCGTGCCGCTTGCGCGGCCGGCCTTGGCGTCGGCCTCGTCGGCGCGGATGTCGAGCAGGCGGTCAAAACCCAGGCCTGCGGTGATCAGGCCCGTCTGGCCCGCGGCGCCCAGGCGCGTGAGCCAGCTGGCGGCGGCCCAGAATTCGTCGGGGCTCACATCCAGTTCGTCGATGGTCTTGAACAGGTCGGTGACGATGCGCTCGGTGAGCTGGCGCACGCGTGCGTTGCCGGGGGCGATCTTCTTGGTGTTGACCAGTTCCAGCAACTGGGCTTGGGTGAGTTCGGACATGGATGTCTCCTCTGTGGGATGGGTGGAATGAATGAAGGGGGTTTTCAGTCGAGCTTGATGCCGCGCTCGGTGATCAGCTGGGTCCAGCGCGTGGACTCGCGGGCCAGGTGTTTGGCCAGCTCGTCGGGGGTCGAGCCCACGGGCTCGGCGCCGATGGATTCAAAGCGCTTGACCACGTCGGGGTCTTTCATGGCGTCCAGCAGGGCCTTGTTGAGCTTGCCGATGATGGCCTTGGGCGTGGACGCCGGCATGAACACGGCAAACCAGGGCGACACTTCGTAGCCGGGCACGCCGGCCTCGGCCAGCGTGGGCACGTCGGGCAGGGTGCTGGAGCGCTTGGCCGTGGTCACGCCCAGGGCGCGCAGCTTGCCCGACTGGATATGTGGGCGCGCCGACGTGATGCTGTCAAACATGTAGTTGACCTGGCCGCCGAGCAGGTCGGACACGGCCGGGCCGCTGCCCTTGTAGGGGATGTGCAGCATCTCCACTTTGGCCAGCGAGGTAAACACTTCGCCCGCCAGGTGGATGGAAGTGCCATTGCCGGCCGACGCATAGGTGAGCTTGCCGGGTGCGCTGCGGGCGGCGGCGATCACGTCCCGGGCGGTCTTCACATCGGGCTGGGTGGCGTTGGTGACCAGCACATTGGGCACCACGGCCAGCAGGCTCACCGGCGCGAAGTCCTTGATGGGGTCGTAGCTGAGCTTGCCGTACAGCGGTTTGTTGGTGGCCATGCCGATCGAGGTGATCATCATCGTGTAGCCATCACCCGGCTGTTTGGCCACGTAGTCGGCACCAATGTTGCCGCCCGCGCCCGGCTTGTTCTCGATGACGAAGGGCTGGCCCAGTGACTTGGCGGCCTTTTCGCCCAGCGTGCGGGCAATGGCGTCCATCGCGCCACCCGGCGGGAAGGGAACCACCCAGCGGATCGGCTTGTTGGGCCAGTCAGATGCCGCGGGTTGGGCGTGGGCAGTCAGTCCCAGGCCGGCCAGGGCCAGCAGGGCCAGGAGGTGGCGTTTGGTGTGCATCGTGTTTGTCTCGGGTGTTTTAGATGGAGGGGTTTCAGATGGCCGAAGGGTGCTGCGCCAGAGGGGTGACGGAAATCTTCATGAACGGGAACAGCGGCAGGCCTTGCAGCAGCTGGTGCAGTTCGTCGTTGGACGCCACATCAAAGATGCTGTAGTTGGCGTATTCGCCCACCACGCGCCAGATGCTCTTCCAGCGGCCGTCGCGCTGCAGGTCTTGCGAATAGGCCTTTTCGCGGGCCTTGATCTCGTTGGCTTGCTCCACGGGCAAGTCGCGCGGGATGTTCACATCCATACGAACCAGAAACAGCATCGGTTTTCTCCTTAAACGGGGGTGGTGGTGTGTGCGGCCATGTCCACATGCACGGCGGTGAGGCCCTGGCGGGCGCGATCGAAGCGCTCCAGCTGAGCCAGCGAAATGTCGACGCCAAAGCCCGGGCCGTCGGGCAGTTGCAGTTCGAAATCGACGATGGGCATTTGCTGCTCGACGATGTCGTCCACCAGCAGTTGCGGGCCAAACAGCTCGCAGCCATGGTGCTGGCCGCCCAGGGTGGAAAACACATGGGCCGATGCGGCGCTGCCCAAAGATGTTTCGAGCATGGTGCCGCCGTACCAGCCGATGTCGGCTGCCTCGGCCACGGCGGCCACCTTGCGGGTGCGGATCAGTCCGCCATGCTTGGCCACCTTGAGCGAGAACACATGGCTGGCTTTTTCGCGTGCCAGCATCATGGCGTCTTGCGGCGTGCACACGGTTTCGTCGGCCATGATGAGCGCGCCATCGAGCGTGGCCGTGAGGTCTTTGAGCGCCTGCACATTCCATTGCGCCACGGGCTGCTCGATCAGCGTCACGCCGGCCTCGACCAGTTGTGGCAGGTAGCGGCGCGCGGTGTTGCCGTCCCAGGCCTGGTTCACGTCCACCGTGAGCGTGGCCTTGCCCTGCAGGCCGCGCGCGATCTGCGCCACATGGGCCACGTCGGCCTCAGGCGCGCGGGCGCCGATCTTCATCTTGAAGATGCGGTGGCGTTTTTGCGTGAGGCGCAGGTGCGCTTCCTGCAGGTCGCGCTCCACATCGCCGCTGGCCAGCGTCCAGGCCAAGGGCAGGCTCTGGTGCACCTTGCCGCCCAGCAGTTGCCAGGCGGGCAGGCCCTGCGTGCGGGCCACGGCGTCGATCAGCGCCATCTCCACCGCGCTCTTGGCAAACGCATTGCCCTTGCAGGCCTTGTCCATGCGCGCCAGGGCGGCTTCAAAACCACCGGCATCCTGGCCGGTGAGGGCGGGCGCCAGGTAGTTTTGAATAGCGTGCAGGATGCTTTCGGGCGACTCTTCGTTCCACGACGGGCCGCCAATGGTGGCGGCCTCGCCGAAGCCCGTGGCGCCGTTCTTCAGCCACACCTGCACGATGACCGGGCTTTGGCGGCTGATGGAGCCAAACGAGAGCTTGTGCGGGCGGATCGTCGGGATGTCCAGAATCCGCGCCTGCAGGCGGTCGATGGTGAAGCGGCTGTGCATCGCTGTGTACCTTTTTTTAGTGGTGTTGGCCCAACCGCGGGGCAGAAAAAAAGCAAGGTTAGATTTAATCCGTATGACGTTCCAATGATTTATTTGCAACTTATCATTCGATTGAATCGAACGAATAAATCGGAGTGTCAGCGATGGAAATCCGGCAGTTGCGCTACTTTCTCGACATCGCCCAGACCGAGCACCTGACGCAGTCGGCGCAAAACCTGTTTGTCACGCAGTCCACGCTGTCGCACGGCCTGCGCCAGCTGGAGCAGGAGCTGGATATCCAGCTTTTTGACCGGCTGGGCCGGGGCTTGCGGCTGTCGCAGGCCGGGGCGGCCTTTCGTGTGCATGCCGCTCGCGCGCTGCAGGAGATCGAGGCCGGGCGCATGGCGCTGGCCGACATGACGGGGTTGCAGTCGGGCGTGCTCACGGTGGGCGTCATCCCCACCTTTTTGCACACCCTGGTGCCGGCCACGGTGGCGGCCTTCAGCATGGCCTATCCCAAGGTGAACATCGTGGTGCGCGACCTGCGCGCCGGGCCCATCGAGGAGCAGCTGGTGGAAGGCCTGCTCGATGTGGGCATCGCCTTTCACCCCACGCAGCGCGACGAGATCGAGACCGAGCCCTTGTTCGAGGAGCGGATGCAGCTGGTGGTGAACCGCGCCCACCCGCTGGCGCGCCGCCGCACGCTGGCCGTCAAGGCCCTGGCCCAGGTGCCGCTGGCCATGCTGCCGCGCGCTTTCGCCACGCGCCAGCTGATTGACGACAGCCTGCGCGGCGCGGGTGTGCAGCCCTGGGTGCGGGTAGAGATGGAGTCGGTGGAGGGCCTGATTGACGTGTGTCGCTGGGGCGAGCTGGCGTGCATCGTGCCCGAACGCGCCGCGCGCCAGGCGCCGGACATGCAGGCCATCCAGTTGCATTCGCCGCAGATGGTGCGCCACGCCGGCATTCTGTGGCGGCGTGGTGCATCCCGCAGCCGGGCTGCCGTGGAGTTTGCGGCCTTGCTCAGGCCTGAGCATCGGCTTTCCGGCGGACGTTCAAACATTTGAAAGAAAAAAGCCATTCGCGCTTATGGGTAAAGCGCTGATAGCTATATTAATAATAGCATTAAAGATGCCAAAAGCATCTGCTGTGGAAGCCGCGCGATGGATCCGCTTTCGGCTGCAGCGTCCGCAGGGCTAGGGCGCGCTCGTCTTGGGCTGAAAGTCGCAATACGGCGCCACCAGGCATTCCCAGCAGCGCGGCTTACGCGCCTGGCACACATAGCGGCCCAGCAGGATCAGCCAGTGGTGCGAATCGACGGCGTAGGCGGGGGGCACGCGCTTCATCAGCTGCTTCTCCACCGCCAGCGGGTTCTTGCCGGGGGCGAGACCCGTGCGGTTGCTGACGCGAAAGATGTGCGTGTCCACCGCCATGGTGGGCTGGCCGAACGCCACGTTCAGCACCACGTTGGCTGTTTTGCGGCCCACGCCGGGCAGGGCTTCGAGCGCCTCGCGCGTGCGCGGCACCTGGCCGCCGTGCTGCTCCACCAGGATGCGGCAGGTTTGCAGCAGGTGGCGCGCCTTGCTCTTGTAAAGGCCGATGGTCTTGATGTAGCCCTCCAGCCCATCGAGCCCCAGATCCAGAATGGCCTGCGGTGTGCCCGCAACCAGAAACAGCTTGCGCGTGGCCTTGTTCACGCCCACATCGGTGGCCTGGGCCGACAGCAGCACGGCCGCCAGCAGCTCGAACACGGTGGTGTATTCGAGTTCGGTGTTGGGCAGCGGGTTGGCGGCCTTCAGGGTGGCGAAAAAAGGTTCGATGTGCGCGGTTTTCATTGCGGGCAGTGTAGGGGGTTGCCGCCTCCACGCTGTACGCTGCCGTGCAGCATGCCAATTGGCGACAATGCGGTATTCCCCGTCCACTGAAAGCACCGCTCATGCAATTTGCCGATCGTCTGAACAACGTAGAAACCTCCGCCATCCGCGAACTCTTCAAGCTGCTGGGCAAGCCCGGCATCATCAGCTTTGCGGGCGGGTTCCCTGACAGCGCCATGTTCGACGTGGACGGCATCCGCGCCGCCAGCAATGCCGCTCTGGCCGAGGAGCCGGGCGCCGCCCTGCAATACGGCGCCACCGAGGGCTACCAGCCACTGCGCGAGCAACTGGCCGCCTTCATGGCGAGCAAGGGCGCCCGGGATGTGGCGCCCGACCAGCTCATCGTCACCACCGGCAGCCAGCAGGCGCTGGACCTGCTGGGCAAGACCATGATCGGCCCCGGCGACAAGGTGATTGTGGAGGGCCCCACTTTTCTGGCCACCATCCAGTGCTTTCGCCTGTATGGCGCCGAGGTCATTAGCGCGCCCATCGATGGAGATGGCGTGCAGGTGGACGCGCTGGAGCAGCTCATTGCCGAGCACCGCCCCAAGCTGGTGTACCTGATCCCCACCTTTGGCAACCCCAGTGGTGCCACGCTGAGCCTGGCGCGCCGCAAAAAGGTGCTGGAGCTGGCCGTGAAGTACCAGACCCTGGTGGTGGAAGACGATCCCTATGGCGACCTGTATTTTGGCGAGGCGCCACCGCCCAGTCTGCTGGCGCTGTCCAGCCAGGTGCCCGGCAGCCGCGATTGGCTGGCGCACTGCGGCTCTTTGAGCAAGGTGCTCAGCCCCGGCCTGCGCATTGGCTGGCTGATCGCCCCGCCCGAGCTGCTGGCCAAGGCGGTGATGTGCAAGCAGTTCAGCGACGCGCACACCAGCACGTTTGCCCAGGCCACGGCCGCGCAATACCTCAAGGCCGGCCGCATGCCCGCCACGCTGGCGAATGTGCGCAAGGTCTATGCCGAGCGCGCCCAGGCGCTGTGCGACGCCTTGCACAAGGAACTGGGTGACGCCGTGGAGTTTGTGCAACCCAAAGGCGGCCTGTTCGTGTGGCTGCGCCTGACGGGCGCGGGCGGCAAGCTGGCCGATGCCAACGTGCTGGCCAGGGCTGCTATCGAAAAAGGCGTGGCCTTTGTGCCCGGCACGCCGTTTTTTGCCCAGAACCCCGACCACGCCACGCTGCGCCTGTCGTTTGCCACGGCCGACGTCGACAAGATCCGCGAGGGCGTGGCGCGCCTGGCGCAGGCTCTCTGACAACGCCATGCAAGACCCCAACACCAATGACGCGCACGACATCCTGCAGCGGCTGGAGGGCCTGGAGATCAAGGCCAGTTTCATGGAAGACCTGCTGGACCAGCTCAACCTCACCATCTACCGCCAGCAAGAGCTGATCGACCGGCTCACGCACGAGGTCATCCAGCTGCGCCAGCAGGCGCCCGAAGGCGGCTCGAACGGCCCGCGCAACCTGCGCGACGAATTGCCGCCGCATTACTGATTCCGTTTTCAAACCATGCAATACCGCAACCTTGGCAAAAGCAATCTCCAGGTCTCCCGTCTGTGCCTGGGCACCATGATGTTTGGCGACCAGACCCCGCGTGACGAAGCTGCCGCCATCGTGGCCGATGCCCACGCACAGGGGGTGAACTACATCGACACGGCCGATGTGTACACCAAGGGCGCTTCCGAATCCATGGTGGGCGAGCTGCTGCGCGGCCAGCGCCATGATTGGGTGCTGGCCACCAAGCTGGGCAACAAGATGTCGGACCGCGTGAACGAGGCGCACTACTCGCGCAGCTGGATGCTGCGCGAGGTCGAAGCCAGCCTGGGGCGGCTGCAGACCGATCATGTGGACATTCTGTATCTGCACCGCGACTACAACGGCATGAACCTGGAGGAGCCCCTGCAGGCGCTCGATGCCATGTTGCGCGCGGGCAAGATCCGCTACTGGGGTGTTTCCAATTTCCGGGGCTGGCGTATTACCGAGCTGGTGCACCTGGCCCGGCAGATGGGCATGCCTGGTCCCGTGGTGTGCCAGCCTTACTACAACCTGCTCAACCGCATGCCTGAGGTTGAGATATTGCCGGCCTGCGCCCACCATGGCCTGGGGGTCACACCCTACAGCCCAGTGGCGCGCGGCGTGCTCACGGGCAAATACCTGCCGGGCCAGCCGCCCGTCGAAGGCTCGCGGGCCGCCCGGGGCGACAAGCGCATCACCCAGACCGAGTGGCGCGAAGAATCGTTGCAGATCGCCCAGACATTGCAGCGGCATGCGCAGCAGCGAGGGGTGACGCTGGCCCAATTTGCCACGGCCTGGGTGCTGGCCCACCGGTCGGTGAGTTCGGTGATTGCCGGGCCGCGAACGCTGGCGCAGTGGCAGGACTATGCGCCAGCGCTCGACTGCGCCATGACTGAAGAAGACGAGGCGTTGGTGGATTCGCTGGTGGCACCGGGCCATCCGTCCACGCCGGGATACACCGATCCGGCCTACCCGCTGAATGGGCGGTAAGTCGTTTTGAAACCACGCCGTGAGCGGGCGCGTTGACGACCCGTTGGTGTGTTTCTTGGCCGAGCGGTGGCCCGGTGTCGCGGGTGACCTGCAGGTGCTGATACCCAGCCGCACGACACCCGCTTTGCCCCTGGCCTGGGTGGTGGCGATGCCGCAGGCGGTACGATCGCCCATGAAAAAAACTTTCCAGCTCCACATCGAAGGCAAGAACAGCGACCGCGTTCTGGATGCCGTCAAGCATGAAATCCGCAAGTACATCAAGCGCGAACGCGGCCGTCCCGTGCCCGCCGGCGCGGATTTCTGGGACTTCGATTGCAAGTTTGGCCGCAGCGCCGAAACCGCCGAAGTTGCCCACCTGGCTGCCCTGATCGGCCTGATTGATGGCGTGGCCCGCGAAGGTGGTGCGCAGTTTTATGTCGAAATTCTGGCCAAGGGTGGGCATCGCCAGGCACGTTCCGGCCAGGCTGTCGAAGAGGGCGGGGGCGGCGCCATCAGCGACGGCAACGACGGCGAGGGCGGCGGCGACGGCGACTGATCGCCCGGCCTTATTCCTGCCCTGTTGCCGCCTGCGCTGCAGCGCGTAATTTGTCTTTCTTGCTGGGCCGCTTGCCCTTGATGCCGCCGGTGCTGGCTGCCGTGGCCTCGGTCGGTACTTCGGTGGGCTCAAAGCCGGGGACCTGTTCGCGCGGCAGGACAAGGTGCTGGCGTTTCTCGATCAGGCGGAAATGCGCTTCGGCATCGGCCGTCACAAAGCTCACCGCCACCCCGCTTTCGCCCGCGCGGCCCGTGCGGCCGATGCGGTGCACGTAGTCCACCGCTGAGCGGGGCAGGTCGTAGTTCACCACCGCAGGCAGCTGGGCGATGTCGATGCCGCGCGCCGCCAGGTCGGTGGTCACCACCACCTGCCAGCGTTCGTCCTTGAACTCCTGCAGCACCTGCTTGCGCGCGCCCTGGCTCAGGCCGCCGTGGAAGGGGGTTGCAAAGATGCCGGCCTTGTAGAGCTTCTCGGCGACATGCTCGGCGGCATATTGCGTGGCCACGAACACCAGCACGCGGCTCCATGCGTTCTCCTGCACCAGGTGGCGCAGCAACTGCGTGCGGCGGCTGGCGTCCACCGCAATGGCACGCTGTGCGATGGACGGCGCGCTGGCAGGCGTGTCGGCCACGGCCACGCGCACGGGGTTGTTCAGCAGCCCGTTGGCCAGCGTCTGCACGGCTGCGGGGAACGTGGCCGAAAAGAACAGGTTCTGGCGCTGCTGTGGCAGCAGCGCCAGGGTGCGCTGCAGTTCCTCGGCAAAGCCCAGGTCCAGCAGGCGGTCGGCTTCGTCCAGCACCAGCAGGTCCACGTTGCCCAGCTGCAATGCGTTGTGCTCCACCAGATCGAGCAGGCGGCCCGGCGTGGCGACCACCACATCGGCGCCACCGCGCAGGCCCATCATCTGGGGGTTGATGGAAACGCCGCCAAAGACCACGGCCACTTTCAGCGGCTGGGGCAGGTGCTGGGCCAGGCTGCGCACCACCTCGCCGACCTGGGCAGCCAGCTCGCGCGTGGGCACCAGAACCAGCGCGCGCACCCGCCGTGGTGTGTGGGGCGCACCGGTTTGCAGCCGTTGCAGCAGTGGCAAGGCGAATGCCGCTGTTTTGCCCGATCCCGTCTGGGCCGAGCCCACGACATCGGCGCCGCGCAGGATGGCCGGAATGGCTGCCTCCTGGATGGGCGTGGGCGCGGCAAAGCCCATCGCGGTGGCAGCCTGAACGAGGGCGGGAGAGAGACCGAGGGCAGCAAATGGCATGGTGTGAGACAAAAAATTCAGGCCAGCAACCCGGCGCCACAGCGCAGCAGGTCAGGGCCAGCAAAGAGATAACTGCGCGGCAGCCGGTGCGCACACGCCAACGCCGTGCCATCCATGAAAACGCCTGCCGCCGGGGCTGTGGTGGTGCCGGCAGCGCCGCGGGCGCAGTGCCAGGCGCCACGCAGCCTGCGGGCGTGCATTGTGCGCCACCCGCGCGGGTGGCGATAATCGCAGCCCGTCCGCGCCCCGCGCTGCACAGTCTTTTTGATGCCATGAACCTCGCATTTGATTCGTCCACCATCACCCACAGCATCCAGCTGTCCGTGGCCCCGGTGTTTCTACTGACCGCCGTGGCGGGCATGATTGGTGCGGTGGCCGGGCGCCTGGCGCGCATCATCGACCGCGCCCGCGTGCTCGAAAACAGTGCCCGCCACAGCGATGACGCCGAATTTTTGGCGCGCGCGCTGCTGGAGCTCAGTTACCTGCGCACCCGCGGGCGCATGGCCAATGGCTGTATCGGCCTGCTCACCCTGTGCGGTTTTCTGATCGGCGTGACCATCATCTTGCTGTTTCTGGGCGAAACCACGGACTTTCGGGGCCACACCTTGGCGCTGGGTAGTTTTTTGAGCGGCGTGCTCTCGTTTCTGCTGGCCCTAGTGCTGTTTTTTGTGGAAACGGTGATGGCCACGCGCATCCTCAATTTCCACATGCTGCGCGCCCAGGGGCCTGCACCTGCTACAACGCCAGCGTCCACACCCGCCACCCGGCAGCCTTGAGGCCCGCACCATGAAATCCTTGCGTGATCTGGCAGGCCTGGGCGGCCTGGTCTATTCCACCGACCATGGCCGCATGTGCCCCGACTGTCGCCAGCCGCAGGCGCAGTGCGTGTGCAAGGCGGCGCCAGTGCCTGCAGGCGACGGCATCGTGCGCGTCTCGCGCGAAACCAAGGGGCGCGGGGGCAAGGCGGTCACGCTGGTCAAGGGCGTGGCGCTCAATGCCGATGCGCTGGCAGCGCTGGGCAAAGAGCTCAAGGCCGCGTGCGGCAGCGGCGGCACCGTCAAGGACGGCGTGATCGAGGTGCAGGGCGACCATGTGGAACGCGTGATGGAGGCGCTGAAAAAGCGCGGCCACCCGGTCAAGCGCGCGGGCGGTTGATGATGGACCCCACCCAACTGCAGCGCCTGGTCACCGTGACCATGCCCTATGGCAAATACAAGGGCCGCCTGCTGGCTGACTTGCCAGGCAACTACCTTCATTGGTTCGCCCGCGAGGGCTTTCCGCGCAGCGACCTGGGGCGCTTGCTGGCGCTCATGCACGAGATCGACCACAACGGCCTGTCGCCGCTGCTCGAACCGTTGCGCGCCTCAGCCGGCTTGCAGCAGCGCGCGCAATACGGCTGAGGCCCGTTCTGCGCCGGTGCGGCTGCAAACCTATGTTGAAGGGCCTTGATAACATGGTTTTAAATGAAATAAGGCTCTAGCCCAATATCCATAAGCGCTAGCAGCTATCTATTTTGATGTGTTTGGTGGGTTATGCCCTCTCGGCGGGCGCCAGCCAATGGCGCGCGGCCGCCATCACGCAGTGGGTCAGCCGCTCCAGGCCCGCCTGGGCAGAGCGGGCGTGCACCCAGTACAGCGGCATGTCCATGCCGGTGCCGGGCAGCAACTCCACCAGAGTGCCGGCGTCGAGCTGGCGCTGGATCAGCGACATCGGGTGCATGCCCCAGCCCATGCCCGCTTCGCAACCTCGCACGAAGCCGTCGTTGGACGGCAAAAAATGCTTGGGCGGGTTGCGACGCGAGGCCAGGCCCCGTTGCTGCAGCCACTGCTCCTGCAGGCGGTCCTTGCGGTCGAAGGTGATCATGGGTGCACGGGCGATGGCCTCGGCGCTGACCCCGCCCGCAAAATGCTGCGCCACAAACGCCGGGCTGGACGCCGCCACGTAGCGCACCGATCCCAGGGGCCAGGTGTTGCAGCCCGCGATGGTGCCCGCGCTGGCCGTCACGGCGGCCAGCACATCGCCTTCCTTCAGTCGCTGGGCCGTGTGGTCCTGGTCATCGATGCGGATGTCCAGCAGCTCGTTGCCGCCGGCCGTGAAGGCGGCCATGGCATCCATGAACCAGGTGGAAAGCGAATCGGCATTCACCGCCAGCTTCAGCGTGGGGGGCGCGGCCTGGCCGTCGGGCATCAGGGTCGGGTTGGTGCGGCGCAGTTCGTTTTCGAGCAGCGCCACCTGCTCCACATGCAGGCACAGCCGCCGCCCGGCATCGGTGCCGGTGCAGGGCGTGCCGCGCAACACCAGCACCTGGCCCGTGCGTTCTTCCAGCTGCTTGATGCGCTGCGACACCGCCGAAGGCGTGACGTGCAGCCGGCGCGCGGCGCGTTCGAAGCTGCCTTCGCGCACCACGGCGGCAAGGGCCTGGAGTCCGGTGTAGTCGAGCATGAAGAGTTGCTAACTTTGATTCAGGTGAATTAATTTTACTTAATGAAGACCGCCGCCCAGAATTGGCGGCATGTGGACTGCCAATGTTTCTTCTTCGTGGCTCGCCGGTTTCACCGTCTGCCTGTCGCTCATCGTGTCGATCGGTGCCCAGAACCTGTATGTGCTGCGCCAGGCC
This sequence comes from Acidovorax sp. JG5, assembly GCF_017939685.1. Lineage (NCBI taxonomy): Bacteria > Pseudomonadati > Pseudomonadota > Betaproteobacteria > Burkholderiales > Comamonadaceae > Acidovorax > Acidovorax sp. JG5. The sequence continues at coordinate 153,548 of NZ_JAGKSE010000006.1, forward strand.
GTGAGCGGCCAGCATGTGCGCGCCTGCGTGGCCTGGTGCGTGGCCAGCGATGCGCTGCTGATTGGCGTGGGCGTGGCCGGCATGGCGCAGTTACTGGGGCGCTCGCCTGCGCTGGCTTATTACCTGAGCGTGGGCGGCGCGGCCTTTTTGCTGGCCTATGGCCTGTTCGCCTGGTGGCGCGTGCTGACTGCGCCCGACGCCAGTCTCGGCACGGCCCACGGCATGGCGCCGCGTGGCCTGCTCAGCGTGCTTGGCACCCTGGCGGTGATCACGCTGCTCAACCCCCATGTCTATCTGGACACCGTGGTGCTGGTGGGATCGATCGGTGCGCGCCAGGATGGCGGGCTCAAGTGGATCTTTGTGATGGGGGCTGCCTCGGCCAGTCTGGTGTGGTTCGCTGCCCTGGCACTGGCCGGGCGGCGGTTGCAGGGGCTGTTTGCCAACCCCCGCGCCTGGCGGGCACTGGACGCGCTGACCGGCTGCATGATGCTGGCGCTGGCGTGGTGGGTGTGGCAAGGGGTTGCCGACTGAAAGGGCCGCCAAAGCCGGCCGCAGCGGCGTATCGCAACGTGCGTCTTGCGCCACCGGCCAGTCACCAGTGGCGCGGTGGTCGAAGATACTGGAAGGCCCGTTTTTTGATGATTTGCTCCTGCGGGAGCGGCGCCACACGGCCCGCTACCATTACCCTTGCCATGGAACCACGCACCGTGAAACAGTATTTTCTCGCCCGCCACTCCTGGTTTGTCGTGGTGGGTGGCCTGGTGGTTGCCGCCTGCGCCCAAGCGGCAGATCCGGCCGCTGCGCCCACGCTGGTGCCCTCGGAGGATGGGGCCACCGTCATCGATCTGCGGGCCCGGCTGGTCTGGCCGCGCTGCGTGGAGGGGATGCAGTGGAACGGCAAGACCTGCACCGGCACCCCGCAGCGGCTGGACTATGCGCAGGCCACAGCCTTGGCCCATGCCCGCTGGAAGGCCGACGGCGTGCGCTGGCGGCTGCCGCGCGTCAACGAGCTCAAGCGGCTGGTGGACAAGACCGCCCGCCCGCCAGGGCTCAACCCGGTGCTTTTTCCGGCCACCCCGCCCGACTGGCATTGGTCGGGTACTGCCAATGTGCAGGCGGGCTCGGGCAATCCGTACAACTATGGCAACGTCATGGAAAGCCGCGCCGCAGGGGGCGCTGGCGGCATGGCTTTTCGCCAGGGCTGGGCGGTGAACATGGAAACCGGGGAAAGCCGCGCAGACGTGGGCAAGGGCTCCCGGCTGCTGGTGCGGCTGGTGCGGCCCCACGAACCAGTCCCGGCGCCTGCCGAAGGTGCACGGTGATGGTGGTTTGCGGTGGCAGGACGGGCCTGGGCAGCGCTGGTCAGGGGCGCATTTTGGAATGTTTGCAAAATTTGCCCGCAGCGCAATAGGAGTAAGCGCCTTGTGCTATGAAAACAGGAGTTAAGTGGTCGGCTGATGACGCCCGTGCACAAGGGCTGTGAGGCTCTCCACGCTGGGCGTCTGGCGCGGCGCAGAGGGACTCAACTGCATGCACAGCCGGTTGAACCACAGCCACCAGCGGCAGCCGGTGCTGCCTCGAACTGGGGAAACAGCACGTTGTTTTCCAGGTGGATGTGGTTGATCAGGTCATCGCCAAATTGCGCAATGCCCGCGTACAGGGCGCGCCAGGTGTTGCACGCGCCTGCGGGGGGCGTGGCGTCATGGGTCAGTGCGTTCAACTGGTCGAGGGCCGTGCCATGGTCCACATGCTCGGCCCGCATCATGCCGATGGGCTGGCCCACGAACGGGTTGCCGCCCGACTTGAGCATGGGAAACAGAATGGCTTCTTCCTTTTGCATGTGCGAGAGCAGCTCTTGCTCTATTTCTTCCAGCAGATCGGCCAGCCCGGCGGGCACATCGGCGTTGTCGCGGTGCACGGCTTCCACCCGGCGGGCCATGCGAATCAGCTCGGGCAACTGCACGCGGTGTACGTCATGGTAGCGCGTGAGGATGTGGTCCACCAGTGCGCCCGGTTCACGCATTTCGGGAACGGCGCTGGGGCGTTGCAGGGCGGCCAGCTCGGACAGCACGGCGTTCACGTCCAGTCCTTTATCGGCAGCGGCCGTTGCCAGGGGCACCTGGCCGCCACAGCAAAAATCCAGCTTGAGGCGGCGAAAGACGGCGGTGGCGCCGGGCAGCTGCACCGCAATCTGGCCGATTTGCTGATCGGCACTCAGGGCAACTGTGGCGGGCGCGGTGGTTTCCAGACGGGCGTTCATGGTGTGGTCCTTTAAAGGTTCATTTGGTGTGAATATTTTATGGCATAAAATTCATGCGAACTATCTCTTTTAATTGATCTACGGCAATCGAATGCGTCTGACCCAATGGACCGACTACACGCTGCGCGTGCTGATGTATTGCGCGGCCAGCGAAGGGCGTGTACAGCCCGTCACCATCACCGAGGTGGCGGAGAGCCATGGCATTTCACGCAGCCACCTGACCAAGATTGTCCAGGAGCTGTCCGCCCAGGGTCTGCTGGAGACCACGCGCGGGCGCGGGGGCGGCATGCGCCTGATGAAGCCCGCGGGCGACATCAACATCGGTGCCGTGGTGCGCGCCACCGAAACCGATTTCAATCTGGTTGAATGTTTTGACCCAGCGCACAACCAGTGCCGGCTGAACAGCCACTGTCACCTCAAGGGGGTGCTTGGGCAGGCCATGCAGGCCTTCATCGCCGTGCTGGACAAGGTGACGCTGGCCGACCTGCTCACCGAGCCCCACAGCGTGGTGGCGATGCCCCAGTCGCGTCGGCTGGCTGCGGTGCGGATGGTGCCGGGGTTGCCAGATGCGGCCGCGTAGCTTGCGGCTGCAACGCGCTGCTGGCAGGGGATGTGGCCGGGTGTGCCAGTCCCCGTCCATCTTTGCGCCTTTCAGGGGCGTACCACTTCCAGAACGCGGTCCAGCCCACCCTGGTTGATGGCAATCCTGGCCTGCGCGCGCACGGCGGGCTTGGCGTGGTAGGCCACCGACAGGCCCGCGGCGCCCATCATGGGCAGATCATTGGCGCCGTCGCCGACGGCAATCGTTTGCGCGGGCGAGATGCCCATGAGCGAGGCCACCTCCAGCAGGGTGCGGCGCTTTTCGGCCCCGTCACAGATGTCGCCCCACGACTGGTCCACCATGCGGCCCGTGAGCAGGCCGTTTTCCACTTCGAGCATGTTGGATCGGGCAAAGTCGATGCCCAGGCCCGCCCGCACGCGGTCGGCGAAAAAGGTAAAGCCGCCCGACACCAGCAATGTGGTCAGGCCTGCAGCCTTGGCGGCGGTGATCAGTTCCTTGGCGCCGGGGTTAAAGCGCAGGCGTTCCGAGAACACCTGCTCCATGTGGCCTACGGTCACCCCCTTGAGCAGGGCCACGCGCTGGCGCAGGCTTTCCTTGTAGTCGGTGATCAGGCCCTGCATGGCGGCCTCGGTGATGGCCGCTACTTCGGCCTTGCGGCCGGCGGCATCGGCAATTTCGTCCACGCACTCGATGTTGATGAGGGTGGAGTCCATGTCGAAGGCGATGAGCTTGAAGTCCCGCAGATTCAGCGGGGGCGTGAAGCCCTGGATCACGAGGCCGGGGGAGATTTCGGTGGGTTGCATGGGAATGTAAATACTATTGTTTTGATAGCTCATTGCGATTAAAGAGCAATGGCTACAGACTTATTTGATACTTGAAATCAGCTGAGCCAGCGATTCGCCATTGATCTTGGTCTGGTAATGGATTTGCACGCCTTTTTCCTTCAGCACGGGCAAATCCTGCAGCGCCTTGAAGAACTGTTTGGCGCTGTCAATCTTCCACTTTTCCTTCGTTGGAATATCGCTGCGGTTGTCGTAACCCTTGGTCTCCACCACCAGGTACAGCGCTTGTGCGCTGCCATCTTGTGTGATGGCATAGCCAAAGTCGGGGTTGTAATTGCCCGCCGGAGTGGGGATGTTGATTTTGGGCAGCTTGGCAAACACCGTGATCCGCGCCTGGTTGGACTCGTCCACGGTGTCGCGTTCAATTTTGCTGTCCACCGGCATGGCAGCATCCGCATACAGCGAGCGGGCCTGAATCTCTGAATTGTGAATGGCGTGCGTTTCCACCCCGCACAGCGAGACCGCAATCGTGCCGTACAGGTTGCCCTCTTTGTCGGTCAAGGACGTTTTCGCCCGAATTTCGCGCAACCCGTAAGTCACCTTGTTGACCAGCAATTCGTAAATGCAACCCAGCACCAGGTCGCGCAGCGCGGTCAGTGCGCGGTTTTCGTTGTGCCGAATTTGCGCAAACTTGTCAGCCGGCATGCGGCTCAAAATATTGCCCACCGTGTGGTAACTGAGCTTGGTCAGGTTGGCCAGTTCGCGCACAAACTCAGACAGTGTGTAAACCGACTGTGGCAGAACGTCGTAGCTGCTTTGCGCGCTTTTGGCCTGGTGCAGGCTTTCCACACCTTCCGTGCGTGTCACGCTGATCGTCAGCGGCCGCACCTGAAAATCAGAGGCAATGCTTGCCAATATCTTCTCGGTCAATGTGTCCGCATCCAGCTCGTAGTGCAGCACTGCATCGCGGTTCAGGTTTTCCCAGAGTTCCCTGAACTTCTGGTAGTTGCCAGGGTTGATGCGAATCGTCGGTCTGACTTTGTCTTCCTTGCGCTTTACTTGCCCATAGCCTTCGTAATAGGCATCCAGGTACGCCTGCATGGCGACCGCGTTGGTGTCTTCAATGCCATGGATGGCTTTGAGCTTTGCCAAAATTTCATCGCGCCGCGCCAGGTAGGCCGTGCGCTCCAGCAGCAAAGTGGCCTGGCCAGACAGATCGTCCAGCGCAATCACGCCCAGTGCCGCCAGCGCGTCTAGCACCCGGTTGGCCACGCGGGTGCTGGGCGCCACGCCAAATTCGGCCAGCACCGCATCGTCAAACACCCTGGATACGCGCTGCACGCTGTGCGCGGAAATCTCGCTTTGAATCGCCTCGACAAAATTGCCCTCGCTGGCGGGCACCACCACCACCAGTTCATTCACCTCGTCAAACGCCGGGTCGTCTGATTGCACCCGCTCCAGCTGCTGGTTTACCGCCAGGCGCAGGCCGCGTCCAATTTGCTGCAGCTTGGTGATTTTGGAGTTGCTGGGCGCCAGCTTGCACAGGGTGAAGATGTTGGGGTTGTCCCAGCCTTCCTGCAGCGCCCACATCGAGAAGATAAAACGCAAATCCGTGCCAAACGACAGCAGCTTTTCCTTTTCCTGCAAGATCAGCTGGATCGCCTCTTCCTCGCCTTTTTCGCTGTGCGAGCGGGCAAAGTAACCTTTGTGCACCCGGCCAATGTCCGCCGCGCTGCGTTCCAGATAGGCGCGGTAGCCAGGGTCCAGGTCGGGCTTTTCCAGCATTTGCGCCAGTTGGGCGCGGTAATGGCGCTCAAAGGCCACGCGGATTACCGCTGGCTTGCTGCCTTCGGGCAGGTACTTGGCCACCGAGTCAATGAAGAACAGGCTCAGCGCCTTGATGCCGCGTTTGAACAGCGCTTCCTCGCGCTCAAAGTGGTTGGCAATGCTGCGCTCAATGATCAGCGCCTGCATTTGCTCGGCCAGCATGCCGTAAGACGCGGGCTCGCCCAGCGACAGCGAAAAGTCGTTGGTAAACCGAACCTCTTTGGCGGTCACGCTTTCAATCACATGCCCGTCTAAAAAGCCAATGCCCGTTTTTTCGCCCAAACTGTCCTTGGCCTGCAGCGCAACCGTGGCGGTCTTGCCGGCCATCGTCTGGTAGCTCACATGCGCGCATCGCTCCTTGGCCGTGCCGCTGACGGCGTTGAAGCACAGCACCTGCGTCATGTCGGCCCCCGCGCCCACCGTGTCCACGGTAATGCCCTTGACCAGGCGCTGGCGAAACGCTTCCAGGCTGTCCAGCGTGTAGATCAGGTTTTTGTATTCGTCCTTTTTGAACGTTGCGCCAAAGCGGATGGTCAGCAACGGGTTGAACTTGGCCAAATACTCCTGCGTCTGCTTGCCCTCAAACCGGTGCGGCTCGTCAATGATGAGCACCGGGCGAATCACCGCCAGCGCTTCCATGAAGCTCTTGGCATGGCCAAACAGGTTCGCCTCCACGCCGCGTTTGTTGATGACCTTGCTGTCGCCCGCAAACGACTGGTAGGTGGCCACCAGCACCGAAATGCCGGCATTGGCCGCGTGAATAAACCCCTGCACGGTTTTGGCCGAATAGTTATAGACGCTGATTTTTTGGTCGTACTGCTTGCCAAAGTGCGTGGCAGTGGACTGCAGGCTTTTCAGCGTGCCCTGGCGAATCGCGTTGCTTGGCACCAGCACGATGAACTTGGAGAGTTTTTTGTCCTTGTGCAGCCGGTGAATGGTTTCGATGAAGGTAAAGGTCTTGCCCGTGCCGGTTTCCATCAGCACGTCCAGCGCCAGCGCTGGCGTGGTGGTCACGGGCACCTGCACCTCGCCCGCATGCACCAGGTTGCGCGCCCGGATGGCGGTGATGTTGCTGCGCAGCGTGGCCGCCGCCTCGCCCGGCACCATGGTCGGGTTGGCATGCACGTTGCCGGGCGCCACAAAGCGCACATCGGAAAACACCTCGGCGATGGATTGAACCGCCTGCGTCTGGTGCGCCAGCGTGGTGTATTGAAACTGAGCGTTCATCGCGTTCAGCCCCGCAGCCGCAGCTTGTCTTCGGAATAGCCCAGCGTCTCGGCCACCGTCTTGATGCCCAGCATGAAGTTGTCGTCGGCAATCCAGGGCGCATACACCGTCAGGTACACCGCTGGCGTGCCCTCGGCCTGCAGGGCGCGCAGGGAGTCGGTCAGCGTGTCGAGCGCCAGCGCCTGCACCACAAAAGCCACATCGGCAGCCAGGTACAGGTGCTGGTCGATCACCGTGCGCAGCGGCGTGGTCAAAGGCAAACCCTCGGCCAGCAGCAGGTTGTACAAAACACGCGGCAGCTGGCTGGGCTGGGGCGTGGCAATGCTGGCCTGCAGGGCCAGCACATCGGCCTGCGTGGCTTGTTGCAAGGGTTTTTGCAGGATGAGCGCGTCGGGGTCGTCCACCAGGTCGAAGACGCGAAAACCGGTGTCCACCGCAGCCGTTCGGGCTGAGCCCGTCGAAGCCTCTGGCGCAAAACCTTCAAGCTGGGCGGGCTGCACGGCGACGGCTTGCGCTTTGGCGGCCAGTTCGGCCTCAATCCTGGCCCCGGCGCGGCGCAGGCGCTCGGCGGTGATTTCGAAAATCGTCGCTTCGGGCTTGCCCAGGGTTTCTTTCACAAAGGCATAGGGCTCTTTTTGCTTTTTGGGATCGATGGGTTGCGGGATTTGTACCAGGATGAATTGGCGGTTGCCTCCGTCTTCGGCGTTCAGGCGCATCACGGCTTCTCCGGTGGTGCCGCTGCCAGCGAAAAAATCTAAAGTGATATCGTTTTTGTCGGTTGCAATTTGAAGAATTCTTTTGATCAAATGAGTGGGCTTTGGTGTGTCAAATACGGCGCCTTCCGGAAAGAGATCGTTAACCTCCTTCTTCGCGTCTTGACTATGTCCTACTTCCGCATGCTTCCAAATCGTTTGGCAAGCAGTTCCTTGCTTAACTTCCGTTAGAAAGCGCTTTACGGCAGGGACATTGTTGCCATCTGCGCCAAACCAAATCCGGTTGTCATCAATCATTGTTTTCAGTACTGGCTCGGTATACAACCAGCAGCGGCCGTTCGGCAATTTGTGCCGTTTGCCGTTGGGGGCAATAAGCTCATAGAACTGACTTTTTGTTCCGTGACCGCCTTGTGCGGTTGAATCTACTGGTTTCCACACCCCGCGCGGATCGTTATCAGGGTTCTTGTAGCGATCATTCATTTCGTTTGATCGCTTTAACAGGTTTGGAGTCCAATTTGATTTGTTCTTTGCAATTGCCAATAAAAAATCATGTGATTCTGAAAACCATTTCACTGCATTTTGTGGGCTATAACGCTTTTCCCAGACTATGGTGTTAACAAAATTCTCCTGCCCAAACACCTCATCACAAAGCAATTTAAGCTGCGCCTGCTCGTTGTCATCAATCGAAATAAAAATCACGCCATCGTCGCGCAGCAAATCCCTGGCCAGCAACAGGCGCGGGTACATAAAACTCAGCCACCCGCTGTGCGTGCGCGCCCCGTAAATGTTCTTGATGTAGTCGATGTTCTCTGCCGCATAACCCAGTTGCGCCAGCACTTCGCTTTGCTTGGCTGAAAAGTCGTCGCGGTAAACAAAGGCGTCGCTTTGGGTGTTGTAGGGCGGGTCGATATAAATGAGCTTGACCTTGCCAAAGTAGCTGTGGCGCAGCAGGCGCAGGGCGTCGAGGTTGTCGCCCTTGATCAGCAGGTTGCCGGTGCTGTCCCAGTTTTTGCTGTCATCAGGCAGCGGGGCAATGATTTTTTGCACCGGCACAAAAGCACTGTGATAAGCCTCGCGCTTGCCCACCCAGCGCAGCTCGTAGCCGTCTTCTTCGACCTGCAGTCCGGCCGGGTTGCTGGGGTCAATGGCCAGTTGCAGTGCGGCGGCGTTGATGCGGATGTGGCCTTGCGCGTCCACCTCCACCGCTTGCGGAAAGTGCTGGCGCAGCAGGTCGAGCTTGTGCTGGTCGGGGGTGGGGGCGTCAAGGATGGGGTGGGGCATGGCGAATGGGGGACTTATATTTTGATAGCGGCTTGCGCTTGTGTGGCAAGGGCTGGAGGCGATTCTTATGCTTGTTTGTCGCTGGCGTCGTACCAGTTTTGCACGGGTAGGCCGGGAATGCGTTCGAATTCACGGGTGTTGCGGGTCACCAGCGTCAGGCCATGGGCGTGGGCGACGCCGGCAATGAGCAAGTCATAGTGCCCAATGGGCGTTCCGGCGGTGCTGAGCTGGTGCTTGATCTGCGCGGCGGACTGGGCGCAGGCCAGGTCAAAGGGCAGCGTTCGGTAGGTTTGCGCCACCATGTTCATGCTCTGCCTTTGGGGCACAGGCCGGCTGGAGCGCAGCACGCCGTATTCCAGCTCGAACCAGACCACCGCAGGAATCTGGATGAGATGCGCCGCCACGCTTTGCATGCGCTGGGCGACATGCCCTTCGTTTTTGAACAAATAAATCAGCGTGTTGGTGTCGAGCAAGTACATCGGTGGTGTCACCAGGTTTCGCGGGGCAGGTCGGGCACCTCGTGGGCGCGCAGTTCTTCGGACAGCGGAAAGTCGTGCCACAGCGGGGCGTTTTCAGCAATGGATGCAAAAAACCCCAGGGGGTAGCCGTTGGCATCGGTGGGCGCGGCTTGTTCTTTGACCAGCTTGGTGATCCAGGCGCTCAGTGACAAGCGCGCCGCCGCCGCTGCCGCCTTGGCCCGCGCCATGGCGTCGTCGTCCATGTAAATCGTGACTTGGGACATGGTGAAACTCCATATAACTACAGTGAAAATTATATAAGTGCATCTCAATTATGGGCGATGTCTTCGCCGCGTTGCTGTAGATGCCTTGGGAATAATCAACTGTGTATTGGATAGCTATTGGCGCTTTATGAATAAGCGCTAACAGGTCGATTGGACTAAAAAAATACGCTGGGTGCGGCGCCAGGCATTCAGGGCGGTTTATGCAGGTACAACTTGTCCGACCAGGTGGCCAGCCATTCGGGTTGGAAGGCCACGAACACGGCGCACAGCATGCCGGTGACGATGCCGTCGCCCCAGGCCATGAGCCAGCGCGCCACCAGTGACAGCTCTGTGCCCACACCGGGCAGCGGCTGGCTGGACCACTGTGCCAGCACGCCCGCAGCAAACACGCAGACGGCGGTACCGATGAAGGCGCGCCCGAGGACGTAGATGAACAGGTGCTCGCCCGTCAGGCGCCGTACAAGCGCTCCCAGCAGCAGCGCCAGCGTGCCGGGCACCACGCCCTGCCACACGACGGTAGCCAGGGCCTGCTCCCAGCCCATGGGCGAGATCAGCCAGGCGACGCCACCCACCAGCACCAGCACCGGCATGGCCAGCGGCCAGCCCAGCATCAGCACCACCAGGCAGGCGCCCGACCACTGCAGCTGCAGCGGCATGGCATGCAGCGTGGGCAGGGCCCACAGCCAGGGCAGGAACAGCAGGGTGGCGAGCAGGGGCGTCCACAGTGCGGACGGCGCGCCATGCGTCTCGTGCGCGAGTGGCTTGCCGTTTGCCAGCATGCGCCAAGGCTGCGCTGCCATGGCCGCAACCAGCGCGATGAGGACCAGAGCGGTTTCCAGCCACATGGTTCTGCTTACTATTCTATTGATAGCTGCTGGTGCTTGATAGATAAGCGCTAGAGCCCAATTTCATTCAAAAAATTCCATCATGCAGCCACCAGCGGCTGCCCCAGGCTGCGCAAAATGTCGCGCACCATCTGCGCCCGGTCTTTCGGGTCTTTCAGCTCGCGCTCGATGCGCAGCTTCTCGTTGCCCGCCAGTTTGATGTGTTTGTTCTTCTGGATCAGCTCGATGATGCGCATCGGGTCAATCGGCGGCTGGGGCTTGAAGGTGATGGTGATGACGCCCGGCGCCGCATCCACCTTCACCACGCCGTAGGGCTGGCTCAGCACGCGCAGGCGGTGCACGTCGATGAGGGTCTGGGCCTGCGGCGGCAGCTTGCCAAAGCGGTCCACGATCTCTTCGAGCAGGCCGTCGATCTGGTCGGGCGTCTTGGCCGTGGCCAGCTTCTTGTAGAACGACAGGCGCAGGTGCACGTCGCCGCAGTAGTCGTCGGGCAGCAGGGCGGGGGCGTGCAGGTTGATGTCGGTGGTGACCGACAGGGGCGAGAGCAGGTCGGGTTCTTTGCCTGCCTTGAGCGCCTTGACGGCTTCATTGAGCATCTCGTTGTACAGCTGAAAGCCCACCTCCAGCATGTTGCCGCTCTGGTTCTCGCCCAGCACCTCGCCCGCGCCGCGGATCTCCAGGTCGTGCATGGCCAGGTAAAAGCCGCTGCCAAGTTCCTCCATGGCCTGGATCGCATCGAGCCGCTGCTGTGCCTGCTTGGTCAGGCCCTCGGTGTCGGGCACCATCAGGTACGCATACGCCTGGTGGTGGCTGCGGCCCACGCGCCCGCGCAGCTGGTGCAGCTGCGCCAGGCCGAACTTGTCGGCGCGGCTCATGATGATGGTGTTGGCCGTGGGCACGTCGATGCCGGTCTCGATGATGGTCGAGCACAGCAGGATGTTGTAGCGCTGGGCCACAAAGTCGCGCATCACGCGCTCCAGATCGCGCTCGGGCATCTGGCCGTGGGCCACGGCGATGCGGGCCTCGGGCAAGATTTCTTCGAGCTTCTGGCGGCGGTTCTCGATGGTCTCCACCTCGTTGTGCAAAAAGTAGCACTGCCCGCCGCGCTTGAGTTCGCGTAGCACCGCTTCGCGGATCACGCCCGTGCCCTCGTTGCGCACAAAGGTCTTGATCGCCAGGCGCCGCTGCGGCGCGGTGGCGATGACCGACAGGTCGCGCAGGCCTTCCAGCGCCATGCCCAGCGTGCGGGGGATGGGCGTGGCCGTCAGCGTCAGCACATCCACCTCGGCGCGCAGGGCCTTCATCTGCTCCTTGTGGCGCACGCCAAAGCGGTGCTCCTCGTCAATGATCAAGAGGCCCAGGTTGTGGAATTTGGTGGACTCAGACAGCAGCTTGTGCGTGCCCACCACGATGTCCACCGTGCCATCGCCAATGCCCTTGATGGCGGCGGTGATCTCCTTGCCTGAACGGAAGCGCGACACCTCCGCCACCTTCACCGGCCACTTGGAAAAACGGTCCACCAGCGTTTGGTAATGCTGCTCGGCCAGCAGCGTGGTGGGCGCAAGAAACGCCACCTGCTTGCCGCCGGTGACGGCCACGAAGGCCGCACGCAGCGCCACCTCGGTCTTGCCAAAGCCAACATCGCCGCAGACCAGGCGGTCCATGGGGCGGGGCGAAATCATGTCCTGGATGACCGCGTGGATGGCGGCGTTCTGGTCGGCCGTTTCTTCAAAGCCGAAGTCGTTGGCAAAGGTTTCGTAATCTTGCGGCGAGTAGCGGAAGGCATGGCCTTCGCGCGCGGCGCGGCGGGCGTAGATGTTGAGCAGCTCGGCCGCGCTGTCGCGCACCTGCTCGGCGGCCTTGCGCTTGGCCTTTTCCCACTGGCCGCTGCCCAGCTTGTGCAGCGGCGCCTCGTCGGCGCTCACGCCGGTGTAGCGGCTGATGAGCTGCAGCTGGCTCACGGGCACATACAGCACGGCCTTGTCGGCGTATTCGAGGTGCAAGAACTCCTGCATGGCGGGCGTGCCGTCGGGGTTTTTGTTGCCCACGTCCATGTTGACCAGGCCCCGGTAGCGGCCGATGCCATGCTGGCTGTGCACCACGGGGTCGCCCACGTTCAGCTCTGACAGGTCCTTGATCAGCGCCTCGACATCGCTCACCTGCTCTTGCTTCTTGCGCCGGCGCGTGGTGGGGCCGGCGGCAAAGAGCTCGGTCTCGGTGACGAAGTCGATGCCGTCCGCTATCCAGCTGAAGCCCACGGTGAGGCCGGCCTTGGCGATGCCGATCTTTTCGGCGCTGTCGGCCTGGAACGCGGCCAGCGAATCAAACGCGGGCGGGTTCACGCTGCTGGCGCGGAAGAAGTCGAGCAGGCTCTCGCGTCGGCCGTCGCTCTCGGCCAGCAGCAGCACGCGGTGCTGGGTGTTGCGCAGGTGCGCGTGCAGGCGGGCCAGCGGGTCGTCGGCGCCACGCACCACCGACAAATCGCCCAGCTTCTGGAAATGCGGGTTGTCGGCAACGTCCTCCAGCGCAGGGCGGATGGACAGCTGCGCATGCAGGTTGGCGCGCGTGTAGAACTGGTCGATGGACAGGAACAGCGACTCGGGCGGCAGCGCCGGCCGCTCCGGGTCGCCCTGGATCAGGCGAAAGCGGTCTTTGGTGTCTTGCCAGAAGCGCTGGAAGGCCGGCTCCAGGTCGCCGTGCAGCACCACCGTGGCCTCGCCACCCAGGTAGTCGAACACGGTGGCGGTGTCGTCGAAGAACAGCGGCAGGTAGTACTCGATGCCCGCCGTGGCCACGCCCGCGCCCATGTCCTTGTAGATGCGGCTCTTGGTCGGGTCGCCCTCCAGCATCTCGCGCCAGCGGCTGCGGAATTTGGCGCGCGCCTCGTCGTCCATCGGGAACTCGCGGCCGGGCAGCAGGCGCACCTCGGGCACGGGGTACAGGCTGCGCTGGCTGTCGGGGTCGAAGGTGCGAATGGAGTCGATCTCGTTGTCGAACAGGTCCACGCGGTAAGGCACCAGCGAGCCCATGGGGAACAGGTCGATCAGCCCGCCGCGCACCGCGTATTCGCCGGGGCTCACCACCTGCGAGACATGGCTGTAACCCGCCAGCGTGAGCTGGGCCTTGAACTTGGCCTCGTCGAGCTTTTGCTTGACCTGGAAGTGGAAGGTGTAGCCCGCCAGGAACGACGGCGGTGCCAGCCGGTACAACGCGGTGGTGGCGGGCACCAGCACTACATCGGCCTCACCTTGCGAGATGCGCCACAGCGTGGCCAGCCGCTCGCTGATCAAATCCTGGTGCGGCGAGAAGGTGTCATAGGGCAGCGTCTCCCAGTCGGGGAACAGCGCGCAGCGCAGGCCGGGCGCGAAGAACGCCATTTCTTCGATGAGGCGTTGCGCGTCGGTGGCGTCGGCCGTGACGATGGCTGTGGTGCGGCCTGCGGCCTTGTCGCGCTCGGCCAGGCGGGCCAGCAGCAGGGCATCGGCGCTGCCCACGGGGCGGGGCAGGGTGAAACGTTTTCCGGGGGAGAGTTTGGGCAGTTCCATGCGGACGGTATCGTCTGGGCCCGCCGCATCCCCTGGGGCGCGAAACGCGCGCGGGCTGGATGGGTGGGCAACAGGAGATTTTAGAATGCGCGACACATGACTGCTCCGCTCCCACACCCACCGCTCGCCCCCTTGTCCGCCCACGGGCGCTTTTGGGCGCTGGTGCCTTGTGCGGGCATGGGCCTGCGGGCCGTGCCACCTGCCGCCACGCCCGGCGCGGCATTGGTTGCCCCGGCCTTGCCCAAGCAATACCACCTGGTGGCAGGGCACCCCATGGTCATGCACACCCTGGCGGCTTTTGCGGGGGTGAACCGCTTGCTGGGCACGCTGGTGGCGGTGGCGCCGGGGGACCATTTTCTGGATGCCTACGCCCACCCCGCGTTCTTCACCGTGGAATGCGGCGGGCCCACGCGTGCGGATACCGTGCTGGGCGGCTTGCGGGCCCTGGCGGAGCGTGGTGCACAGCCCGACGACTGGGTGCTGGTGCATGACGCGGCACGCTGCCTGGTGACATCCCAGCAGATCGACACTCTGATCGACACCTGCCAGCACGACGGCGTGGGTGGTTTGCTGGCGCACAAGCTGGCCGACACGCTCAAGACATCGATTGACGGACCCGGCGGCGTGCGCGTGGCCTCCACCGTGGACCGCAGCGACAAGTGGCTGGCGCAGACGCCGCAGATGTTCCGCATGGGAGCGCTCCAGGCGGCCATCGAACATGTGGGCTCGGGCGCCACCGACGAAGCCAGCGCCATGGAGGCGATGGGCCTGCACCCGCGGCTGGTGCCAGGGGGGGCGCAGAATTTCAAGGTGACTTATCCGGACGACTTTGCCCTGGCGGCCGCCGTGCTGGCACAGCGGGCGCACGGCGCCACATTGGATCGTTTTGGTGGCGCGCGCGGGCAGGCGGCTGCGCCCTTTGACAAGAAGAACATGTTTTGAGGCCCTTTTAACGACCCTTCACGGGCGAAAGTGATTCGATGAATTTCAGGATTGGTGAAGGCTGGGATGTGCATGCGCTGGTGCCCGGGCGCCGGCTGGTGATTGGCGGGGTGGAGATCGCCCACAGCATGGGCCTGCTGGGCCATTCGGATGCCGATGTGCTGCTGCATGCCATCACCGATGCCCTGCTGGGGGCGGCGGCCCTGGGTGATATCGGCAGCCATTTTCCGGACACCGACGCGGCATTTCGCGGCGCGGACTCGGGCGTGCTGCTGGCAGAGGTGGCGCGCCGGGTGCGGGCCGCGGGCTACGACATCGGCAACATCGACAGCACGGTGGTGGCGCAGTCGCCGCGCCTGGCCGCGCATATTCCCGCCATGCGCCGGTGCATCGCGGCCGCAGTGGGGGTGGATGAAGCGCAGGTCAACGTCAAGGCCAAGACCGCCGAACGCCTGGGCCCGGTGGGCCAGGGGCTGGCCATGGAGGCACGGGCGGTGGCGTTGCTGGTCAGGGCCTGACCGGGCACCGGCGTGTTTTGGCGTGCAAAGCGGGCATGGATGAAAGACTCTCAGCCTCTCAGTCCATGTGGTCCTCGGCCCGGCGGCGGGGAAGCTGCCGCTTGACGGAGGGGCGCTGCAGGCGTTGCTTGGGGTCTTCGCCTTCGGGCATGTTGATGGCCCGCTGCAACTGGATATGGGCCACCAGACCACCGGTGCTGGAGTTGGCCAGCGCAAAGATGCCGCCCATGCGTTGCACCGTCTTGTCCACGATCGACAGGCCAAGCCCGGCACCCGCGGCGGCAGTGCGCGCCGAATCACCGCGAAAGAACGGCTTGGTCAGATTGGACAGCTGCTCGGGTGGCACGCCAGGGCCGTGGTCGCGCACCTTGATCAGCACCCAGTTTTCGCGGCCCTTGGCGGCAATGTCCACATGGGTGACGGTCGTGTCCACCGTCTTGCCGTAACGGCGCGCGTTCTCCAGCAGGTTGGAGATCACGCGCGCCAGCTCCACTTCGTCGGCCAGCACGTTCAGGTCTTCGGGGACGTCCATCGTGATCTGCAGCTCGCGATGGTCCTGCACCGCATAGACGCAGGACGACACCACGCCGTGCAGGTTGACGGGGGTGAGCGTGACGTGGTCGGGGCGGGCGTAGTCCAGAAACTTGTCGATGGTGGCATCGAGCTGCACGATGTCGGCCACCATGTGTTCGCGCGCTATTTCGTCCACCACGCTCATTTCGGTTTCGAGCCGCAGCCGCGCCAGGGGTGTGCGCAGATCATGCGAAATGCCGGCCAGCATGACGGCGCGGTCCTGCTCCAGCTTGGCAAGCTTTTGTGCCATGCGGTTGAAGCCGATGTTCACCTCTCGGATTTCGCTGGTCACCGCTTCTTCGTCCAGGCGGCTGGCGGCAAAGTCGCCATCGCGCACGCGGTTGGCGGCATAGGAAAGCTGCTTGAGCGGCTGGTTGATCAGCCGCGCAATGGCGGCAGCGCCGGCCAGGGACAGGGCGCCTGCCGTGATCAGCCAGATCAGCCAGGTGCGGCCACCGGCAGGGCTGAAGCGTGAGCGGTCCATCAGCAGCCAGTTGGGGTCGCCGTTGATGTTGAAGCCGACCCACAGGCCGTTTTCGCCGTTGACGTTCTGGGCCACGACGGTGTCCGGGCCCAGGCGCTGGGTCAGTTCGTCGGTGAGGCGGTTGCCCAGCGCGGTGCTGTCGAGCAGCGTGAATTTGTCGCCCGGCTCGCGCGGCAGGATGCGCACCCCCTCCTGGTCGGCCATGGTCTTGATGAGCGACACGCGTGCGATGGCGTCGGCGTGCACCAGGGCCGCGCGGCTGAGGTTGACCAGCGAGGCAATCTGCTGCGCCGTGTGCAGCGTGCGCGGCTCGAATTCCAGCGCCCGTAGCGTTTGCAGCCAGGCCAGAATGCTGCCCACCAGCAGCAGCGCCAGCAGAAAGAAGGTGCGCCAGAAAAGGTTCAGCCCCACACGCGCGCGTTGCTCGCGCGCACGGCGCAAGGATTCCAGCGGCGCGGGGCTGGTGGCGTCGGAGGGAACGGTCACCGGCTCCTGGAGCGCTGCCACCGACGGGCCTTCGGGTTTGCGCATGGACAGATCAGTTCGTTCCGTCCGGTACGAAAACATAGCCCACGCCCCACACCGTCTGGATGTAGCGCGGCGCTGCGGCGTCCACCTCCACCAGCTTGCGCAGGCGCGAAACCTGCACGTCCAGGCTGCGGTCGAAGGGCTCGAACTCGCGGCCGCGTGCCAGCAGCGCCAGTTTTTCGCGCGACAGGGGCTGGCGCGGGTGGCGCACCAGGGCCTTGAGCATGGCGAATTCGCCGGTGGTCAGCGGCAGCTCTTCGCCATTGCGCTGCAGTGCGCGGGTGCCCAGGTCGAAGGTGAAGGGGCCGAAGGTGACCACTTCGTTGTCGCCCGAGGGTGCGCCGGGCGCCTCTTGCGCGGGGCGGCGGCGCAGCACGGCATGCACACGCGCCAGCAACTCGCGGGGGTTGAAGGGCTTGCCCAGATAGTCGTCGGCGCCCACTTCCAGGCCCACGATGCGGTCCACGTCCTCGCCCTTGGCGGTGAGCATGATGATGGGCGTGCGGTCATTGGCGGCACGCAGGCGCCGGCAAATGGACAGGCCGTCTTCGCCGGGCATCATCAGGTCGAGCACGATGAGGTCGACCGTCTCGCGCAGCAGCAGGCGGTTCAGGGCCTTGCCGTCTTCGGCGACCATGACTTCAAAGCCTTCTTGGGTCAGGTAGCGGCGCAGCAGATCGCGGATGCGTGCATCGTCGTCCACCACCAGAATCTTGTCGGTACGGTTGGTTGATGTAGCCATGGTGAGTGCGGGTCCAATTTGTAACAGAGCCGATTCTGACCAGCTTCAGCCGCGAAGTTCGGTTTTTTGCCCTGTGTTTGACCAAGTGTTACAAGTTTTGCCCCGGCGAGCAGGCCGCTCACGCCCGGTTTACGCTGGCGATCTCTGCAGCGGTTACTGTAGTGGCCTGTGCGGCCCGGTGTGGGGTTGTGCGCTGATCGCAAGGATATTTGCCGGTATGAAAAATGCTATTCGTTTGATAGCTGCTAGCGCTTTAATGGTGAGCGCTGGAGCCGTTTTTTCTCAAAATTCCCAGGCCGTGGAGCCGCACAACGTGGTGCAGCTGGCGGCGTCTGGCACGGTGGAGGTGCAGCAGGATTTGCTGGTGCTGGCGCTGTCCACCAGCAAGGAGGGCGCGGACGCGGCCACCACGCAGGTGCAGCTTAAGGCAGCGTTGGATGCGGCACTGGCCGAGGCCAAGCGCAATGCGCAACCCGGGCAGATGGATGTGCGCACCGGCCCCTTCGGGCTGTATCCGCGCTACGGCAAGGACGGCAAGATCAACGGCTGGCAGGGCCGGGCCGAACTGGTGCTGGAGGGCCGTGACTTTGCCCGCATCACCGCCACGGCCGGAAAAATCCAGACCATGGCCATCAGCCAGGTGGGCTTTGCCTTGTCGCGCGAGGCCCGCGCCAAGGTGGAGGGCGAGGCCCAGACACTGGCTATCGAGCAGTTCAAGACGCGCGCCGCTGAGTTGAGCCGCGGGTTTGGCTTTGCCAACTACAGCCTGCGCGAGGTGTCCGTGAACAGCAACGAGATGTCTCCCGGTCCGCGCCCGCGCGCCATGGCCATGGAGGCCAAATCGGCAGCGTTTGCCGATGCACCGGTGCCGGTGGAAGCGGGCAAGGCGCAGGTGGTCGTCAATGTGTCGGGCTCGGTGCAGATGCGCTGAATCTGTTGGAACGATGCGGCGACCTTATTTTTTGCATGAAAATGGCCTCTAGCGCTTATGTGGAAAGCGCTATTAGCTATTGAAACGGGAGCAATTCGGGCGGCGCCAAAGGCTTGAGCAGCCTTGCCATTGGCTCTCGCGCCGCTGGCTTGATGCCGGTTACTGGGCCACCCAGCCGCCGTCCATGTTCCAGGCTACGCCGCGCACGTTGTTGGCTGCGGGGGAGCAGAAGAACACGGCCAGCTCGCCCAGTTCGTCGGGCGTGGTGAATTGCATGGAAGGTTCTTTTTCGCCCAGCAGCTGCCGCGTGGCTTCTTCGTTCGAGATGCCGTGTTCTACGGCCTTGGCGTCCACCTGCTTTTGCACCAGCGGCGTCAGCACCCAGCCGGGGCACATGGCGTTGCAGGTGACGCCAGACGCCGCATTTTCGAGCGCCGTCACCTTGGTCAGGCCCACGATGCCGTGCTTGGCCGCCACGTAGGCCGATTTTTGCGCGGAGCCGACCAGTCCGTGCACCGAGGCCACGTTGATGATGCGACCCCAGTTGGCCGCCTGCATGGCGGGCAGGGCCAGGCGCGAAGTGTGAAAGGCGCTGGTCAGGTTGATGGCGATGATGGCGTCCCAGCGCTCTGCGGGAAAGTCTTCAATGTTTGCCACATGCTGGATGCCGGCGTTGTTCACGAGGATGTCCACGCGCCCGAACTGCGCGGCGCTGTATTTCATCATGTCCTCGATATCGGCCGCGCGGCTCATGTCGGCGCCGTGGTAGGCCACCTGGGCGCCTGCTGCCTGGCCGGCAGCCAGCACCTCGGCGCGCGGGCCGTCCGCGTCGCCAAAACCATTGAGCACGATGTTGGCGCCCTGGCGGGCCAGGGCCTTGGCGATGCCCAGACCAATGCCACTGGTGGAGCCGGTTACGAGTGCGGTTTTGCCGTTGAGCATGCGAGTTTCTCCGAATGAATTACGATGCAATGGAGCCATTATCGAACGCTGTCGCCAGATTCCACACCCATGATTGAACCTACGCTGAACTACGTACTGTGCCCTGGCGCCGCCTCTGCGGCGGGCCCCTTCGGTGGGGCGCTGGCCAGCCCGCCAGCGCAGCACCGCATGGCGTACTGGGAGTGGAACGGCACCGGCAATCCGGCCCATCCGCATGTGGTGGTGTGCGTGCACGGCCTCTCGCGCCAGGGGCGTGATTTCGACACCCTGGCGCGCACGCTGGGTCGCCACGCCCGCGTCATCTGCCCCGATGTGGTGGGCCGCGGCCAGAGCGACTGGCTGGCCGACCCCGCCGGCTACCAGATTCCCCAATACGCGGCCGACATGCTGGCCTTGCTGGGCCAACTGCAGCAGCAGGCCCCGGTGCAGACGCTGGACTGGGTGGGCACTAGCATGGGCGGGCTGATCGGCATGGCCCTGTGTGGCCAGCCGGGGCTGGGCGTGCCCGATGAACCCCAAGAACCTCGCCCATCCGCTGCAACGTCTGCCGCTGCCGTGGGCAGCCTGTGGCCGCTGGCCGTGCCGGTGCGCCGGCTGGTGCTCAATGATGTGGGGCCCGCCATCGAATGGCTGGCCCTGCAGCGCATCGGCCAGTATCTGGGCGCGCCGGTGCGCTTTGATTCGCTGCAGCAGGCGGCCGATGCCATGTGGGCCATTTCGTCGAGCTTTGGCCCGCACACCCCTGAGCAATGGCTGGAACTGTCGCGGTCCATGGTGCGGGCCTTGCCGGGTGGCGGCCTGGCGCTGCATTACGACCCCGCCATCGCGCAGGCTTTTGGGGCCATGACACCCGAGGCCTCTGCTGCAGGTGCGCAGCAGCTGTGGCAGCTCTATGACCGCATCCAGGCGCGCACGCTGCTGCTGCGCGGCACGCAGTCCGACTTGCTGGCGCCAGAAACCGCCCAGGCCATGACGCTCCGTGGGCCGAGGGCAAACCTCGTGGAGTTCGAGGGCGTGGGGCATGCGCCCACCTTGATGGCGCAAGACCAGGTGACGGCCGTGATGGACTTTCTGCTGGCCCCCGACGAAACGGTGTCTGCATGAAAACGCACTCTCCGTCGGCGGCGGTGCATGCGCCTATGGCTGATACATTGCCGCAACTTATTGCCGCAACGGCCCACACATTGCCCGAGCAGGTCAATGCCCTGGCGCGGGCGCGCGCCTTTGCCGAGCCCCTCATGGCGGGCGAGGCGCTCGATTCCGGCGAGAACACCCTGGCCCATGCCGACGCCGTGGCCGCTATCCTCAAAGCCATTGGGGGGTCAGAGGCCATGCAGGCAGCCAGCTACCTGGTGTATGCCTGCGGGCACCTGACCAAGCCCCACGAGGTGATCGCCAAGGCCTTTGGCGACAACTTTGCGGCCCTGGCGGTGGAGACCACCAACCTGATGCGCGTGCAGCGGCAGGCGCGTGGCGCCCAGCAGGTGGACGACCCGGCGGTGCAGACCGAGAACGTGCGCAAAATGCTGCTGGCCTTTTCGCGCGACCTGCGGGTGGTGATGTTGCGCCTGGCGTCGCGTCTGCAGACGCTGCGCTTTCATGCGGCCAGCAAAACCCCGGTGTCGCCCAGCCTGGCGCGCGAATCGCTGCAGGTGTTTGCCCCGCTGGCCAACCGGCTGGGCATCTGGCAGGTGAAATGGGAGCTGGAGGACCTGTCGTTCCGATTTCTGGAGCCCGAGACCTACAAGGAGGTTGCCCGCCTGCTTGACGAAAAGCGCGGCGAGCGCGAGGTCTATATGGAGCAGCTGCGCGCGCGGCTGGAGTCCGACCTGCGCGCGCGCAGCATCAGCGCCAGTGTGCAGGGGCGGCCCAAGCACATCTACAGCATCGTCAAGAAGATGCGCGGCAAGTCGCTCAACTTCGATCAGGTGCTGGATATCCGGGCCTTGCGCGTGGTGGTGCCGTCGGTCAAGGACTGCTATGCCGCCCTGAGCTGGGTGCACGAGCAGTTCACGCCCATCGTGGAGGAGTTCGATGACTACATCGCGCGCCCCAAGCCCAATGGCTACCAGTCGCTGCACACCATCGTGCGCGACGCCGCCGGCAAACCTATCGAAATCCAGATCCGCACCCAGGCCATGCACGACCATGCCGAGCACGGTGTGGCGGCGCATTGGGCCTACAAAGAGGCGGGCAGCAAGGGCTATGCGGGCGTGTCGGCCAGCGGCGAATACGACGCCAAGATCGCGGTGCTGCGCCAGTTGCTGGCGTGGGAGCGCGATCTGGCCGGCACCGTGCAGAACCGCGGCCTGTTCGAAGATCGCATCTACGTGCTGACCCCTGAGGCCGCCGTGGTGGACCTGCCCCAGGGCGCCACCCCCGTGGACTTTGCCTACAGCGTGCACACCAGCCTGGGCCACCGCTGCCGCGGCGCAAAGGTCGACGGCGTGATGGTGCCGCTCAACACACCGCTGCAGAACGGCCAGACCGTGGAGATTGTCACCGTCAAAGAAGGCCGCCCCTCGCGCGACTGGCTCAATGCCGAATTGGGCTACCTCATCAGCAACCGGGCCAAGGCCAAGGTGCGCGCCTGGTTCAACGCCCAGGTCACCCACGAAACGGTGGCCCGGGGTCGCGAGGCGGTTGAAAAACTGCTGCAGCGCGAAGGCAAGACGGCCATGAAGCTGGACGACCTGGCGGTGCAGCTGGGGTTCAAGTCGGCCGACGCGCTGTTCGAGGTGGTGGGCAAGGACGAGTTTTCACTGCGCAGCATCGAAACCCTTCTGCGCCCACCCGAGCCGGTGCTGCAACCCGACGATTACCTGCTGCTGAAAAAGACCCGCACCAACGAATCTGCCCCCAAGGGCGGCGTGCTGGTGGTGGGGATCGACTCGCTCATGACGCAACTGGCCAAGTGCTGCAAACCGGCGCCGCCCGACAATATCCGTGGCTTTGTCACCCGGGGCAAGGGCGTGAGCGTGCACCGCGCAGACTGCAGCAACTTCCGGGAGATGGCGGCACGCAGCAGCGAACGGGTGATCGAAGTGGAATGGGGCACGCCCAAATCCGCGGCGGGTGCAGCCGTGTATCCCGTGGACGTGGCGGTGGAGGCCGCCGACCGTCAGGGCTTGTTGCGCGATATCTCGGAAGTGTTTGCGCGGGAGAAAACCAACGTCATCGGCGTGCAGACCCAGTCGGTCAAGGGCACGGCATGGATGACCTTCACTGTGGAAGTCGCCGACTCCGGCCGCCTCAACAAGGTGCTCGCGATTGTCGCCAGCGTGGCGGGCGTGCGCTCGGCGCGGCGACGCTGACCGACTGTGCTGCCACTCAGGCTGAAGGTTTCACCAATTTTTCGCAGGTGTCCAAAACCCGGTTTTTTTGCTGCTACAATCGCTTTCTCGAATACAAACAGGCGCGTAGCTCAGCTGGTTAGAGCACCACCTTGACATGGTGGGGGTCGTTGGTTCGAGTCCAATCGCGCCTACCAACTAACCATTGGTAAAAGCCTTCCAAGTCTATGATTTGGAAGGCTTTTTTATTGGTATCGCAATTGCCAGGCCTTGGATCGTGAACACGTTCTTGCGCTGTGGGGCGCCGGCTGAAAACCGGCTGGCACCCGCTCTGGCGAGCACGCAGTGGCCTGTGTCCAGGTTGGCGTGGCAGTGGCGGGATGTTGTCTGACGGCGCCACAGTCTCCTGGCCCACGCGAACGGCGTGGCGTGGGATTTACAACGGTGGTGCAGCGAGCATTTCGCTTGCCTGCGCGTCAACTTCCCAAGGAGCGCACATGAACTCATCCACTATTCAGCCGACCGGCGTCAAGCCGGTTGACCCAGACCTTGCCGAGCAGGCCGTTCCGGGGCATGGTGTGCCATCCCAGGATCCAACCCCCGCAGCCCAGGTGGCCCTCAATCCCGAGGAAGCTGAGCGGGAGTCAAAGTCCACCCTCATTGGGGGCGGTGTCGTGGCGGGTTCGGCTGCGGGTGCCGCTGTTGGCGCCGCGGTGGCGGGTCCGGTCGGCATCTTGGTCGGCGGCACGCTGGGCGCTGTGGTCGGAGCGCTCGGCGGCGGCGCGGCTGGCGAGCTGGCCAATCCAGAGGGCGCGGACAATGCAGACGATGTCCGCAAAGATACCGATGACACCCAAGACCGCAGGCCGCCGCGCTGAGGCGCCTGGTAAGCCAGTCCGATGGAAGCCGCAGGCTGGGCAGCAGGCCATGCCGGTTGGCGCGATTCGCGCATCGCTGCTGCCATGAGGCCAGGGCTGCGGGAATCGCTCTCTGGTGGTCATCAGGGTAATCCTTTGCCGGGCAGGGGGCTCTCACTCTCTAGAATCTGCTGCACTGCAATAAATGGGCGTCGAGCCCGAGGAGTCCGTCTTGCCCGACCAGAACAGCGCCACCGCCGCCAAGACAGCGCAGCGCGTGATCAAGAAATACCCGAATCGCCGTCTGTACGACACGGATACCTCCACCTACATCACCCTGGCCGAAGTGCGCCAGCTCGTCATGGCCCACCAGAACGTGGTGGTGCGCGATGCCAAGACGGGAGAGGATCTCACGCGCAGCATTCTGCTGCAGATCATTCTGGAAGAAGAGGCCGGCGGCGCACCCATGTTCACCGAGGCGGTGCTGGCGAACATCATCCGCTTTTACGGTCACGCCATGCAGGGTTTCATGGGTGCATATCTGGAGAAGAACGTGCAGGTCTTCACCGATGTGCAGGCGAAGCTGGTCGAGCAGTCGCAAAACGTCACGCCGGAAATGTGGGCCCAGTTCATGAGCCTGCAGTCGCCCATGCTCAAGGGCATGATGGGCAGCTACGTGGAGCAGTCGCAGTCGATGCTCAACCAGATGCAGGAGCAGATGCAAAAGCAGACCGAGCAGATGCTGAGCGCCTTTGGGGTGAAGCGCTGAACAGGGCCAAATCCGGCCGCCCAACCCCCTTGGGCGCCGGAACTGGGACAATACGGGGATATGAGCGAAGCACTCTCCCCCACCAAAACACCCAAAGTCGGATTCGTCAGCCTCGGTTGCCCCAAGGCCCTGACGGACTCTGAACTCATCCTCACGCAACTGAGCGCCGAGGGCTACGAGACCTCCAAGACCTTTGAGGGCGCGGACCTGGTCATCGTCAACACCTGCGGCTTCATTGACGACGCTGTCAAGGAAAGCCTGGACACCATTGGCGAGGCGCTGGCCGAGAACGGCAAGGTCATCGTCACCGGCTGTCTGGGCGCGCGCGCGGGCGAGGGCGGCGGCAATATGGTGCGGCAGATGCACCCCAGCGTGCTGGCTGTGACCGGCCCGCATGCCACGCAAGAGGTGATGGACGCCGTGCACCTGAACCTGCCCAAGCCGCACGATCCGTTTCTCGACCTGGTGCCGGGCAGCTTTGGCGTGGCGGGCATCAAGCTCACGCCCAAGCACTATGCCTACCTCAAGATCAGCGAAGGCTGCAACCACCGCTGCACCTTCTGCATCATCCCGTCGATGCGCGGGGACCTGGTGTCGCGCCCCATTGGCGATGTGCTCAGCGAAGCCAAGGCTTTGTTTGAAGGCGGCGTGAAAGAGCTGCTGGTGATCAGCCAGGACACCTCGGCCTATGGCGTGGATGTGAAATACCGCACCGGTTTCTGGGATGGCAAGCCCGTCAAGACCCGCATGCTGGAACTGGTGCAGACGCTGGGTGAGATTGCCGAGCCTTACGGCGCCTGGGTGCGCTTGCACTATGTGTACCCGTACCCGAGCGTGGACGATGTGATCCCGCTCATGGCCACGGGCCGCGTGCTGCCCTACCTGGACGTGCCCTTCCAGCACAGCCACCCCGATGTGCTCAAGCGCATGAAGCGCCCCGCCAGCGGCGAGCGCAACCTGGAGCGCATCCAGCGCTGGCGCGAGGCCTGCCCCGAGATCGTGATTCGCAGCACCTTCATCGCCGGTTTTCCCGGCGAGACGGAAGAAGAATTCCAGCACCTGCTCGACTTTGTGCGCGAGGCGCAGATTGACCGTGCCGGCTGCTTTGCCTACAGCGACGTGACCGGCGCGGTGGCCAACGAGCTGCCCGGCATGCTGCCCCTGGAAGTGCGCGAAGAGCGCCGCGCCCGCTTCATGGCCGTGGCCGAAGAAGTGTCGATCGCCAAGCTGCAGCGCCGCGTGGGCGCCACCATGCAGGTGCTGGTCGATTCAGCCCCC
Organism: Acidovorax sp. JG5; assembly: GCF_017939685.1. NCBI lineage: Bacteria > Pseudomonadati > Pseudomonadota > Betaproteobacteria > Burkholderiales > Comamonadaceae > Acidovorax > Acidovorax sp. JG5. The sequence continues at coordinate 179,189 of NZ_JAGKSE010000006.1, forward strand.
GGCCTGGGCCGCAAAGGTGGTGTGGGCCGCACCTATGCCGACGCACCCGAGATCGACGGCACCGTGCAGCTGCTGCCGCCCGAGAAGATCAGCAAGACCATGAAGGTGGGCGAATTCACCAAGGCGCGCATTGTGGGCGTGCGCGGGCACGATCTGGTGGCGCAGCCGATCTGATGGACTGAGATTGCTATTGAATAAATAGCTGAAGACGCTTTCTGGACGGACGCTATAGGCTAAAAAGACACAAAAAAGGCTTCCCGAGGGAAGCCTTTTTGCTGTGCGCGGCACGATTACACGCGCTTGCGGTATTCGCCGGTGCGGGTGTCGATTTCGATCTTGTCGCCCTGGCTGACGAACAGCGGCACGGGCACTTCAAAGCCGGTGGCGATCTTGGCGGGCTTGAGCACCTTGCCGGAGGTATCGCCCTTGACGGCGGGTTCCGTCCAGGTGATTTCGCGCTCGACGCTGGTGGGCAGCTCGACCGAGATGGCCTTGCCGTCGTAGAACACCACTTCCACGGTCATGCCGTCTTCCAGGTAGTTCAGTGCGTCGCCCATGTTTTCGGCTTCGACTTCGTACTGGTTGAATTCGGTGTCCATGCAGACATACATGGGGTCGGCGAAGTAGGAGTAGGTGCACTCCTTCTTGTCCAGGATCACGTTGTCGATCTTGTCGTCGGCCTTGAACACGTTTTCGGTGCCGAAGTTGCCGATCAGGCTCTTGAGCTTCATGCGCACGGTGGCAGCGCCGCGGCCGCCGCGGGCGTATTCGGTCTTGAGGACGACCATGGGGTCCTTGCCGTGCATGATGACGTTGCCGGCGCGGATTTCTTGAGCGATTTTCATAGCAGGTTGCTTGGGTTGGGGCCGCTCAACGCAGGGGCTGGTGGCCTTCAGGGGCAGAAGGCGCGCCGTGCCGATGCATGTTCCGCGGCGGGAATGCGCGGGGTGGGGGCACTGACGCGCCGCACCTGTTTTGCGCAAAGCCTGAGATTTTACCGTTTTTCGGCGACAAAGCCCAAAAGTTGTGCGACGAGGTTGTCTTGCGCCAGCAGGCGTGCACGCGCGGCTTCAACGCACGCAGTCCATTCGGCCAGGGTGTCGTCGTCGGGCCATTGCAGCGGCGCGGTGTCCAGCCCGTTCCAGGTGGCGTGAAACCGTCGCAGCGAAGCCGGGGCCTGCAGCCAGTCCAGAAAGGCCCAGAGCTTGTCGTGGTGCGCGTTGTCGTGCTGCGGATAGATCTGCCAGACCAGCGCCTGCCCGGCCCACAGCGCCCGCACCAGCGAGTCTTCGCCGCGCACGGCGTTGAAGTCGCAGGCCCACAGCATTTCGTCAAACGCAGGCTGCGGGCGGTGGGGGAGGTATGAAATGGATAGCTGCTCGCGCTGATCGGATAAGCGCTTGGGGGTGATTGGACCAATATCTTCTGCCAAGGCCGCCAACACCGCCGCCATCGGGCGGCCGGGGGTGACCAGCAAGTGCGTGGGTTGCTCCTGCATTCGCTGCAGGAGCTGGGGCAGGGCGGTGGGCTCGTAGCAGAACAGCGACACCCAGCGCTGCCCTGGGGCACCATCGCCCAGGCCGAAAGCCGCCGCGTGTGCGGCCCGCCAGGCGGTGCGGTCAAACGCTTCGCGGCGCGCCATCAGTTCGTTCTCGCGCAGCAGCCCGCCGGTGGCGGGGGTGAAGCCCGGGTAGAAGAACCAGCGCGTCCAGCCTGCAGCGGGGCCGGACAGGATGGGCGACGGCAGCCGGTGGTTGCGCTCCACATAGCTTTCAGCCGACAGGTATTCCAGGTTGATCCAGATGGGTTTTGGGTGATTTTGGCCTCTAACGATTGACTGGTAAGCGCTATAAGCTATGAATTCAGGAGCGATATCACAACCGAACGCCTCCAGCATCACGTCGGGTGCAGGTTCCTCGGGGCCGGGCGGTGGCGCGCCCCAGGCGCGCAGCTCCACACCCGGGCAGCCCTGCGGCGCCATCCACTGCAGGGCCGAGGCGTCGTCCGTCCACAGGCGCACCTGCTGGCCTTGAGCGGCCAGTTGCGTGGCCAGGCGCCAGCACACGCCGATGTCGCCAAAGTTGTCGATCACGCGGCAGAAAACATCCCATTGCAGGGCGGCGAAGGGCTGGGTCATGGGGTGGCGGTAGTGCTTGGCGGGTTGCGCAGGTGGTCCACCAGCAGCCGCGCGACGCTGGACAGGGATTCGTCGGTGCGCACGCACAGCACCAGCCGCCGCTGCGCCCAGGGCTCGTTCAGCGTGATGGCCCGGATGGCCAGCGTGCCGCGGTAGAGCGCGGCGCTGCCGCGCGGCATCACGCCAATGCCCAGGCCGGCGGCCACCATCAGGCACAGGGCGTCGTAGCTCGTGACCTGGATGCGTAGCTTGAGCGGCAAATCCGCCTCGGCGGCGGCGCGCATGAGCTGGTTGTTGACGGCGCTGCCCGGGTGCATGCCGACAAAGTCAAAGGCCAGGGCTTCGGCCAGGCGCACCGCCTTACGCCGGGCCAGCGCATGGCCGGTGGGCACGATCAGCACCAGTTCGTCGCTGCGGTAAGGCAGCAGCGTGATGCGGTCGCCATAGTTGCCGTTGTTGAGGATGCCCACATCGGCCGCGTTTTCGGCCACCGACTGGGCTATTGATGTGCTGATCTGTTCCTGCAGGCGCACATCGACCTGCGGGTGCAGCGCCAGAAAGCTTTGCAGCTCGCCAGGCAAAAACTGCGTGATGGCCGAAATGTTGGCCACCACGCGCACATGGCCGCGCACGCCGGTGCCGTATTCGCGCATCTGGCTGGCAATGCCGTCGAGGTCGTTGAGTACGCCGCGCGCCAGGTTCAGCAGTGCAAACGCTGCCGCGGTGGGCTCGGTGCCCCGGTTGTTGCGGGTGAACAGCGCCACCTGCAGCGCGGCCTCCAGGTCGGCCAGGCGGCGGCTCACGGCCGATGCGGCCAGGTGTTCGCGCGCGGCGGCGGCGGTGATGGTGCTTTCTTCCATCACGGCAACAAACAGGCGCAGGGAGACGGGGTCGAGCTTCATGGGGAGGTGATCGTACCCCGCCATGCCGCTTTGCGATGGCAGCTTCGCGCATCAGCGTTTTACGGCCGGGGCGGGCATGCGCATGATGCGGGCCGAAACAACTCAGGCGGCACGCCTGCGGAGACAGCACTGCATGGATTCCTCGCAATCACTTCCTTCCCCCGCCGCGCTCGCTGGCGTGCGCGTGGTCGAAATGGGCCAGCTCATTGCCGGCCCGTTTTGCGGCAAGACGCTGGGCGAGTTTGGTGCTGACGTCATCAAGATCGAGGCACCGCAGACGGGCGACCCGCTGCGCAACTGGCGCCTGATCAAGGAAGGCACCTCGGTGTGGTGGCAGGTGCAGTCGCGCAACAAGCGCTCGGTGGCGCTGGACCTGCGCCAAAAAGAGGGCCAGGCCATCGCCCGCCAGCTGATTGCCGAGGCCGATGTGCTGGTCGAGAACTTCCGCCCCGGCACGCTCGAAGCCTGGGGCATGTCGCCCGAAGAACTGCACGCGCTCAACCCCGGCCTCGTGATGCTGCGCATTTCGGGCTATGGCCAGACGGGGCCGTACCGCGACCTGCCGGGCTTTGGCGCGATTGGCGAGGCCATGGGCGGCCTGCGCCACCTGACGGGCGAGCCCGGCCGCGTGCCGGTGCGCGTGGGCGTGTCGATTGGCGACACGCTGGCCGCGCTGCACGGCACCATCGGCGTGCTCACGGCGCTGTACCACCGCAAGGTCAACGGCGGCCAAGGCCAGGTGATCGACGTGGCGCTGCACGAGGCGGTGTTCAACGTGATGGAAAGCCTGATTCCCGAATACAGCGCGTTTGGCGTGGTGCGCGAGGCCGCCGGCAGCGCGCTGCCGGGCATTGCGCCGTCCAACGCCTACCCCTGCCAGGACGGCTGGGTGCTGATTGCCGGCAATGGCGACAGCATCTTCAAGCGGCTGATGGACACCATTGGCCGCCCCGACCTGGGCGCTGCGCCGGATCTGGCCGACAACGCGGGCCGCGTGGCGCGGGTGCAGGAACTCGACGCCGCCATTGGCGCCTGGAGCGCGCAACGCAGCGTGCAGCAGGTGCTGGATGCGCTTGCCGCTGCGCGCGTGCCCGCCGGCAAGGTCTACACCGCCAAGGACATCGCCGAAGACCCGCACTACCGCGCCCGCGACATGCTGCTCTCGCAGACCACGCGCGACGGCTACACGGTGCAGGTGCCCGGCATCGTGCCCAAGCTCTCGGCCACGCCCGGCACCATTCGCAGCAGTGCGCCGCACCTGGGCGATGACACGGATGCCGTGCTGGCCGAGGCGGGGCTGACGGCGGAACAGATTGCGCTGCTGCGCAGCAAAGGAGTCATTCAATGAGCGAGCAGCGCAACACCGTATGGCAAGGCGCGGGCCGCTGCATCCACCTGCAGGAAGTCGGCCTGCGCGACGGCCTGCAGATGGAGCAGGCCTTTGTGCCCACCGAGGACAAGATCGCGCTGTGCAATGCGCTGTCGGCGGCGGGCCTGTCCAAGATCGAGGTGACCTCGTTCACCTCGCCCACGGCCATCCCGGCGCTGAAAGACGCCGAGATCGTGATGCGCGAGATCACGCGCCGCCCTGGCACTGTTTACACCGCGCTGGTGCCCAACCTGCGCGGCGCCGAGCGCGCCATCGAGTCGTGCACGGACGAGCTGAACCTCGTCATGTCGGTCAGCGCCACCCACAACCTGGCCAACCTGCGCATGGCGCAGGAACAGTCGTTCGCGGCGCTGGCGCAGGTGGTGGTCCTGGCGCAGGCGGCTCAGGTGGCCGTCAACGTGTCACTCTCCTGCGTATTTGGCTGCCCCATGGAAGGTGACGTGCCCCAGGCCGATGTGTTCGGCTGGGTGCAGCGCTTTGTGGACCTGGGCGTGCGCGGCATCACGCTGTGCGACACCACGGGCATGGCCTACCCCACGCAGGTGCACCAGATCACGGCGTCGGCCCGCGCGCGCTGGCCGGGTGTGGAGTTCACCCTGCACTTTCACAACACACGCGGCATGGGCCTGGCCAACGTGCTGGCGGCCATTGATGCGGGTGCAGACCGGTTCGATGCCTCGCTGGGCGGTTTGGGCGGCTGCCCGTATGCACCGGGCGCCAGCGGCAATGTGTGCAGCGAGGAAATCGTGCACGCGCTGCAGCCCATGGGCTACGACACGGGGGTGGACCTGGGCGCGCTGGTTGCCGCTGCGCAGCGCCTGCCGGCCCTCATCGGCCATGACATCCCGAGCCAGATCGCCAAGGCGGGGCCGCGCCTGGCGCTGCACCCGGTGCCTGCGGACTTCGAGGCGATCCGCGAACGGGCGTTGTCGCGGTCTTGACGCGCGCTGGACGATTTCTATTTCAGAAACAACAAGGAGACAGAAACATGAACCTCAATCGCAAACAATTCACCACCCTGGCCCTCGCGGCCCTGGCTCTGGGCACGATCGGCAGCGCGGGGGCGCAAGGCGCCTACCCCACCAAAACCGTGACCATGGTGGTGCCCACTGCAGCGGGCGGTACCACCGACCTGTCGGCCCGCATGCTGGCCCAGGCGCTGGCGCCGGTGCTGGGCCAGTCGGTGGTGGTGGACAACAAGGGCGGTGGCAACGGCAACATTGCCGCCAGCATCGTCAAGCGCGCCGAGGCCGATGGCTACACGTTGCTCATGCAGTATTCGGGCTACCACGTCATCTCGCCCCACCTCACCAAGGTGGCGCAGTGGGCGCAAAGCGACTTTCAACCGGTGGCCAATGTGATATCGGCGCCGCAGATCATCGTGGTGCGGGCCGACCTGCCGGTGAAGACGCTGCCCGATCTCATCGCCTACGCCAAGGCCAACCCCGGCAAGCTGAACTATGCCTCGTCGGGCAACGGCTCGCTGCAGCATGTGACCGGTGCCATGCTGGAGCAGCAGGGCGGCATCAGGATGGTGCATGTGCCTTATAAGGGCACGGGCCCTGCGCTGCAGGATTTGCTGGGTGGCCAGGTGGACCTGACCTTTGGCACCGCGCCGCCCTTCATGCCGCACATCGCCGCAGGCAAGCTGCGCGTGCTGGCCGTGACCGGCAAGCAGCGCCTGCCCAGCCTGCCCGATGTGCCCACCACCGCCGAGGCGGGCTATCCCAAGGTCGACGCCACCTCGTGGTTTGCCGTGTTTGCCCCGGCCGCCGTGCCCAAGGCGGTGGTGGACAAGCTGACGGCTGACATCCGCACTGTGGTGCAGAACGCCGCCTTCCAGCAAAAGGCGCAGGAGCAGGGCGCCACGGCCGATTACCAGGCACCCGCGCAGCTGGGGGATAAGGTGAAGGCCGATCTGGCCAACTGGGCCTCGGTGGTGAAAAGCTCGAAGATCGAAGCAGAATAATGGTCAAATGGGCCGCTAGCGCTTGATAGATAAGCGCTAACAGCTATTGATTGTGTAGCGTTTTGGGGTGGCCGCTGGGCGCTGCCCAGCGTGCGGCCACAATACGTGCCATGTCTGATGTGCATTCCGAAGAACTGCTGGCGCAGGTGGCTGCGCTGCCCGCGCTGCCCGGTGTTTACCGCTATTTTGATGCGCAAGGTGCGCTGCTTTATGTGGGCAAGGCGCTCAACCTCAAGCGCCGCGTCTCGAGCTATTTTCAAAAGAACCATGGCGGCACGCGCATCGGCCACATGGTCGGCAAGATCGTGCGCATGGAGACCACGGTGGTGCGCTCGGAGGCCGAGGCGCTGCTGCTGGAAAACAACCTCATCAAGTCGCTGAACCCCAAGTTCAACATCCTGTTCCGCGACGACAAGAGTTATCCCTACCTCAAGATCACGGGCACCGCCAATGGCACGGGCGATGCGCCAGGCCAGGTGTTTCCGCGCATGGCCTATTACCGCGGCGCGGTCGATAAAAAGCACCGCTATTTCGGCCCCTACCCCAGCGCCTGGGCGGTGAAGGAAACCATCCAGCTGCTGCAAAAGGTGTTCCGGCTGCGCACCTGCGAAGACACGGTGTTTGCCAACCGCACGCGGCCCTGCCTGCTCTACCAGATCAAGCGCTGCACGGGACCCTGCGTCAACCTGATCTCGCCCGAGGCCTATGCCGCCGACGTGCAGAACGCCGAGGCCCTGCTGCGCGGCGAAACCCAGGAGCTGCTGCAGGCACTGGAAGCGCGGATGATGGCGCACTCGGACAAGCTGGAGTTTGAACAGGCCGCGGAGGTGCGCAACCAGATCCAGGCGCTGTCGCGCGTGCTGCACCAGCAATCCATCGAGACCATCGACGACAAGGATGTGGACATTCTGGCCGTGCGCGTGCAGGGCGGCCGCGCCTGCGTGAACCTGGCCATGGTGCGCGGCGGGCGGCACCTGGGCGATAGGCCTTACTTTCCGGTGCATGTGGAGGATGCTGCCGCCGTCTACAACGCGGAAAGCCCCGAGGATGCAGGGCCAGCGGCTGATGGTTCGGGGTGTGACGAGGGCGCGGCCCTTGTCTCGGCCGCCGCTGCGCGCCCGGTGGAGGCGCTGGTGCTGGAAGCCTTCATCGCCCAGCACTACATCGGTGTGCCCGTGCCGCCTTTGCTGGTGACCAGCGTGCCGGTGGACAAGGCCCTGCTGGCGGCGCTGACCGAGCAAAGCGGTGTGCGCGTGCATGCCATCCACCAGCCGCGCGAGCAGCGCCGCGCCTGGCTGGACATGGCGCAAAAGAACGCTGACCTGCAACTGGCCCGGCTGCTGGCCGAAGAAGGATCGCAGCAGGCGCGCACCCGCGCGCTGGCCGAGGCACTGGACTTGCCACCCGAAGACCTGGACCAGCTCACCATCGAGTGCTTTGACATCTCGCACACGGCGGGCGAATCCACCCAGGCCTCGTGCGTGGTGTTCCACCACCACAAGATGCAGAGCAGCGAATACCGCCGCTACAAGATCGAAGGCATCACGGGCGGCGACGACTACGCCGCCATGCGCCAGGTGCTCACACGCCGCTACAGCAAGGTGGCCGAGGCCGCGCGCGAGGCCGGGGGCATCGACTTTGCGGCCAACCCTGCGCCTGGGGTCGAGGAGGCCGCCAGGCCCAAGGGCGTGGCGCGCCTGCCTGACCTGGTGCTGATCGACGGCGGCAAGGGCCAGGTGGGCGTGGCGCGCGAGGTGTTCACGGCGCTCGGGCTGGACCTCACGCGCATCGTGGGTGTGGAAAAAGGCGAGGGCCGCAAGGTCGGGCTGGAAGAACTGGTGTTTGCCGACGGGCGCGAAAAGGTCTATCTGGGCAAGGATTCGGCCGCGCTGATGCTGGTCGCCCAGATCCGCGACGAGGCCCACCGCTTTGCCATCACCGGCATGCGCGCCGCGCGCGCCAAGGTGCGCGTGGGCGGCGGGCAGCTCGAAGAAATTGCCGGTGTGGGCCCCAAGAAGCGCGCCCGGCTGCTGCAGCGCTTTGGCGGTGTGCGCGGCGTGGCGGCGGCCAGTGTGGAAGACCTGGTGACGGTGGACGGCATTTCGCGCGAGCTGGCCGAAGAAATCTATCGCGCACTGCGCTGAAATCGGCCGGGCCAGCGTGACACAATCACGCCCATGTTTTTCACCATTCCCACCATCATGACCTGGACGCGCATCGTCGCGATACCTTTGATCGTGGGGGTGTTCTACGCGCCGCTCGACCCGGCCACGCGCAATCTCATCGCCACCGTGATGTTCGTGGTGTTTGCCGCCACCGACTGGCTCGATGGCTTTCTGGCGCGCAAGCTCAACCAGACGTCTTCGTTCGGCGCTTTTCTCGACCCGGTGGCCGACAAGTTTTTGGTCTGCGCATCGCTCCTGGTGCTGGTGTATCTGCAGCGCGCCGATGTGTTTGTGGCGCTCATCATCATTGGCCGCGAGATCGCGATCTCGGCCCTGCGCGAATGGATGGCGCAGATCGGTGCCAGCAAGAGCGTGGCCGTGCACATGATCGGCAAGGTCAAGACCGCGGTGCAGATGACGGCTATCCCGTTCCTGCTGTACGACGGGCACCTGTTTGGCGTGATCGATACCGGGGTGTGGGGCACCTGGCTCATCTGGGTATCGGCCGTGCTCACGGTGTGGTCCATGGTGTATTACCTGCAAAAGGCACTGCCTGAGATTCGGGCCCGAGTGAAGTAGTTTTTAAGTATTTTTGGCCGCTAGCGCTTGATGGGTAAGCGCTGATAGCTATATTTTCAGGAGCGAGTGAATGGCGAAGCATCGCATCGCAGTGGTGGCCGGTGACGGCATTGGCAAAGAGGTCATGCCCGAAGGCCTGCGCGTGATGGACGCGGCGGCCCGCCAATTCGGCATCGACCTGCAATTCGACCATTTCGACTTTTCGAGCTGGGACTACTACGAGAAGCACGGCAAGATGCTGCCCGACAACTGGAAGGACCAGATCGGCGGCCACGAAGCCATCTATTTTGGCGCCGTGGGCTGGCCCGAGAAAATTGCCGACCATGTGTCGCTGTGGGGCTCGCTGCTGCTGTTCCGTCGCGAGTTCGACCAGTACATCAACCTGCGGCCCGCACGCCTCATGCCCGGCGTGATCGCCCCCGTGGTGCGGCGCGATGGCAGCCCGCGCCTGCCCGGTGAGATCGACATGCTCATCGTGCGCGAGAACACCGAGGGTGAATACTCCAGCATCGGCGGGCGCATGTACGAAGGCACGCCGCGCGAGATCGTGATGCAGGAGACGGTGATGTCCCGCCACGGCGTGGACCGCGTACTGAAATTCGCGTTCGAGCTGGCCCAGTCGCGCCCTAAAAAGCACCTGACCAGCGCCACCAAGTCCAACGGCATCGCCATCACCATGCCCTATTGGGACGAGCGCGTGGCCGAGATGGCCAAGTCCTACCCCGATGTGAAGGTGGACAAGTTCCACATCGACATCCTTACCGCGCACTTTGTGCAGCGCCCAGATTTTTTTGACGTGGTAGTGGCCAGCAACTTGTTTGGCGACATTCTGAGCGACCTAGGGCCGGCCTGCACCGGCACCATCGGCATCGCGCCCAGCGCCAACCTCAACCCCACGCGCGCCATGCCTTCGCTGTTCGAGCCCGTGCATGGCTCGGCGCCCGACATTGCAGGGCAGGGCATTGCCAACCCCATCGGCCAGATCTGGTGCGGCGCGATGATGCTCGACTTTCTCGGCTACCGCGCTGCGCACGATGCCGTGCTGGCTGCCATCGAGGCTGTGCTCGATCCCCAGGGCGGCGGCCCGCGCACGCCTGATCTCGGTGGAAAAGCCTGCACGCAGGACGTGGGGCGCGCCATCGCTGCAGCGCTGTAGCCAGCAACACCCGTGCGGTGTCAATCAGGAATGTTGCCCATGCGGCGGCTTTGAGACAAAAACGCCTTGCAAGCCCCGTCACGCCTTGAAATGCGACTAGAATTCCAGTCAACGCTGCTTCGAACCAGCGTGTTGTATTGACACCCGGAAACTCGATGGCTTTAATCTGATGCAGCAGCGCCTGCTGCATATGCCAGTCATTCCCCCGTCTGATGCCCACCAGCCCAAAGGGTTGTGCTTTCGGACGTGTGAAGACCAGATATCCGCGAGACTATCCATCTACTCTTTTCCGAGAGGCTTCTTGTGAACAAAACCGAACTGATTGAGCACATCGCTACCAACGCCGACATCTCCAAGGCCGCTGCAGCGCGCGCCCTGGAATCCACGATTGAGGCCGTCAAGAAGACCCTGAAAAAGGGCGGCACCGTTTCGCTCGTCGGTTTTGGCACCTTCGCCGTTGGCAAGCGTGCTGCGCGCACGGGCCGCAATCCCCGTACTGGCGCTGCGATTAAAATTAAAGCTGCTAAAGTTCCAAAGTTTCGTCCAGGCAAGGCTTTGAAAGACGCCTTGAATTGATGTCCAGTTAGGTTGGGGTCCTTAGCTCAGTTGGTAGAGCGGCTCCTTTACACGGAGTAGGTCGGCGGTTCGAGACCGTCAGGACCCACCACAACCACCGAACAAAGGCGAACGAGAGTTCGCCTTTTGTTTTTTGTCTCTGAAAGATCGACCATGTTTGAATCCATCCGCAAGCACTCCAAGATCGTGATGCTCTTGTTGTTCTTGTTGATCATTCCATCGTTTGTGCTGGTGGGCATCGACAGCAACTATTTCTCCGAAAAGAGCGCTGTTGTTGCGCGCGTTGATGGCCACGACATTAAGCAGACCGACTGGGACAATGCCCACAGGGTGGAGACCGACAGAATCCGGGCCCAGTCGCCCACGGTGGATGCCCAACTGCTCGACTCTCCCGAGGCACGTTATGCAACCTTGGAGCGTATGGTGCGAGACCGGGTATTTCTGGCAGCAGCACAGAAAATGCACCTCGTCACCAGTGACAGTCGCCTGGCCCGCAGTCTGCAGGAAATACCGGCCATTGCCGCCCTCAAGCGCCCCGATGGATCGCTCGATGCCGAGGCCTACCGCGCCCTGGTTGGCGCCCAAGGACTGACGCCGGAAGGCTTCGAAGCCAACGTGCGCCGGGAAATTTCAGTGAACCAGGTCGTCGGCGGGGTCATGGGCTCCGCCTTCAGCACCGATGCACAGGTCAAGCTGTCGCTGGATGCCTTGTATCAACGCCGTGAGGTGCAGATTGCACGCTTCAACCCTGCGGAGTTTTCCGGCAAAGTGACGCCAACCGACGCTGATCTGGAGGACTATTACAAATCCCATACGTCCGATTTCCAGCAGGCCGAACAGGCTGCCGTGGAATATGTGGTGCTGGATCTTGACAGCGTGCGTGCGGGCATCACCTTGAACGAAGACGACCTGCGCACCTATTACAAGGAAAACCTGGCCCGTCTTGCCGGCAAGGAAGAACGCCGCGCCAGCCATATCCTGATCAATGCGCCCAAGGATGCTCCGGCAGCAGACCGCGATAAAGCCAAGGCCCGTGCAACGCAATTGCTGGATCAGGTGCGCAAGGCGCCAGCCACTTTTGCGGAAGTTGCCCGGAAGTCTTCCGAAGATGCTGGGTCTGCTGGTGCCGGCGGAGATCTGAATTTCTTTGGGCTGGGGGCCATGGTCAAGCCGTTCGAAGAAGCGGCTTTCGCGATGAAAAAAGGGGATATCAGCGATGTGGTGGAAACCGATTTTGGCTACCACATCATCTTGCTGACGGATATCAAGATACCGCCTCAGCCGAGCTTTGAAGAGCTGCGCCCATCCATGGAAGCCGAGCTTAAGCAGCAGCAAGCGCAGCGCAAGTTTGCCGAAGTGGCGGAATCGTTTGCCAATGGGGTCTATGAACAGTCGGACAGCCTCAAGCCCGTGGCCGAAAAGCTCAAGCTCAAGGTACTCACGGCATCGGGTGTCGCCCGTACGCCGGCTCCGGGAGCCACAGGCCCCTTGGCAAATGGCAAGCTGCTGGAAGCGCTGTTTTCGTCGGACTCCATCGCGAACAAGCGCAATACCGAAGCAGTAGAGATCGGACCCAGCCAGATGGCAGCCGCCCGCATAAGCACCTACACCGCTGCACGCACCCTGCCGCTGGATGAGGTGCGACCACGTGTACGTAGTCTTTACGTCGCCGAGAAATCGGCCGAACTGGCGCGCAAGGAGGGCGAGACCAAGCTGGCGGCATGGAAAGCTGCGCCGAACAATGTTGCTGACCTCCAGCCGGCCATGGTTATCTCGCGTGACCAACCCCAGAATCAGCCGCGGCCTGTGGTGGACGCTGTGTTGGGCGCCAGTGCGGCCACCTTGCCAGCCTGGGTTGGTGTGGACCTGGGAGCGCAGGGATATTCGGTAGCCAAGATCAATCGACTGGTTCCACGCGAGGCACCCAACGAACAAACCGCCCGCCAAGAACGTCAGCAATACCTTCAGTGGTTGAGCAATGCCGAGGGGTTGGCCTATTATGAACTGCTGAAAGATCGTTTCAAGGTGCAGATCAAGGCTTCGCGCCCCCAGTCCACACCGGGCTGATCGGAAATTTGACAAATATTGGCGTGAATCCCGGTTTTCTCGGGCTATAATTCAAAGCTACGGTGGCTGTAGCTCAGTTGGTAGAGTCCAGGATTGTGATTCCTGTTGTCGTGGGTTCGAGCCCCATCAGCCACCCCAAGTACAGTAAAGAAACCCTGCTATTCAAAAGATAGCGGGGTTTTTTGTTTTCCTGGCCATGTAGCCAGCGGTACAGGGTTTTGCACCGTGTAGCCAGCATGTAGCCACCCAGCACCAGGCAAAGAAAAATCCCGCAGCGGGGGCTTCGGTCTGGTTGGGACGGTGCCAGCGGCAGAAAACCCGGTAGGCGGCGGCGCGGCATGCGGTCAGCACGCTGGTGCTGGTCGGCTGCGCGGGCCTGGCGCCAAAAGTGGACAAGAGATTGGCAGCGCTGTGGTTCTGCCCGAGCGCGCGGGCTGGACTCTCACTCGCGTCTTTGGTGGGCGTCAAATAGCCGTTTTCGGGGTACTACGAAAATTTCGTAGTTCAGGCGGCGCGGTCCAGCCCCTGAAAGCGCGCTAACCACGGCGCTAACCGGCCCAGCACAACCCCCGGATTCCTTGCGTACCGGCCTGCGCACCAGATGATGCGTACATGCTGAAAACATTGGTTTTCGTGGAAACACCTTGGAAACCTGCGGCTGGAAATTGAGGTTTTCTCAGGCTCCAGAAATGCGCTGTCCGCTGTTACCGCGCCTGTTACGCGCTCTTCAGAAAAATTGCGCTTTCACGTTTACCTGCTTGTTAACCATGCGCTGGTAAACATCCAGCAAATGCCCGATTGCGTGGATACCAGCATGGATACCTTGCTGTCCGCGGTCGCCAACAAGTTGGGCGATGCTGAAAAACTGCCGATTGCGGCGCCTCTCCGTCCCCGTGTGCTGTATGTCCGCACCAGGGACCCCGGTCCTCGCCGTGCACATGCACCACGTCCTGCTGCACAGCAAAACCCAGCGCGCTGACCGGCCTAAAGACCGGTGGAATACACAGCCACGGGTGCAACGCCGTGAAGGCTAGTCGGCAGCTCAGGTTCACTCAGCTCAGGTCAGACGCACATGGTCTTTATGCGCAGAGTCACGCAATGCTGTGCGTGCTCATCAAGCCACAGCCCGCTCCCGAATCTCATCCAGTACGCGCACCATCTCTGTCACCTTAGCTGGCAGGAATATCGCCTCTGGCCCCTTGTCATTGATGTCTGTGAACGGTGACTCATAAAGCCGCGCAGGCTCCATCAGGCCGTTTTCCGTAAGGTACTGCACGACGAGGTCGATGAATTCAATCTGACTGGCCGTTGCGGTGGTGCCGGAAACGAACTGGCTGAACGCCTGCCGGGCAGTTTCGCTGTCCAGTCCCACCAGCGACCGGATGAAGATGCCCAGGCCTTGGCTTTGTTCCTTGGTCTGCTCGATGACCTCTGGTGAGCCTCCGGCCTGCTCCAGCATCCGCTCCAGTTCAGTCAGGTCCGTTGGCGTCAGCGGCTGATTGCGGCGCAAGCGTTGCAGCGATACATGGCTTTCATGGGCCTTGAGAAACAGCCGCGCCTTGTCCTTGAACTTCGCCAGGTTCATGCCCGTGCCGACCTGGGGCAGGTCAATATCGGCGCCATCGCCCAGTTCATCCACGAATTCGGTATAGACAACCGTCCTCTTGCCTTTCTCAATCAACTTGACCAGCGCCATGAGCCGCTTGCGCGCCGTTTCCAGCATGGCCACGGTCACGCCTTCCCACCATTCTTCACCGACCAGGGACTGAATCAGCACCATCTGCGCCTTGATGGCGGGAATGGCGTCTTGCTCTTCCAGCGCGCTGGCGATGTTTTGAATCTTCTCTTTCAGGCCAGCGAACCCAGGCAGGGCCTGCAGGATAGCCAGTTGCGTGCGCAGCACCAGCAGGTCGAACCGCTTGGCTTCCTCGTCGTCATCGACGAATTCGGTCGGCAGGTCGGCCACGCCCTTCGCAAGGTCGTTGAAATCATCCGGTCCAAGCGCCTGCCACGCCTGTGGCTTCGCGTATTTCTCGACCAGTCGGCGCTGCGGCCGCACCACGAAGTTGTCCATGTTCATGGCTGCCACCTGCTGATGCAGAAAGCCGGCCACGTCCGTGCGCAACTGGGTCTCGTCATACGGTTCGCCAAAGGGCGGTCGCGGTTCCGCCAGTACAGTGCCGGCAGCGATTCGGTTGTTCAGTTCGGCAACCAGCTGCAACCGCGCCTTGAACAGCCGCGTGCCCAGCGCCTCGCCGGCCGCGCCATCAACGTGGTCCGGGTTCTGGCTGAAAAACTCCAGGTTCTGGCAGTAGTCGAAGAGATAGAAAAACTGCTTGTCCTCGCCCGGCGCGAACAGGTCCCGGCACAATCGGGTCCCGCGTCCCAGCATCTGCCAGAACTTGGTCTTGGAGCGCACTACCTTGAAGAACACCAGGTTCACCACCTCCGGCACGTCAATGCCGGTGTCCAGCATGTCCACCGACAGCGCAATGTGCGGCATCTTCTCCTTCGCGGAAAAGTCGTCAATCAGGCTCTGGGCGTACTCTGTCTTGTACGTCACCACCCTCGCGAAATGGCCCTTGTAGTGCGGGTAATTGACGTTAAAGCGGTCGGCAATGAACTCCGCATGGTCATTGTTCTTGGCAAACACGATGGTCTTGCCCAGGCGGTCGCCGCCGGCCACCTTCTGGCCCTTGGTCATCAGGTGAGCCAGCACTTTGTCCACGGTGTCGGTGTTGAACAGCCACTTGTTCAGGGCGGCAGCGTCTACCGCATCGGGCGTGGTGCCGTCCTCGTTCCACTCCAGCGCATCCCACTGCTCCTGCTCTGCCTCGGAGAGGTCGTCGTACTTGATGCCCTCCCGCTGGAATTTCAGGGGCACAGAAACGGCCTTCGGCGGCACCAGATACCCGTCAGAAACCGCCTCGTCCAGCCCGTAGGCGTCGGTCGGCACGCCGCTCTCCAGGTCGAACAGGCCGTAGGTGTTGTGGTCAATCTCATCTTTGGACGTCGCGGTCAGGCCCACCAGCAGCGCATCGAAATACTCGAAGATGGCCCGGTACTTCTGATACACCGAGCGGTGCGCCTCGTCGATGATGAGGTCAAAATGACCGACCCCAAACCGACGCTGTCCGTCAAAGGCATCGTCAATCAGCCCCATCATCGTCGGGTACCTGGAGGTGAGCCCGGCCGAGTCGAAGCGCTGGTTCTGGAAAACCTATGCCGATGGAAAAGAGGGCCGCATGGCGCTGGGCAGCTATCCTGTCGGCGCCGCTTGAATATTGACCCACCGGGGATGCGGATAAAAACTTGGACTGGTTTTATGCCGCAAG
>NZ_JAGKSE010000060.1:0-933 GCF_017939685.1 Acidovorax sp. JG5
AGGATCTATCCGTAAATTAAACTATGTTCCTGAGTCGCCCGTGATGCGGCGCAGGAGGTGTAGATGGCCAAGGCGCATGCCAATTCGTGGGAAGTGACGGACGATTTCTGGAGCCGGGTGGAGCCGCTGGTGCCACAGCCTGCGCGCGATCCTGACAAGCAGTACAAGCGCGCAGCCGGAGCGGGCCGCCCGAGCAAACCGCCACGGCTGGTGTTCGAGGCCATCATGTATGTGCTGCGCACTGGCTGCCAATGGAAGGCATTGCCTGCTGAGCGCTTCGGCAGCGCCAGCGCGATCCATCAGAAGTTCATGCTGTGGTCCAAGGCCGGGTTCTTTGAGAACCTGTGGCGTGCAGGCCTTGCTGAGTACGATGATTTCGAAGGCGTTGCTTGGCGCTGGCAAAGCATTGATGGGGCCATGTTCAAGGCGCCACTGGCGCAAGAGGCTGTGGGGCGCAACCCGACGGATCGGGGGAAAAAAGGGCTGCAAGCGTCACCTGCTGGTGGACGGGCGTGGCGCCCCGTTGTCACTCGTCGTGACCGGGGCCAACGCGCACGACGTGACGCAACTTGAGGCCGTGCTGGCGTCCTGCATGATCAAGCGCCCCACACCCAAGCAGCGACGCAGCAAGCACCTATGCGCTGATGCCGGCTACCGGGGAAAGAACGCCATGAAGATCATCCTGGCCCACGGCTATATCCCGCATGTAGTGGGCCGCAAGAGCGAGGCAGAGCGCAAGAAACGCAATCCGCAGAAGAAGGCGCGCCGCTGGGTGGTGGAGGCATGCCATGGGTGGTTCAACAGATTCCGCAAGCTGCTCGTGCGCTACGAAAAGCTGGAGCACACGTTTCTCGCTCTCAACCATCTGGCCGCCGCCATCATCACCTTGCGAAAGATCAGTCTACCTGTCAATATTATTTACGGATAAATCCT
>NZ_JAGKSE010000061.1:0-866 GCF_017939685.1 Acidovorax sp. JG5
CTGTACACCGTGCCCATTTCCAGGCCGATGATGCCGCCGCCCAGGATGAGCATGCGTTTGGGCACGCCGCTGAGCGCCAGCGCGCCGGTGGAATCGACCACGCGCGGGTCGTTGGGCATGAACGGCAGGCGCACGGCCTGGCTGCCGGCGGCGATGATGGCGCGCTTGAAGGCGATGACCTTCTTGGTGCCCGTCTTCTCCTGGCCGGTGCCGGTGGTTTCTTCCACTTCGAGGTGGTTGGCGCCCACAAAGGCCCCGTAGCCGCGAACGGTGGTGACCTTGCGCATTTTGGCCATGGCGGCCAGGCCACCGGTCAGCTTGCCGATGACCTTTTCCTTGTGACCGCGCAGCGTATCGACGTTGACCTGCGGTGCGCCGAATTCGATACCGGCGTCCTTCAGGTGGCTGACTTCGTCAATGACCGCCGCGACGTGCAGCAGTGCCTTGGACGGGATGCAGCCCACGTTCAGGCACACGCCGCCCAGGGCTGCGTAGCGCTCGACGATGATGACCTTGAGGCCCAGGTCGGCCGCGCGGAAGGCTGCCGAATAGCCGCCGGGGCCGCCGCCCAGCACGAGCACATCGCAGTCCAGATCCGCCGTACCAGCAAAGCTGGACGCTACTGGATTAATAGCTGCTTGCGCTTGTGGGGCGGGCGCTGGAGCCTGTTTTGGCTCAGAAACCGCGGGCGCAGGGGCAGCTGCAGGCGCTGGAGCGGCTGCGCCTGCACCCTGCACTTCCAGGGTCAGCACCACCGAGCCTTCGGCGACCTTGTCGCCGAGCTTGACCTTCAGCTCCTTGACCACGCCAGCATGGCTGGACGGGATCTCCATGGAGGCCTTGTCGGACTCCACAGTGATCAGGCT
>NZ_JAGKSE010000062.1:0-805 GCF_017939685.1 Acidovorax sp. JG5
CCCAGGCATTGGCAAGCCCCTAACGGCCGAGCAGCAGCGCATTCGACAACTCGAAGCAGAAAACCGCCAACTCAAGTCCGACAATGAACTGTTAAAAAAAGCGTCGGCCTTCTTCGCCCGGGAAATCAAATGATGCAGACCCTGGTGAACACCGCAGTCCATGCGAAGAAGGCCAGCGTGACCCAATGCTGCAGGTTGTTTGGCGTGAGCCGCTCGGGCCTGTACGCGGCCCGCCAGCGCAGCGCCAAGCAGCTCAGCGCGCTGGATGTGCAGGCCAAAGCGGCCTTTGAGGCCAGTGGGCAAAGCTACGGCAGCCGGCGCCTGAGCGCAGCGCTCAAGGCGCAGGGCCTGGCAGTGGGGCGGCACAAGGCCAGAAGGCTCATGCGCAGCAACGCCCTGCGAGCGCGCTGGCGGCGCAAATTCACGCACACCACCGACTCACGCCACAGCTTGCCCGTGGCAGCCAATGTGCTCAATCGCCAGTTCAAACCGCAGGCGCCCGATCATGCCTGGGTCTGCGACATCACCTACGTGCGCACGCGCAGTGGCTGGCTGTACCTGGCTGCGGTGCTGGACTTGTTCTCGCGCAAGGTGGTGGGCTGGGCGATGGCACCGAGCATGCCTGCGCAGCTGGTGTGTGCGGCACTGGGCATGGCCATTGCCAGTCGCTGTCCACTGGCGGGCCTGGTGGTGCACTCGGATCGCGGCAGCCAGTACGCCAGTGCCGAGCACAGTGCACTGCTGGCGCGCCATGGGCTCATTGGCAGCATGAGCCGAAAAGGCAACTGCTGGGATAACGCCGTGA
>NZ_JAGKSE010000063.1:0-713 GCF_017939685.1 Acidovorax sp. JG5
TGAATCGCCCCGGTTTTTGAGGAGGCTCTTTTCTCTGAGAGGATTGAGCCATGAAGAAGTCGAACAAGTTCTCGCCCGAGGTCCGCGAGCGGGCGGTGAGGATGGTGCAGGAGCACCGGGGGGATTACCCATCGCTATGGGCAGCCATTGAATCTATCGCCCCCAAGATTGGCTGCGTGCCGCAGACGCTGCATGAATGGGTCAAGCGAGTAGAAGTCGATGCTGGCGTGCGCGAAGGCGTCACTACAAGCGAGGCGCAGCGGGTCAAGGATCTGGAGCGCGAGGTCAAGGAACTGCGCCGGGCCAACGAAATACTGAAGCTGGCCAGCGCGTTTTTCGCCCAGGCGGAGCTCGACCGCCGGCTGAAGTCCTGAGGGATTTCATAGACAAGCATCGCGGCACCTTCGGGGTCGAGCCGATCTGCAGCGTCTTGCAGATCGCCCCGTCGGGGTATCGAAGACACGCGGCGCTGCTGCGCGAGCCCGACAGGCGCTGTGCTCGGGTCCGTCGCGACGAGGCGCTGGTACCGCAGATACAACGCGTCTGGCAGTCCAATATGCAGGTCTACGGTGCCGACAGGGTATGGCGCCAACTTGCGCGCGAGGGAACGGTCGTGGCTCGATGCACGGTCGAGCGGCTGATGCGGCGCATGGGGCTGCGCGGCGTAATGCGCGGCAAGGTCGTGCGCACCACGATCAGCGACAGCAAAGTAC
>NZ_JAGKSE010000064.1:0-698 GCF_017939685.1 Acidovorax sp. JG5
GCTGCGCCGCTTCCGTGGCCCAGCGCTTTTTCGTGGGCTGCGCCCTTCTTCAAGGCAGGGCGTTCCCTTTTGGCCTTCGGGTCTAACTCTGCGCTCAAGCCGACCCGCCTACGGCGGGCGGCTTATCTGGGCTGTTAGTCCCATCACACGCTTCATGCGCGCAGCCACCCGTTCCAGCGCTCCGCCCTGTTCCAAAGTCTTATCTGCCTTTTGGGCCTCCAGCGCTTGCCAGTCAAGCGCCACCAGCTATCATGCTTGCAGCGCTGCGCCGCTTCCGTGGCCCAGCGCTTTTTCATGGGCCGCGCCCGTCTTCAAGGCTGGGCGCTCCCTTTTGGCCTTCGGGTCTAACTGTGCAGTCAAGCCGACCCGCCTTCGGCGGGCGGCTTACTTTCGGCGTTAGTCCCGCGTAAAACCCGCAATATCGAATCCCATGCTTTATTCACCTGCATTTCATTTATCAAGCGTTTATTCGTTGGGTTTTGGGTTTCTCGCCGGGCTTCGCCTTGGGGCGTTGCGCCAGTTCAAGCCTTTTGGGCCTGCAGCGCTTGCTGGGCTTTCGCTACCAGCTATCTTTTTGCAAGTACTGCGCCGCTTCAGTGGCGCAGTGCTTTTTCACGGTTTGCGCCCGTCGCCAAGTGGGGGGTTCTCGTTTTGGCGTCTGGGTCTAACTGTGCAGTCAAGCCGACCCGCCTTCGGCG
>NZ_JAGKSE010000065.1:0-680 GCF_017939685.1 Acidovorax sp. JG5
TGGTCGGCGTACTTGGCCACCAGCACCTGGGCCAGCAGGCCCGCAGTCGGGATGCCCTTGTCGATCACATGCGCCTCGACCGGCACCTGGGTGATGGTCTCGCACTTGGCGCAGGCCCACTTGCCACGGATGTGGCGCTCCACCGTGAACACGCCGGGCACATAGTCCAGCTTTTCGGCCACGTCTTCACCGATGCGCTTCATCGCACAACCACAGGCGCAGGTAGTCAACTCAGGCTCGTGGCGGATCTCGCGCCGCGGCAGGTTGGCCGGCAGCGGCTGGCGCTTGGGTTGTTGTTTGGCTTGGGGCGCTGGCGCAGGCGGCTGCAGTTGCTCGATCTCGACGGCGACCGCTGCCAGGTCGGCCTCGATCTCGTCTTCAAGCAGGCTGCGCTGCTCGGCGTTGAAGCGCTCGGACTGGGCCGCGAACTTCATGCGCTTCAAGAGCGCGTTCTCGTGGGTGAGCTTGGCGTTGAGCGCCTGGCTGTGCTTGAGTTCGGTTTGGTGGCGGGCGATTTGCGCGTCCTTGTCGCTCACGTGGCCCATGAGGCTGGCAACCATCTCGCGCAGTTGCTCTGCGCTGAGATTGTTCAGGGATTGTTGCTGCACCACCATGGCAGCCAGTGTGCCAAGGAAGGCCCTGCGCTGCCATGCGCAGATCCACCGATTGCGCGCCGGCTT
>NZ_JAGKSE010000066.1:0-577 GCF_017939685.1 Acidovorax sp. JG5
ACAGTCGCCGCAGCGAGCGCGGGCAAAGCCATGGGCAAAGAGCCGGATTCGCATTCCCAAACTCTGAGGTCAGGCTCCAACCGACCTGCTGCACATGGGCCTGGCGATGGCTGCTGCCAGTGTGTGTATTGAATGCTATTAAAAAATGAGCATTATGTGCTGATGCAAAAAGCGCTGTCGTTGATTTTGAAAGTGCAAGCCGCTAAGCAAAATAGCGTTGCTCCAATGCTGACGGGCGGGTGGAACCGCCGAGCATGCGAGAAATATCCGCTGCAGGCACGGCCTTGGCAAACAACCATCCCTGGTAGCTTTCGCACCCATTGTTGCGCAGGAACGCCAGTTGCGCGGCGTCTTCCACGCCCTCCGCCACCACCGGCAGGCCCAAAGTGTGGGCCATCGCGATCACGGCGCGCACCAGCACGGCATCATGGTCGTTGTGCGTGACCTGGCGGATGAACTCGCGGTCGATCTTCAGGCGCGACACCGGCAGCTGGCGCAGATAAGACAGCGATGAGTAGCCGGTGCCAAAATCGTCCAGCGCAATGCTGAAGCCCAAAGCGCAGAGCCGGTCGAACAC
>NZ_JAGKSE010000067.1:0-546 GCF_017939685.1 Acidovorax sp. JG5
AAGAGCTTGAGTGATTGTCTGGTCGATATTGACTAGTTCTCCATTAACGCAGACGCGGACTTGGAGAAGATTCAATGGGTTCAATACTACGCATTTGGGGAGAACATTTGCTAGGTTTCCTTGAACCAAGGCGAGTTGGTTCAGTTTGACTCTAGCTTGTCCTAATTGTGGAAGTACTCTACATGATTGAATTTCTGATTGGTTCAATGCAGACACACTAGCACCTACAGCTGAGACACACGAATCGATATTTTTTCCTGCTGCCTTGGCTTCGGCTACTGCTGCATCTACCACGTTGCTCAATTGCACAAGGAGGTCGGTGATGTTCGAGGTCCCGATGGCGATATTGGCTTCCACAGCTCCATTACTCTTGCCAAACTGCATATTGCTGAGGCCAACATTGATTCCTAATGATCTTTGACGCTCTCCTATCAGTGCTGATAATGCTGCATTGATATCAACAGTCTGAGATGCTGCGACCTGTAAAAAGGCCACAACTAGTACACAGGCGACGTAAGTTCTCATGTTTTCGTTCGTATTTTGATC
>NZ_JAGKSE010000068.1:0-542 GCF_017939685.1 Acidovorax sp. JG5
TGGGCGGCGACGTTCTCGGCCAGGCCGTGTTCCAGGCCGGGGGCGTCGGCGTGGATGACTTTGGCGACGCCGGTGATTTGGGCTGCAGCCTGGGCTGCGGCGCTGGCGTTGTGGCCGGCGACGAGAACGTGGACGTCGCCGCCGCAGGCGACGGCGGCCGTGACGGTGTTCAGGGTGGCGCCTTTGATGGAGGCGTTGTCGTGTTCAGCAATAACGAGTACCGACATTTAGATCACCTTCGCTTCGTTCTTGAGTTTTTCGACCAGGGCGGCCACGTCGGCCACCTTGATGCCGGCGCCGCGTTTGGCGGGTTCGGTCACTTTGAGGGTTTTGAGGCGCGGTGCCACGTCCACGCCGAGGTCTTCGGGCTTGAAGGTGTCGAGCTGCTTTTTCTTGGCCTTCATGATGTTGGGCAAGGTGACGTAGCGGGGCTCGTTCAGGCGCAGGTCGGTGGTGATGACGGCGGGCAGGCTCAAGGCCAGGGTTTCCAGGCCGCCGTCGACTTCGCGGGTGACGCTGACGCTGTCGGCCGTCAGTTCGAC
>NZ_JAGKSE010000069.1:0-540 GCF_017939685.1 Acidovorax sp. JG5
CTCTCAGAGAAAAGAGCCTCCTCAAAAACCGGGGCGATTCACTTCGCCGGTTATGTTGCGCCCCGAGATATGTGGTCTTCTACACCGCCCTCTACAAGGTTGCTCAATTCGGCGGTGGTTGACACAACATAAATGTTGGATCCTGCTGGTAGCTGCATCGGCACGAAGGCTGCAGGTGTTTTTGCCCCCTGGCGCTTGGGCGCCGGCGGCGCATCTGGAACGACGCTACCGGGGCGCATCTCCGCAGCTTGCACCCAGCGGCGCAGAAGGTTCGCGTTGATCCCATTGGCCATCGCCACCGCAGCCATCGAGATGCCTGGCTGCATGCATGACGCCACTGCGTTCGCTTTGAATTCGTCACTGTGCAAACGTCGGCGCCGACGACCTTCGCCGCTTTGTTCAGGAGTAGTGTTCACGTGTCCACCTAGAGTTGAGGTGGACACGAGGCTCCTACGAGTACGACATTGTTTCAAGATACCATGGCTGACCGCTTACTGATGGCGGATTCAAAAGTGAAGTGCAACACCTGCCAACCTGTAA
>NZ_JAGKSE010000007.1:0-181334 GCF_017939685.1 Acidovorax sp. JG5
ATTGGAGTTGGCTCAAAATGTTCTGCTGCCCAGACTCCTAGCAATGAAATTATCTCCCACTTTCAAGATCGCCCGCATGCGCCTGGCCATCGCTGCGGCCCTCGGCACCCTGCTGGTGGCACCTACCGCCTGGGCCCAGGCGAACGGCTACCCCAACAAGCCCGTCAAGCTGATCGTGCCGTTTCCGCCCGGTGGCTTTGCCGACCTGGTGGGCCGTTCACTGGCACAGGCACTCAACCAGGCCTGGGGCCAACCAGTGATCATCGACAACCGACCCGGTGGCGCCGGCATCCTGGCCAGCGAACTGGCAGCCAAGGCCGTGCCCGACGGCTACACGCTGTACCTGGCCACTGACGGCCCGTTCGTCATTAACCCCTACCTCTACAAGACCCTGCCCTACCACCCCATCAACGACTTCATGAACGCCGCGCTGGTGGCCTACACGCCGCTGGCCCTGGTGGTCAACCCGCAGAAGGCCGACGTCAAGACCGTGGGCGAGTTCGTGGCACTGGCCAAGACACGCGAGATGGAAAAGCGGCCGATGGAGTACGCCTCGGGCGGTTCTGGCGGCCCGCATCACCTGTCGATGGAAGCGCTGCGCATGCTGGCCGGAGTGGACCTCACACACATCCCTTACAAGGGCGGCTCACCAGCGTTGGTTGATGTGGTGGGCGGCCAGGTGACGACCATGTTCTCGGCGATCTCGACGGCTGTGCCGTTCGCCAAGGCGGGCAAAATACGCATCCTGGCCACGGGTGGCGCCAGGCGCTCGCCGATGGCGCCTGAGGTGCCGACTTTCGCCGAAGCCGGCTTCCCCGGCTTCGAGGTCGGCGCCTGGGCCGGCGTGGTCACCCCCAAGGGCACGCCGCAGGCCATCGTTGACAAGATCGAGGCTGACGTGCTGAAGATCGTGCGCGACCCGCAGTTCCAGCAGAAGTTGCCGGGCGTCGGTGCCGAGCCCTACCCTGGCACAGCAGCCGAGTTCCGCAAACTCATCGTCAAGGATCAGGCACGCTACAGCAAGCTCATCCGCGACCTCAACATCAAGGGCGACTGAGAGCCGCCGCCGAAAGAGGCAGGACCTGTGACTAAGACACAGAACCAGCCCACCTTGCCGTCGCTGATGTGGATGAACGCCGGAATCGAGCCAGGTCCAGCAGCGTATGCGGCTTGATGGCCGGCCTGCGAACGGCCGCCGCACTGGCCTCGGGAAGCGCATTCTTGTTAACCTGATACCTCGCTTTCACTAACCTACAACAATCGGAGACAAGCCATGAAGACATCCCTCAATTTCAAAGCCGCGCGCACGCGCCTGGCCATTGCTGCCGCCATCGGCGGCATGCTGCTCGCGCCTACCGCCTGGGCCCAGGCGAACGGCTACCCCAACAAGCCCGTCAAGCTGATCGTGCCGTTTTCGGCCGGTGGTTCTGTGGATGCGGCGGCCCGAATTGTTGGTCAGGGCCTGGCTCAGCAACTCGGTCAGCCAGTCATCATCGACAACAAGCCTGGAGCTGATGGCGCAATCGCGACGAACGAGGTGATCAAGTCGCGACCCGACGGGCACACGCTGCTATTTGCGACAAACACCGCCATTCTTGCGGTACCCACTTTGCGGCTCAAGCCCCCTTATGACCCGCTGTCAGCGCTAACACCGGTAGGCTTTTGGAGTCGTCAATCAGCGTTCTTTCTTTTCATGCACCCCAGCGTACCAGCGAATAATCTCAAAGAATTAATTGGTTTTGCGAAGGCCAACCCAGGCAAGCTGAATTACGCCACTGGCAACTTAACTGGGGAGTTAGCATTTGTACAAATGAGGCGCCTTGCTGCTATGCAGGTGACCAAGATCCCGTACAAAGGGGAAGCGCCTGCAGTGCCGGATCTGCTTTCTGGTCGCGTCCAGATCATGCTGGCCTCGACCATCAGCCTCCTGACCATGGCGAAGGAAGGCAAATTAAAGGTGCTGGCGGTCATAGGCGACAAGCGCAACGCATTGGCTCCTGAGGTGCCTACGTTTGCCGAGGCTGGCTTTAGCGGGATCACGGTAATTCCGTGGGGCGGAGTCTTTGCACCGACGGGAACTCCGCGCGACGTAATAGACCGCCTTTCAAGAGAGATGAGTGTGATCCTGCGACGTCCAGAGGTTGTTAAGCAACTGGAACAACAGGGAGTGTCTGTGCAAGATTCGTATCCTGACCCTGACGAAATGAAAAGTTTCGTGAGCTCGCAACTTGATATCTGGAGGCGCCTGGTGGCTGACGAAGGTATCGAACGCGAGTAACTCATCCCGAGTAAGAACTCAATCCTAAATCCGTGACCGCCAAACCAAGCACCGAATATTCATTGAATATCTCCTAGCGCAAAGCCGCCAAGGTACTTGCGAGCTTGCAGCACGTACACGATGGCCTCGAAGACCATGGGTGGGGGGCTTGGCCGGTCGTGACCCGCTTCCAAAATTCATCCTTCACCGCCCACGAGTCCCCGTGCCTGTTGGACATCCATCGCTTCTACCGCATCGATCTGACAGAGTCCACGCAATTTCAACGAGTTGCTGGAACTCACCGCTCGACAGGTTTATCCATGAAACGCATCGAAAAATCAACCGCAGTGATGTCTTTAATCAACGCACCAACAGATATGCGATCAACCCCTGTCTCCGCATAAGTTCTGAGATTTTCAAAGGTCACTCCGCCTGAAATCTCCAGACTACAAAGCCCTCGCGCAAGGTCAACCGCTCTTCGGATTTGATCCAGCGGCATATTGTCCAGTAACACCATGGCGACACCAGCTTCAAGAGCTTCCTCCAATTGGCTGAGCGTTTCGACTTCGACCTGTATGAATTTCGACTGAGCCGACATCCGTTGTGCGGCCTTGAAAGCAGCCGTCAAGCCACCGGCGGCAGCAATGTGGTTTTCCTTGATCAGGATGGCGTCGTAGAGGCCCATGCGGTGGTTCTTGCCGCCACCGCAACGCACTGCGTACTTTTCGGCCACCCGCAGTCCGGGAATGGTCTTACGCGTGTCCAGGATGGCGGCTTGCGTGCCTTCCACTGCCTTAACGTACTTAGCCGTCTTCGTGGCCACCGCGCTGAGGGTCTGCATGAAGTTCAGACAGGTGCGCTCGGCGGTCAACAAATCACGTGCGGGGCCGACGATTTCCACAACTTTTTGATTCGACCCACACCACTGACGGTCCTCGATCATCCACGTGGCAAGCGATGTGGGTGCGACTTGCTTGAGCACCTCCGTCACCCAAGGCTGACCACAGATGACCGCAGACTCACGGCACAAAATGGTCGCCTGCGCCATCTGCTCCGGCGGCACCAGCGCAGCGGTGAGGTCTCCGCTGCCTACGTCTTCTTGCAGCGCGCGGCGAACGTCTTCTTCAACTTGAACGTGAAATTTCTCTGAGTTCATTTTCGATTCGACTTCAGAAGTTATTCCGTTTTCAGATGAGATGCAGTCATGAGGCCCAAGTCGCGACGCAACACCACCGGTTTGCCACCCAGGCGCTGCTTGCAAATCCAGTGCGCCAGCGCCGAATCGAGGTAATCGGCGTGGCCGGGGAACCAGCGCGCCAACTCGTCGGCCAAGCGCCGGCATTCGGCAATGTTGCCCTGGGCCAGCAGTTGCCGCACCTGCTCCACAGAGGCCATCACGGCGGCGTGCTCTTCGATGTGGCATGCGCGCGCCGGGAAGTCGGTCTCGACCATCCAGAGGTCCTCGGTCTCGAAGTGCGAACGGGCGTGCGCGACGAGCGCCTCTAGGCAGCGTGGTAGATCCGCGTCCTGCGCGGTCTGCAACGCCTGCACGGTGTCGACGAATTCGCGGTGCACCGCGTCCATTGGGCCATAGCCGAGCAGCAGGGCATCGCTCCACTGCAGCGGTGCGACCGTTGAAGAATCCAAGTAAGTTTTCGTTTCCATATGCCTATTTCTTTTCTATTTACACACCAAGAGCAGTGCCAGCAACGTCAGAAAGGCCCGTAACAGAGGGCCAAGCGTGAGCAACCAATCGATTTTCAGATCGGCGGCCTTGCCGGCCTTGGACATCAGCGCGCGCGCGATCACCTTGCCGTATTCGGCCGGGGCCCGCGCCCACCGGATCGATCACGGTAGTGTGGAATGTCTTGATGACTTCGGGCATCTTGACCACTTCGGCGATGGCCGGAATGTCGGGCGCCTGGGTGAAGCGGGTGGGTGCGTTGCTGACCAGCACCTTGAACTGACCGCTCTTCACGAAACCTGAAATGGATGGCAGCGCCGCGACCGAGAACTCGACCTGACCACCCACCAACGCGGGGGTGGACTGACCGGAACTGCGGAAAGGCATGTGGCGCACATCCAGGCTCAACGCCGACTTCAAGGCTGCCATGGTTAGGTGGTGGGTGCTGCCAATGCCCGACGAGCCGTAAGTGAACTCACCCGGTTTCTTCTTGAGAAGCGACACGAACGCCTGCAGGGTGTTCACGCCGGTCTTGGGGTGGACCACGATGAAGCGCTGCGCGCGCGCGATCAGCGACACGGGGAGGATGTCTTTGCTCGATCGGTAGTTGGCGCTCGCTTTGAAATAACTTGAGCAATTCAGAGAAAATTTCACAGCGAAATACCTTTGTAAATTGAACAAATTATTTGTTATTGTTAACAATCCTTTGACGGCCTTGTTGATCTGCGGTGTGTGGACAGCATGGAGCCGTCCGAGACGATGAATGCATGCCCATCGGATGGATTGCTCTTCAGCAGTGCCTGGCAGGCAACCACGCCGTTGCCACCGGACTTGTTGTTCACTACCGCGGCCTGTCCCCGCCGATCCGTCAGGCATTGTGCCACCACGGGGGCCACCGTATCGGGAAGGTCGCCAACAGCGTAGGGCGCGATGAACTTGACAGCCTTTTTGGGGTAGGCGCCCTGGGCCATTGCAGCCAAAGGCGCCAATCCGATTACGAGGGCCATGGCGGCTAGGGTTCTGCGTTGCATGTATTGTCTCCATTCACAAAGGATCGAACCCGGTCGGTCGAGGAAAAGCCCATGGTGCGGGTTGCCCGCCACATGCTACAGAAAGCACGGACTGCGACTTACTGCACAACATGATGACTTGATTTTTTCTTAGCCATCTAAGATAATAATTGTCTCAGACCGCTTAATGCTTGTCAAGGTTGAAAACTCTTGGCCCTGATAATTACTTTTCACATCCACCTGGAGACATCCCCATGTCCACCGATACCGCCATGCTGCGCTTGCAGGTCGTCCGTGCTGAACCCGCCGCGCGCGGCATTCAGTTGTTCGAGTTTCGTCACCCAGCCGGCGAGAAACTGCCGGCCTTCACTGCGGGCGCCCACATCAAGCTCAGGACCCCCAGCGGCGCCACTCGCCAGTATTCCCTGAGCAACGACCCGGCCGAGCGCGACCGCTACGTGATTGCGGTCAAGCGCGAGGGCAACGGCCGTGGCGGCTCGCTGAGCCTGGTCGAGGGCGTGAAGGCGGGCGCAACACTGGAAGTGGGCGCGCCCGAGAACCTGTTCGAGCTCGACACCAAGGCCAGCAGCTTCGTGCTGATTGCGGGTGGTATCGGCATCACGCCCATGATAGCCATGGCGCGTTCGCTCCTGACCGAGGGCACACGCCGCTTCAAACTCTATTACCTGACCCGTGATGCCGAAGGCACGGCCTTCCTGGACGAACTGCGCGCTCCCGAATTTGCGTCGCACGTGGTGCTACACCATGACCAAGGTGACCCGGCGCGTGGCTTTGATCTGTGGCCTGTCCTCGAAAAACCCGGCAGCGCCACCGGCCAGCATGTTTACTGCTGCGGCCCCAAACCGCTGATGGATGCAGTGCGCGACATGACCGGCCACTGGCCCAGCAGCGCTGTTCACTTCGAGAGCTTCGGCGGCGACACCGCGCCCCACGCCGACGACCAGCCGTTTGATGTGCGCCTGGCGCACAGCGGCCTGACCCTCACCGTGCCGGTCGGCAAGTCCATTCTTGATATCGTGCGGGAACACGGCGTGAACGTTCCCAGCTCGTGCGAGAGCGGTACCTGCGGTTCGTGCAAGACACGCTTGATCGAGGGAGAGGCCGATCACCGCGACCTGGTGCTTCTGGATGAGGAAAAGACGGACCACATCATGGTCTGTGTCTCGCGCGCCAAGTCGTCCTGTCTGGTGCTCGATCTATGAGCCCCAGCGCCAATCCCGTTCGCCTGGGCGTGCTGGGCCTGGGCCGCGCCTTCACGCTGATGCTGCCCACATTCATGGCCGATTCGCGCGTAAAATTGGTGGCCGCATTCGATCCACGCCCGGACGCGCGCACCGCATTCGCGCAAACTTTTGGCGGGCGAGTCCACGAATCGGCCGAAGCCGTGTGCGCCGACCCCGATGTGGAGTGGGTTTATGTGGCCACGCCGCACCAGATGCATGCCGAGCAGGTGCAACTGGCTGCACGACACGGCAAACACGTTCTGGTGGAAAAACCCATGGCATTGAGCTTGGCCGACTGCGCCAAAATGATCGATGTCTGCGAAGTCGCCGGTACGCAACTGATCGTGGGTCACAGCCACAGCTTCAATGCACCCGTGCTGCTGGCGCGCCAGCTGATAGACAGCGGCGCGTTCGGCCGGGTCTGCATGGTGCACGCCATGCAATACACTGACTTCCTCTACCGCCCGCGCCGACCTGAGGAGTTGGATACTGCGCAAGGGGGCGGCGTGGTCTTCAGCCAGGCCGCGCACCAAGTGGACATCGTGCGCCTGCTGGCCGGCGGCGAGGTGTCCAGCGTGCGCGCACTCACCGGTCGCTGGGACCCGACCCGGCCCACCGAGGGCGCCTACAGCGCGCTGCTCACGTTTGCCAACGGCGCATTCGCCAGCGCCACCTACAACGGCTACGGCTTCTACGACACCGACCTATTGATGGACGGTGTGGGCGAAATGGGTCGACCCAAGAGCCGCGACGCACACTACCAGACGCGCGTACGCATGAAGACTGTGACCGATGAGGCCCAGGAGGCCGCTGCCAAGACCGAACGCAACTTCGGCGGCAGCCTGTTCACGCTCGCTGCAACCGAAGCGCCCGATGCCTGTCAGCATTTCGGCCCGGTGCTGGTGAGCTGCGAGCACGGCGACCTGCGTTTGACGCCGCGTGGCGTGCAGGTGTTCGATGAAAACGGTTCGCGCTTTGTGCCTGCCGTGGTGCCTGCCGTGCCACGCGCCGAGGTGATCGACGAGTTGTGGACGGTGGCGCGTGAAAGCCGTGTGCCGCTGCATGGCGGGCGCTGGTCGCAAGCGACAGTGGAGGTGTGCCTAGCCTTGCTTGAGTCGCAACGTGCGGGGCAGGATATCATGCTCAAGCACCAAGTGGCACTGCCCCGCCACTGAGCGCCAGGCCCCGATGTCACCTACCGAAAAAACCTACCACTACCTGCTGCGCCATTGGCGTGAAGCCGTCCCGGACGATCGTCTCGCCCACCTCATTCGCGATGTGGCGCGCGCACAGATGCGCGCCCTGCAACTGCGACTGGGCGCACACGGGGTGTCATTCGGTCACTGGACCTTTTTGCGCATCCTGTGGATCAAGGACGGGCTAACCCAGCGCGAACTCAGCGAACTGGCCGGCGTGATGGAGCCCACCACCTTCAGCGCCATGAAGACGATGGAAAAAATGGGATTCATTGAACGTCGGCAGTTGCCCGGCAACCGCAAGAACATGCACGTATTCCTCACGCCCTCGGGCCGCGCACTTGAGGGCGTGCTGGTACCTCTGGCCGAAGAGGTCAACCACATCAGTGTGAGCGGTCTCCACGAGAAAACCGTCGCCACGGTACGCAAGTGCTTGCTGACCATGATAGAGAACCTGGCGGCCGATGAGACGGTCGCAGCTGAGCCAGCGGTTGCTTCAGAGGGTGCGATAGGCCGCAGTATTGACGAGGTAAGAAGCCCGCCTGCTCGAACTGACAGTCCAAGCCAGTGACCCGAAGAATGCAGGCGCTGCCACCTTGCAGGAGGTGGCAGCGTGAAACATGAACTCAGTCAGATCGCGTAAGTTTCGTACGTCGCCGGATGGAATATCTCGTCGACTGACAACCGGCGCGATGACAAGCCCTGTGCATGGTGATGATGCAAGAAAGCCTCCAGCGTGGCGCGGTTTTTTTCGACACCGTAAGACCAGTAATCATGGCCCATGGTCTCTCGCGCAGCTTTCAGTTGCTCTTCCACAAACGGCAGCGTGACTTTGGTGGCCGAGGTATCAGACAAGGCTTCGAGCGCAGCCGCCTTGGACTGGCTGAAGGCCTTGAACACCGCGCCCGGCAACCAGGGGTGCCGTTCTGCCAGCGTTTTGCGCACCCCCAGCACGTGCATGATGGGAAACACGCTGGTGCGGCGGTAGTAGTCCTTGGCCACCGCGGTCGGGTCGTCGAACAGCCACCCCACATTCGGGTTGGTCAGCACGTGGGTGCTGGGCGGGCGGGGCGCCATGAAGCCGTCGATATCGCCCCGGTCGAGCAAATCGGAAATAGTCACCCCCTCGGGTGCGCTTTCCAGCTTCACGTCCGGGGGCAACTGCAGCGCAATCTTCTCGGGGCGACCTGGTGTCTCGATGCCGCCGCGCACCCAGGTCACGTCCTCCGGCGCCACGCCATAGTCGTCCTGCAGGATGGCGCGAGCCCACACGTTGGCACTCAACTGGTACTCGGGCAGGCCGATGCGCTTGCCCTTGAGGTCTTCCGGCTTCTTGATGCGGTCTTTGCGCACGTAGATGGACGTGTGGCGAAATGCACGCGACAGGAATACCGGAACAGCCACGTAGGGGCAATCGCCCTTGGCGGTCTTAACGGCATAGCTCGAAAACGACAGTTCACTGATGTCGAAATCTTGGCTACGCATCGCCCGGAAAAACATTTCCTCCGGGTTGAGGGTCATGTAGACCGGATCGACACCGTCAATCAATACGCGCCCGTCTAGCAGTGCACGAGTACGGTCGTAGTCGCCCATGGCGACGGAGAGTTGGAGCTTGGACATGCGTTTCCTGATGCCTCAGGCTTTGACGTTGTAGGAAGATTCGAACTCGCTGCGATCCATGCCATCTGCCCACACATAGGTGGTTTCGTATTCGCGCCAATCGGTGGTCTTTGGTACCACGCCCTGGAACGAACAGACGTTCTTCGGAATCGCCTGATCTCCGGTGCCGATGGCCGACTTGCCTGCCTGGAAATCGCGCACGGCTTCCACCATCTGCTTGCGGAACTCGACAACAGCCATGTCGCTGGCGCCGAGTCGGTCTTTGGTGCGGTCGGCAATCGGGCCCATGGTCAGCCACATCGCCACATCCTGGTTTGGAAATCCGGTGATCCCTGTGAAATTGCCAGCCTTCATGGCCTGACGGTTTTGCCAAAAGTTGTTTTCTTCGTTTCGCAGAGGGCGGTAGTGCTCGTCCAGATCGACTCCCATGGTCTGATGGAGAAATTTGCGCCAGGTTTCAGTCTCGGGTGTCTGCGATGGGTGGCCCCAGCCGATGAAATAAAACGCCGTGTTGGTGTCATCCATGGGGACGTTCACATTGGCAACGTTGTAAAGATTGTTGGGTGGAATCAACACCGTGTAGGGTGCGACAAACACCGTGGATCGGATGTAATCGTGTGTTGCTGCATTGTTGATAGGGCGGCGAATCGCCGCATATCGAAAGCCGTAGCCATCGCGCTGCACTTGCATACGCGGTGCCTTGTCGGTCGATGGACGCAGCCAGATTTGTCCGGTGGCCTCGGCACCGCTGACACGGGCAGGCACCATATCCGACGAGTGCAGGCTAGAGCTATGGGCCGAGTCGATGGCACCTTCCAGAATTTGTGCATAGTTGCAGGGCAGGTGCACCTTGGCGATGGACACGCGGGTGTTTGCGGTGGGGGCCCAAGGCGGCGGCACAAACTCTGGCACCGCATCAGCCGGGCCAAACCAGGCCCACACAAAACCGCCCCATTCCTTCACCGGGTAGGCCTTGTGCTTGACCTTCTCGGCAAAGCCACTGGCTGCTGGCTCGGACACCATCTCCAGCACATTGCCGGCAACGTCCATCTTCCAGCCGTGATACAGGCAGCGCAGGCCACCTTCTTCGTTACGGCCGTAAACCAGTGAAGGGCCGCGGTGCGGGCATTTCTCGTCAAGTACGCCTACACGGCCTTCCGTGTCGCGGAACACGACCAGCTCTTCACCGAGCACGCGCGCCTTCACCGGAGTTCCATCGGCCTCAGCGACTTCCTCGATCAGGCACACGGGCGTCCAATGACGTCGCATCAACTGCCCCATGGGGGCATTGCCGACGACTCGGCACAACAGATTGTTCTCTTCACTCGTCATCATAAAAGCACTCCTCAGAAATGGATGTAAAAAAATCAATTATTATTAGATACCTAAGCAATTTATATAAGGGGTAACCCTAATGATGGAAGATGAATCCGTGCCGATGCCGGATTCTTAGAGCCACCCATGTCTTTGATCTTTCGCCGCCTTGAGTGTCTGCGTCAATGGCGAATTGACCGTTCAGCATTGCATTTACCAACTTTTTGGTGACCACTTAATCTCCTGGTAGACAGGTTGCTGGCTATGGCCATTCGGAGATTTGGCCTGGTCACTTGGAGATCGGCACCCGATCAATTTTGGCTGTGCTGCAAAGCAAGCGGACATCGATTTCTGAGACGAGTCGAGGTTTCATGCAGATACGGTGCAAGGCAAGACTTGGGGTGTAAAAGGCAAGGCACGCGCGATTGCGCGCTCTGGTCAATGCCAGTCAATATTGGAGGGTGTCTGCGGTCAAAGCCAACGGCGTCGTTGGATTCTCGTCGATGAACTGCGCTGCGCTACCCCCGCATGGGTGTGCGGCGCGGCTCTCTGAAGCCAGACTCACGTAGACGCTGTCGCTGTCGCTGTGGCATGCGCGGACGTGGAATCAACGTACAAATGGAAAGCATGCCTACAGGGATCAGGTTCGGACAGATTGCGGTAGTGCTCGGTGTCACGCTCGGCGGCATCTGGACAGCTACGCAATGGACGGCGGCGGCGCTGGGTTATCCGGCCCGGCTTGGGCTGCCCTGGGTCGACCTGTTCAGCGTCCGGATCTATCACCCGTGGCGGCTGTTCGAGTGGTGGTACTTCTTCGACGCCTATGCACCTGACGTTTTCCTGCGCGGTGGCATCATCGCGGCATCCAGCGGACTGCTCGCAACCGGTGCCGCCATCGCGATGGCCGTCTGGCGATCACGTCTAGCAAAGCGCGTCACAACCTATGGCTCAGCACGGTGGGCCGAGCCTGAAGATGTTCGGGCGGCGGGCCTGACCCAACCGGCGGGCGTGTTCCTTGGGAGGCTGCGGACCAAGGAAGGTGACTACCTTCGCCACGAGGGTCCCGAGCATGTGATGGCCTTCGCACCGACCCGTTCTGGCAAGGGTGTCGGCTTGGTGGTGCCGACGCTGCTTTCGTGGCCCGGCTCGGCCGTGATCCACGACATCAAGGGCGAGAACTGGACTTTGACGGCAGGCTGGCGATCACGTTTCTCGCACTGCCTGCTGTTCAATCCCACAGATGCACGCTCAGCGGCCTACAACCCGCTGCTCGAAGTACGTCGCGGCATGCACGAGGTGCGTGATGTGCAGAACATCGCCGACATCCTGGTCGATCCCGAAGGCGCGCTTGAGAGGCGCAACCACTGGGAGAAGACTTCGCATGCATTGCTGGTCGGTGCGATCCTGCACGTGCTCTACGCCAGTGACGATAAAACCTTGCGTGGCGTCGCCAACTTTCTGTCCGATCCAGCCCACCCGTTCGAGATCACGCTGCATCGGATGATGACGACGCGGCACCTGGGCGCCGTCACCCATCCGGTGGTCGCTTCGGCCGCCCGCGAAGTGCTCAACAAGAGCGATAACGAGCGCTCCGGCGTTCTCTCCACCGCGATGAGTTTCCTCGGCCTCTATCGAGATCCCACGGTGGCCGAAGTCACCTCGCGCTGCGACTGGCGCATCGCGGACCTGATCTCTGCGAAACACCCGGTATCGCTGTACCTGGTCGTGCCGCCGTCGGACATCAGTCGCACCAAGCCGCTGATCCGGCTGATCCTGAACCAGATCGGTCGACGGCTGACTGAATCACTGGACGGCAGCGACGGCATTGCCAGGAAACACAAGCTGCTCTTGATGCTTGATGAGTTCCCGGCGCTGGGTCGCCTGGACTTTTTCGAGTCAGCGCTGGCCTTCATGGCGGGTTACGGCTTGCGTGCCTTCCTGATCGCGCAGTCCCTGAACCAGATCGACAAGGCCTATGGCCAGAACCATTCGATCCTCGACAACTGCCACGTGCGCATTGCGTTCGCGACCAATGACGAACGCACGGCCAAGCGGATCTCTGAAGCCCTGGGCACTGCCACCGAACTGCGGGCGCAGCGCAACTACGCAGGCCACCGGCTGGCCCCGTGGCTCGGGCACCTGATGGTGTCGCGCCAGGAAACCGCACGTCCCTTGCTCACGCCCGGCGAAGTGATGCAGTTGCCGCCTGATGAAGAAGTCGTGATGATCTCCGGCCATCCACCGATCAAAGCCGCAAAGCTGCGCTACTACCAGGACCGGAACTTTATGCTGCGGATGCTGGCGCCGCCGGTGCTGGCACTGGAGGGCTATGCGGACAAACCCACTGCACGAATGGACGACTGGAGTGAACTGGCGATCCCTGCCATGTCTCAGGCCTTGACTGCAAACCAGTCAGGCGGCTTTGCCGACGAAGGCGGTCACCAGCTCAAGCCTGAATTGGACGTTGCGTTTGATGCCCAGCCCTTGATGGACATCGACGACCTGCTGGTGCTCGATGACGAGGACGACTTGCCGCCGCAACCGCACAGCCTGAAGCGGGATAGGCGGGACATTGGGGATACAGACCCAAGAATGCAGCGCAATGCGCGGCTCGCAGCATTGGATCCGGATGACGGGATTGCGCTATGACTCGGACCCGTCTCAATATCTTCATTGAGCCCGATCACGCGAAGCGGCTGGACCAGCTCGCCGCGCACAAGGGCGTGTCCAAGTCGGCGGTGATTGCCGCTGCTTTGGCTTCGTTCCTTTCACCCGATGCGGCCGACCAGCGCGAGGCGGCCATGGGCAAACGGCTGGACCGCCTCTCGCGCCAGTTCGACCGGCTGGAGCGTGACCAAGGCATTCTGATCGAAACGGTGGCGCTTTACATCCGCTACTTCCTCATGGTCTCGGTGCCTGTACCCGAAGGCCAGCAGGATGCGGCCCGTGCGCAGGGCCGCGCCCGTTATGGCCAGTTCATCGAACAGCTCGCCCGTCATATCCAGCGCGGACGCAGCTTGGTCCGGGAAGTCCACGAAGAAGTTGCCCAGGATGACCTGACTTCGCAGGCGACCACACCAGAACAAAAGGAAGGGGAGACATCCAATGAGCCACAAGCCTGACAAAGATATGGGGGCGGCGTGGACCGCGTGGACGGTGGCAGCGCCGCCGTCTCATTGGAGCGCCGCATACGGATGCTGCGCACCGCAATGGGGCCGGAGATTGCAGCGGCACTGGAAGACCCGGAAGTCGTGGAAGTTCTGCTGAACCCGGACGGCTCGCTGTGGCTGGACCGGCTGGGCTCAGGTCGTGCCCCGACTGGAACGACGCTGCCGCCAGCCGTGGCCGAGCGGATCATCCGCCTGGTGGCAGCGCACGTGCGGGCCGAGGTGAATGCCGGGGCGCCCATTCTGTCGGCTGAATTGCCCGAGACCGGGGAGCGCTTCCTGGGGGTTCTGCCCCCAGTGGTACGCGCGCCCTCGTTTGCGATCCGCAAGCGGGCGTTGCGCATCATGACGCTGAACCATTACGTGGTCGACGGCATCCTGACCGAGGCCCAGGCCGGATTTCTCCGTGCTGCCGTGCGTGAGCGGCTCAACATTGTTGTATGTGGCGGCACCAGTACCGGTAAGACCACGCTGGCCAACGCGCTGCTGGACGAGATTGCCGATACTGGCGATCGGGTCATGATTCTCGAAGACACGGTGGAACTGCAATGCCGCTCCGACGACCATGTCTGCATGCGCACTGAACCGGGTGTCAGCACCATGGCCGACCTCGTGCGCGCCACATTGCGATTGCGGCCTGATCGGGTGGTGGTTGGCGAAGTACGCGGGGGAGAGGCGCTGGACCTGATCAAGATATGGGGTACCGGGCATCCGGGCGGCATTGCCACCGTGCACGCCGGTTCAGCCCATGGTGCCTTGGTCCGGCTGGAGCAACTGATCCAGGAGGTCTCCGTCACCGTTCCCCGCGCGCTGATTGCCGAGGCGGTCAATGTCATTGTCTTCATCGCCGGTCGCGGACGTCATCGGCGCGTGCAGGAGATTGCGCGGGTCGTCGGCTTTGACAGCCATGGCTACCAGCTCAGCGCCGATCTGATGCCTTCGTTCCCTTCCATCCCATCGCCCCACTTACCCACCACCGGAGAATCGTCATGACGACTTCACGTATTTCCGTAAAGCCAGTCCTCCAGGCTGCTGCCATCACGGCGCTGCTGCTGGCTATCGCCATGCCCGCCCATGCCGCCGGCTCGAACATGCCGTGGGAGGCACCGCTACAGTCCATCCTCGAATCGGTTCAGGGACCGGTGGCCCGCATTGTGGCGGTGATCATCATCATTACCACCGGTCTGACGCTGGCGTTTGGCGATAGCAGCGGCGGATTTCGGAAGCTGGTGCAGATCGTGTTCGGGCTGTCGATTGCGTTTGCCGCGTCGTCATTCTTCCTGACTTTCTTCAGCTTCTCGGGTGGAGCGGTGCTGACATGAGTGCCATCACGGCCAACACCCCGGGCTTTGAGGTGCCGCTGCACCGGTCGCTGACCGAGCCGATCCTGCTGGGTGGTGCGCCACGCACCGTGGCGATTGCCAACGGTACGTTGGCTGCTGCGGTGGGACTGGGCTTGCAGCTCTGGCTGCCAGGTATCGCGCTGTGGGTCATTGGCCACTCACTGGCGGTCTGGGGCGCACGCCTGGATCCCCAATTCATGCAGGTCTTTGCACGGCACATCAAGCACCGCGTGCTGCTGGACGCATGAGGTCACGACCATGATGCACCTCGCCGAATACCGCAAGCGCCCGGCCTTGCTGGCCGACTGGCTGCCCTGGGCCGGGCTGGTCGCACCGGGTGTCGTGCTGAACAAGGATGGCTCGTTCCAGCGCACGGCGCGTTTCCGGGGGCCGGACCTGGACAGCGCGACGCAGGGCGAGCTGGTCGCGACCTCTGCGCGGCTGAACAATGCGCTTCGCCGCTTGGGGTCGGGCTGGGCCTTGTTCGTGGAGGCCGAGCGACGCGAAGCGGCGGACTATCCCGAATCTTCTTTCCCGGAGCCGCTGTCCTGGTTGATCGATGAAGAGCGCCGGGCGGCTTTCGAGGAGGCTGACAGCCACTTCGAGAGCGCTTACCACCTGACGCTGCTGTATCTGCCACCTGAGGAGTCTCAGGCGCGTGCCGCCAAACTGCTGTACGAGAACACCAAGGCCGAGGGCGTGGACTGGCCGAATTGGAGAGGGCGCCTGGAAGGCTTTGTGTCGGAAACGGAACGCTTCTTTGGTTTGCTCGAAGGGGTGATGCCCGAGGTTGCCTGGCTGGACGACAGCCAGACCTTGACCTATCTGCATGGCTGTGTGTCCACGCGCCGGCATCCGGTGGCCGTGCCCGAGGTGCCGATGCACCTGGACGCGCTATTGGCCGATGAGCCGTTGACGGGCGGGCTTGCGCCCATGCTTGGGAATCAGCACCTGCGTGTGCTGTCGGTGCGCGGCTTTCCGACCTCGACCTGGCCGGGTTTACTGGATGACCTGAACCGTCTGGGTTTTGCCTACCGCTGGAGCACGCGTTTCCTGTGCCTGGACAAGGCAGAAGCCGAGAAAGAACTGACGCGCTTGCGCCGCCAGTGGTTTGCCAAGCGCAAGAACATCGTCGCGCTGCTGCGCGAGACCATCTTCCAGCAGGAAAGCCCGCTGGTCGATTCCGATGCGTCGAACAAGGCGACGGATGCTGATGCGGCGCTACAGGAGCTGGGCAGCGACCAGGTTTCTTTTGGGTATGTCACGGCGACGGTCACGGTGATGGATGCGGATGCCACGGCTGCTGACGAGAAGTTGCGCGCCGTGGAGCGAACCATTCAGGGCCGGGGTTTTGTGACGATCCCGGAAACCCTCAATGCGGTCGATGCCTGGCTGTCTTCGATTCCGGGGCACGCCTACGCCAATGTGCGTCAGCCCATTGTCTCGACCCTGAACCTGGCCCACATGATGCCGGTGTCGGCAGTCTGGGCCGGGCAGGAGCGCAATGCGCATCTGGATGGACCGCCACTGATCGTGACGCGCACCGATGGCGCGACGCCGTTCCGGCTGGTCACGCACATCGGCGACGTGGGCAATACGCTGGTAGTTGGCCCCATCGGCATGGGCAAGTCGGTGCTGTTAGCCACGTTAGCCATGCAGTTCCGTCGTTATGCCGGTTCACGCATTCTGGCCTTCGACATGGGGCGCTCCATTCGCGCCACCATCCTCGGGCTGGGTGGGGAGCATTACGACCTCGGCAATGATGGAGGGGCAGGCGCTGCCATCGCTTTTCAGCCTCTGGCGCATATTGACCAGGACGGCTATCGTGCCTGGGCGGCGGAGTGGATAGCCGGGCGTTTGATTCACGAAGGCGTCCCGGTCAGCCCATCCGAGAAGGACGCGGTGTGGTCGGCTTTGAACAGTTTGGCCAGTGCGCCGGTCAATCAGCGCACCATGACGGGCCTGTCGGTTCTGCTGCAATCCAACGCCTTGCGCCAGGCCCTACAGCCCTATGTGCTGGGCGGCGCGCACGGCAAACTACTCGATGCGGATTCAGACCGGCTTGGCACCGCTGACGTGCAGGGTTTCGAGATGGAAGAGCTGATGCACAGCAAGGCAGCGATGCTGGCCGTGCTGGGTTATTTGTTCGCGCGCTTCGAGGAACGCTTTGATGGGGCTCCGACGCTGTTGATCCTGGACGAAGCCTGGCTGTTCCTGGACGACCCGGTGTTTGCATCGCGCATCCGCCAGTGGCTCAAGACCTTGCGCAAGAAGAATGTGTCGGTGATCTTTGCGACGCAGTCGCTGGCGGACATCAAGGATTCGGCCATCGCCCCGGCCATCATCGAGAGCTGTGCGAGTCGCATTTTTCTGCCAAATCCGCAGGCCACCGAACCGCAGATTCGCGTCATCTACGAAGGTTTTGGACTCAACAGCCGACAGATCGACATCGTCGCGCAGGCGCAGCCCAAACGGGACTACTACTACCAGTCTCGGCTGGGCAACCGGGTCTTTGATTTGGGACTCGGGCCGGTGGCGCTGGCGTTTGCTGGTGCAGCCAAGCCCGAGGACCAGCGCGCCATGGATGCGGTGTCGGCATCCGCTCCGCCTGCGGACTTCGCAAGTGAATGGTTGCGTCATCGGGGTCTGGACTGGGCGGCAGACCTGATTCCGTCGTTTCCTCCGTTTTCGCCCTCACCGTCAATCCCTCAGGAGAAATCACCATGAAGAAGACTTTGCTGGCGGTTGCTACGGCGTTGCTTGTGACCGCCATGCCTGCTGCTCAGGCGCAGTGGGTGGTGTTCGATCCGTCCAACTATTCCCAGAACATCCTGACCGCCGCGCGCACGCTGGAGCAGATCAACAACCAGATCCGGCAGTTGCAGAACGAGGCGCAGATGCTGATGAACCAGACCAAGAACCTGACGGGTCTGAATTTCAGCGCACTGGCCGAGTTGCGGTCTGCGCTGTCCGCGACGAACCAGTTGATCCAGCAGGCGCAGGGGATGGCTTTCAATGTGTCGCAGATGGACGGGGAGTTTTCACGGCTTTATCCGAATGCGTATTCCGCATCTACCTCAGGCGGTCAGATGGCGCTGGATGCACGGCAGCGCTGGCGCAACTCGCTGGAGGCGCTGCGGACTGCGACGCAGGTGCAGTCGCAGGCGGTGCAGAACTTCAGGTCCGACGAGCAGACGCTGACGGACTTGGTGAATCGCAGCCAGTCGGCTGTCGGTGCGCTGCAGGCCACGCAAGCAACCAACCAGCTGTTGGCCTTGCAAGCCCGCCAGGCGATTCAGGCGCAGCAGTTGCAAATCACGCAGGACCGGGCGACCGCCCTGGAGCAGGCGCGGCAGGTGGCGGTGCAGGAGCGGGCGCGCGAGGTACGTCGGCGGTTTCAGGGTGAAGGTACGCCTTACACCCCGTACACGGTCAACTTTTACAGCAACTGAGGGGATCACCATGAAACAACTTCTGATTATTTCCTTCGTGTTGTCGATATCGTTGATAACGGGCTGCGGCAAGTCGGCATCGACCGACACCGTGGAATCACTGGTTGTGAATCCTGAGCGCCTGAAAGAGCTTCGCGCCCAGTGCAAGGCTGACCATGCCAAGGTGGGGGATGCCGTCTGCGCT
This sequence comes from Acidovorax sp. JG5, assembly GCF_017939685.1. Lineage (NCBI taxonomy): Bacteria > Pseudomonadati > Pseudomonadota > Betaproteobacteria > Burkholderiales > Comamonadaceae > Acidovorax > Acidovorax sp. JG5. The sequence goes on from NZ_JAGKSE010000007.1 coordinate 18,472, forward strand.
GCGGTGTCCGAGGCCACGCGGCGGCGCTTCATGGGGGATGGCAAGTCGCCTTACGTGAACGATCCCGTGCCGAAACCGACGCCACCGGCCACCTCGAAGGATTGACCGTTATGAACGATCTGTCGGTCATCGACCGCTTTCTGGACGTCTTCTCGCGCTACATCGATTCGGGCTTCGGACTGCTGCATGGCGAGGTGGCGTTCTTGACGGCCACGCTGGTCGGTATCGACATGACGCTGGCAGGCCTGTTCTGGGCTATGAGCCATGCCAGTGGGGGTGGTGACGACGTGATAGCCAAGCTGGTCAAGAAGGTTCTCTATGTCGGAGCCTTTGCCTTCATCATCGGCAACTTCAATAACCTGGCGGGCATCCTGTTCCGCTCGTTTGCGGGGCTTGGGTTGGTGGCATCTGGTTCCACGATGACCCAGGCGCAGTTGCTGCAGCCGGGACGGCTCGCGCAAGCCGGTGTGGATGCGGGGCGGCCCCTCATGGCGCAGATCAGCGACCTGACCGGTTTCCCCGAGGTGTTCGCCAACCTGGACGTCATCAGCGTGCTGTTCCTGGCTTGGCTGGTGGTGATTGTGAGCTTCTTTGTGCTGGCGGTTCAGCTGTTTGTGACGCTGATCGAGTTCAAGCTGACGACGCTGGCGGGTTTTGTGCTGGTGCCTTTTGCTCTGTGGAACAAGACGGCTTTCCTGGCGGAGCGGGTGCTGGGCAACGTGGTGTCGTCGGGCATCAAGGTGCTGGTGTTGGCCGTGATCGTCGGTATTGGCTCTGGCTTGTTTGCGGAGTTCCAGACGCCACCGGGGACGGAACCATCGATTGACCATGCGCTGGTCATCATGCTGGCTTCGCTCACGCTGCTGGGTTTGGGCATCTTTGGTCCCGGCATCGCGACCGGGCTGGTATCGGGCGCGCCGCAGTTGGGAGCCGGTGCTGCAGCGGGAACCGTGCTGGGTGCTGCGGGTCTGGCTGTGGCCGGTGGCGCGGCGATTGCCACAGGCGGTGCAGCCGTAGCCGCTGGTGCGCGCATGGCACCTGGGGCGGCACGTGCGGTTGTTGGGGGTGGTGCCAGCGCGGCTCGTTTGGCAAGCTCGATGGCTGCTGGCGCGAAGTCGGCCTACCAGGCGGGTGCCTCCGCATCAGGTGGGGGCGGTGTAGGCGCTGCGGGTGCTGGATTTGCCAATGTGGCGAAGAGTGGTGCGAGTGCTGTTGGCCAGCGGGTTGCGGCTGGCGCCAAGGCCGTCAAGGACCGCGTTGCATCGGCTGTATCTGATTCGGCTGCACCGGCTTCAGCCACAATTGCCACAACTGCCACAACTGGCGCCAACGCAACGACCTCCGACACGCCACCGCCTGCACCGGCCTGGGCGAAGCGCCTGCAACGCAATCAGCGTCTCTCACACGGGGTTTCTACCGCTGCGCACACGCTTCGCTCCGGTGACCACGGCGGGGGCGGAGCCAGTCCGAGCCTGCGCGACGACTCCAACCATTAAGGAGATCACTTTATGTTATTCAAACGACCCCAGGTGCGCTACTCGGACACGCCCGAGCCCGTCACCCCCTACCAGGCTGCTGCGCAGGTCTGGGACAACCGCATCGGCAACGCCCGTGTGCAGGCCAAGAACTGGCGGCTGATGGCCTTCGGTTGCCTGTCGCTGGCTTTGCTGATGGCGGGTGGCTTGGTCTGGCGATCCGCACAGTCCATCGTGACACCGTATGTCGTCGAGGTCGACAGCGCGGGGCAGGTGCGGGCCGTCGGTGAAGCGGCCACGCCGTACAAACCGAACGATGCGCAGATCGCCTATCACCTGGCGCGCTTTCTCACCGACGTACGTTCACTGTCAATCGATCCCATCGTGGTGCGGCAGAACTGGCTTGAAGCCTATGAGTACACCACCGACAAAGGTGCGGCCACGCTGAACGACTATGCCCGCGCCAACGACCCGTTTGCCCACATCGGGCAGAACTCTGTTTCGGTGGAAGTCACGAGCGTGGTCCGTGCCAGCGAATCTTCGTTCCAGATGCGCTGGATTGAGCGAAGCTATTCGAATGGTGCGCCCTCGGGCACGGAACGCTGGACGGCAGTGGTGTCGGTGGTGCTGCAACCGCCCCGGACCGAAGAGCGTTTGCGCCGCAATCCACTGGGCATTTATGTCAACGGCCTGTCCTGGAGCCGTGAACTCGAAGCGACACAAGGAGTAAAACCATGAAACCATTGATCCGTATTTACGCTTTGCCGTTGGTGATGGTCGCCACCCTGGCGACCATCACCGGCTGTGCCACACACGGCAAACCGCCGCCCACCATCACACTGGATGAGCCCGTGGCCGCGCACCTGCTGCCTGAGCTGCCCAAACCCATCGAGGTCGTGACGCTGCCTGAACCGCTGCCACTGCCAGCGCAGTTAAAGCCGATATCGGCAGAAGCGGAGACAAAGGGTGTGCCGGAAGCTGCTGACGAGAAGGTTCGCGTCTCACGGGCCAATCTGGAAGCGCGTGTGGCACCGAGCCGCGAGGGCTACGTCAATGCCATCCAGGTCTGGCCCTATGCCGATGGCGCGCTGTACCAGGTCTACACAAGTCCGGGCCGGGTCACGGTCGTCGCGCTGCAGGAGGGCGAGGAGCTGGTGACGGTGTCAGCGGGAGACACGGTGCGTTGGGTTGTTGGCGACACGGCCAGCGGCTCAGGGGCCAGCTTGCGTGTGACGGTACTGGTGAAACCCACCCGTACCGGTCTGAAGACGAACCTGGTCATCACTACGAACCGGCGCATGTACCTGCTGGAGCTGTCTTCGACGCCGCAGGCCTGGATGGCTTCGGTGTCCTGGGATTACCCGAAGGATCGGATGTTGGCCTTGCAGAAGCAGGCGCAGCAGGCTCAGGCAACTGCACCGGTCGATTCTGGTTTGTCGCTGGAGCAGATCAGGTTCCGCTATGCGATCACGGGTGACAGTCCGCCGTGGAAGCCGCTGCGTGCTTTTGACGACGGGCAGCGGGTGTACATCCAGTTTCCTGGGGGTATTGCGCAGGGGGAGTTGCCGCCGCTGTTCGTGATTGGGCCGCAGGGCGATGGACAGTTGGTGAACTATCGCTTCCGTTCACCGTACTACGTGGTAGACCGGTTGTTCGGTGCGGCCGAGCTGCGACTTGGGGCAGACAAGGCCCAGGTGGTGCGCATCGAACGTACTGATGGCGTTGCCAGCGCGGAACGGAGGAATTGAGCATGAGTACGCCCGCCACACCGCAGGCTGACACGCCGGTGCCCCCCAAGGTCGATCCGGACAGCATGACCCTGCGTGCGCCGCCGCGTCCGGTGGTACGGCTGAACCGGCGCATGCTGGCGCTTGGTGCGGGCACGCTGGCCGCTGCCGTGCTCGGAGGCACCTTGTGGTCGCTGCAGACTCACAAGCGTGAGCGTAACCCGGCCACCGAGTTGTACAACGTGGATCGCGTCTCGCGGGCCGAGAGCCTAGACCAGTTGCCCAAAGACTATTCGAAGATTCCGGTGCCGGTTAAACCCACCATACCTGTGTTGGGGGAGCCGCTGCCGGGTGATTTGGGGCCGGCCATCCTCAGTGCCGAGCGCCAGCGCCAAGCGAATGTATCGGCGGCGTATAACGATCCAGCGCATGCGGATCGTTTGACGCGGCTGCGTGATGCGGAGGAGGCAGCGCGCTCTACGGTGTTTTTTAGGAGCAGTGGCAATGGTGCCAAGTCAGCAGCCACTGTGACCACTGCTTCGGCTGGCAGTCCATCCGTATCGGTGTCAGGCAACCAGCCGTTCAATCCAATGACACCGACGTCTGCCACTGCTCAGGCAGTTGACCCGACCGCTGCGCAGAATCGGCAGGAGCAGAAGGCAGCTTTCGTCGCGAATGCGAGCGACACGGCTACGCGCAATCTGGCCAGTCTGCAGATGCCTGCTTCGCCTTACCAGGTGATGGCAGGGACTGTCATTCCGGCTGCGCTGGTGACGGGTATTAATTCTGACTTGCCGGGGCAGGTCATCGCCAATGTGACGGAGGCGGTTTACGACACGGCCACGGGGCGCTATCTGCTGATTCCACAGGGGTCAAGGCTGATTGGGCGCTATGACAGCCAGGTGTCATTTGGGCAGCGGCGGGTGTTGCTGGTGTGGACGCGGTTGATCCTGCCAGATACGTCGTCGATTGCACTGGACCGTTTGCCGGGGATTGACCCTGCGGGTTATGCAGGGCTGGAGGATGGTGTTGATTGGCATTGGGACCGGATTCTTGCGGGTGCGGCGCTGTCCACGCTGCTGGGTGTGGGTGCCGAACTGGCGGCGCCGGATCGCGGTGGTAGCGATGGCAAGGTGATTGTCGCCATACGGCAGGGCGCGCAGGACACGGTGAACCAGGTTGGTCAGGAGATTACCAAGCGGAATATGAGCATTCAACCGACACTGACGATTCGGCCTGGGTTTCCGATGCGTGTGATGGTGAGCAAGGATTTGGTTTTGCGGCCCTATCAGCCTTTGTTCTTTGTGAGAGGGTTTTCGCAATGAGTACGTCTGTCAGCAAGCTGCGGTTGGGGCCGCTGCCCAAGACTGAAACGGTGAAGTTGACCATTGTGCTGACGACGGCATTGAAGGCTGATCTGGAGCGGTACGCCGCGCTGCATGCACAGGCCTATGGTGAGCCGGTCGATGCTGTCACGCTGATTCCGCATATGCTGGAATCGTTCATCATGCGGGATCGAGGATTCAAGAAGCAGCATGCTGCCGGGCCAGACGCCTTGACTCGAAGGCGAGCTGCCAACGGCTCAACTGGCGCAATCAGAGTTGATGCGCTCCCTGAATGAGGTACAAAAAAATAGGCCCTTCCATCGCTGGAAGGGCCTGTGGTGGTGCCCGGGGCCGGAATCGAACCGGCACGCCTTGCGGCGGGGGATTTTCTTACCACTTCGGCTTTCGCCGCCGACGTTCCCAAAGGAACGGCGTTCGTGGTCTGGAGCACGCCTTCACCATAGCGCTTTCGCGCTTTAGGTGCCCGCCGTCTGCTCTCTACACCTTCCGCTTCTTTTTCAAAAAGCGGCTTGGCTCGGTATTAGCTCGGACTTGCGTCCAGGGCCTTCGCCGAGTTTGACGGGCTTCACCTCAAGAATTTCTTCAAGAGGGCTCAAATTTGGTCTGAGTCCCCTGCGTCTACCAATTTCACCACCCGGGCTTTGAATTCTCTGGACTGGGCCAGAATTTTCTGTTCAACCGTGGTTGATCTTCCATCTCGCCGCAGGCTCAATATGTCAGATCAACGTCTCAATTCTACTTGCTGCCTCTTGGCTTTTCGCCGTGGCTCCTATTTGGCTCCTAGGTCTCAACAAGCCCTTTGGGTCTCTATTCGACCAGTCGCCGCAAACCATTATCCCGCCTAGTGTTGCGTGGTGTTCACGAATTTCAAAAAAAGGTACACAAACCTCTTTTTGAGTCCCCTGCGTCTACCAATTTCACCACCCGGGCGGGTAATTTGTGAAGACGCAAATTATGGCACAGTAGGGTGCATGAAATATCCGACGATTGAAGACGCCATTGGCAACACGCCCCTGGCAGCGCTGCAGCGCATTGGGGCACAGGACAACGCCGCGCGCGGCAACGTGGTGCTGGGCAAGCTGGAGGGCAATAACCCCGCGGGCTCGGTGAAAGACAGGCCTGCGCTGTCGATGATTCGCCGGGCCGAAGAGCGCGGCGAGATCCGTCCAGGCGACACGCTTATCGAGGCCACATCCGGCAATACGGGCATTGCGCTGGCCATGGCGGCGGCCATCAAGGGCTACCGCATGGTGCTGGTGATGCCCGAGGATTTGTCGATCGAGCGGGCGCAGACCATGAAGGCCTTTGGGGCCGAGCTGGTGCTCACGCCCAAGAGTGGCGGCATGGAGCACGCGCGTGATTTGGCTGAAGCCATGCAAAAACGCGGTGAGGGCAAGGTGCTGGACCAGTTTGGAAACCCCGACAACCCGCGCATCCACTATGAAACCACCGGCCCCGAGCTGTGGGAGCAGACGGGCGGGCGCATCACCCATTTTGTGAGCGCCATGGGCACCACGGGCACCATCACCGGGGTGTCGCGTTTTCTCAAAGAGAAGAACCCGGCCATCCAGATCATTGGGGCGCAGCCCGAAGAGGGCTCGCGCATTCCGGGCATCCGCAAGTGGCCGCAGGAATACCTGCCCAAGATTTACGACGCGAGCACGGTGGACGAATTGGTTTACGTCAGCCAGGACAACGCAGAGGAAATGTGCCGCCGCCTGGCGCGCGAGGAAGGCATATTTGCGGGCATTTCGGCGGCGGGCGCATGCTGGGTGGCGCAGCAGATCGCGCAGCGTGAGAGCAATGCCACCATCGTGTTCATCGTGTGCGACCGGGGGGACCGCTATCTCTCCACCGGCGTGTTTCCTGCGTGATGCGACCGGGCCGGTCGCTGGCGCCGGATATTAATGAAATCGGCTGCTGGCGCTTGATGGATAAGCGCTAGTAGCTATAAAAATAATAGTAAATGAACTACGAAGCCCGCCACTGCACCCACTGCGGTGCCGCCCTGCTGCCCATTACCCTGGCCGAAGATGGCGGCGACAAGGAGCGGCTGCGTTGCCCGGCCTGCGGCTGGACGCACTGGAACAACCCCACGCCGGTGCTGGCGGCCATTGTCGAGGTGGGCGGCAAGGTGCTGCTGGCCCGCAACGCGGCCTGGCCGGGCAAGATGTTTGCGCTGATCACCGGCTTCATGGAGGCCGGCGAGTCGCCGCAGGACGGCATTGCGCGCGAGGTCAAAGAAGAAACCAACCTCGATGTGCGCGCCACCACGCTGGTGGGCGCCTATGAGTTTTTGCGCATGAACCAGATCATCATTGCCTACCATGTGGTGGCCGAGGGTGAGGTGCGCCTGTCGCCCGAGCTGGTGGACTACCGGCTGTACGATCTGCCAGACCTGAAATGCTGGCCTGCGGGCACCGGTTATGCACTGGCAGACTGGCTGCGTACGCGGGGACACGAGCCGGTGTTTTTTACGGCCGAAGAAAATGCGGAACGGCGGCGCGGACTGGACGAACAACCGCTGTTGCCAAAGGATTGATGACCATGGAAATCAACAAAGAAATCGACACCCGGGGCCTGAACTGCCCTTTGCCCATTCTCAAGGCCAAGAAGGCCCTGGCCGACATGGCCAGTGGCCAGCTGCTCAAGGTGCTGGCCACCGACAGCGGCTCGCTGCGCGACTTCCAGGCGTTTGCCAAGCAGACCGGCAACGAGCTGGTGGAGCAGCAGACGGTGGGGTCAGAATACATCCACGTTCTGCGGCGCCGCTAGTAAAAATAGCTGCCAGCGCTTATCTGGCAAGCGCTGACAGCTATCGAAAGTGAAGCGGTGAGAGTTACGGTGCCAATGCCTTGAGGTATTCGCGGAACGATGCACCCACCTGCGGGTGCTGCAGGGCCAGCTCTACCGTGGCTTCCAGAAAGCCTTCCTTGCTGCCGCAGTCGTAGCGCTTGCCCTGGTATTGAAAGGCGTACACGGCCTCGTTTTGCAAGAGGCGGGCAATGCCGTCGGTCAGCTGGATTTCGCCGCCCACGCCGCGGGGCTGGTTGCGGATTTCGTTGAAGATGCCGGGCGTGAGGATGTAGCGGCCAGCCACGCCCATGCGCGAGGGCGCCACGTCGGCCTTGGGTTTTTCGACGATGCGCTCAATGCGGATCAGCGGCCCGCCGGCGGACTCGCCGGCTACGACGCCATAGCGGTGGACCTGATCGAGTGGCACCTCCTGCACGGCAATCACCGACCGCCCCTGCTGGCGGAACGCCGTGGCCATCTGTGCCAGTACGGGTTCGCCGCCCGGCGGGCCCACCATCAGATCGTCGGCCAGCAGCACGGCAAAGGGCTCGTTCCCCACCAGCGGTTCGGCGCACAGCACGGCATGGCCCAGGCCCAGCGAGCGGGGCTGGCGCACAAAGGCGCAGTCCATGTCGCTGGGCTGGATGGAGCGCACCAGGTCCAGCAGTTCATTCTTGCCGGCGGCCTCCAGTTCGGCCTCCAGTTCGTAGGCGGTGTCGAAATGGTCTTCGATGGCGCGCTTGCTGCGCCCGGTCACGAAGATCATGTGGCGGATGCCGGCGGCGTAGGCTTCTTCCACAGCGTACTGGATCAGCGGCTTGTCCACCACGGGCAGCATTTCCTTGGGCGATGCCTTGGTGGCCGGCAGAAAGCGGGTGCCGAGGCCTGCGACAGGAAACACGGCTTTGCGAACGGGGGTGTTGTTGGGCTGGATCATGGTGCGATTGCAGGGTGGATGGAAGCAGAGGTGGCTCAGCCCAGGCGGGCCAGCTGGTCGCGCAGGCGGGTGAGGGTGGAGCCAAAGTCGGCAATGCGCTTTTTCTCCTGGTCGATCACGGCGGCAGGCGCTTTGGCCACGAAGGCTTCGTTGGACAGCTTGTTGTTGGCCTTGGTGACCTCGCCGTCGATGCGCGCGATTTCCTTGGACAGGCGCACTTTTTCGGCCGCCACGTCGATCTCCATGTAAAGGCACATGCGGGCCTCGCCCACCACGGCCACGGGGGCGGCCTGTGCGGCGGCGGCCCAGGCGGCTTCGTCGTCGAACACCTTGACCTCGCTGAGCTTGGCCAGGGCCTGCAGCACCGGGGCCACGCCGCGCATGAAGTCGGTGTCGCCCACCACATACAGCGGCAGGCGGGTGGAGGGCGACACGTTCATCTCGCCACGCAGGGCGCGGCAGGCGTCCACCAGGGCTTTGACGCGGCCCATGTGGGCGATGGATTCCTCGTCGATTTTTTCGGGCTGGGCCTGGGGGTAGCGGGCAATGCTGACCGAGTCGCCTTTCAAACCTGCCACAGGCGCCACCTTTTGCCACAGTTCTTCGGTGATGAACGGAATGATGGGGTGGGCCAGGCGCAGGATGGCTTCGAGGGTGCGGATCAGCGTGCGGCGCGTGGCGCGTTGCTGGGCGGCGTTTCCAGTCTGGATCTGCACCTTGGCGATTTCCAGGTACCAGTCGCAGAACTCGTTCCAGACGAAGTCATAGACCGTGTTGGCCACATTGTCGAGGCGGTACTCGGCAAAGCCCTTGGCCACTTCGGCCTCGACCTTTTGCAGTTGCGAGCTGATCCAGCGGTCGCACTGGCTGAAGTCCAGGTAGCCCTCGAACGCGCCGCCGCTCTGGCATTGCTCCTTGGTGTGCTCTTGCAGGCCGCAGTCCTGACCCTCGCAGTTCATCAGCACGAATCGGCTGGCGTTCCAGAGCTTGTTACAGAAGTTGCGGTAGCCTTCGCAGCGCTTGCTATCAAAATTGATAGACCTGCCCAGGCTGGCCAAGGCTGCGAAGGTGAAACGCAGCGCATCGGCGCCATAGGCTGGAATGCCGTCTGGGAACTCCTTTTGCGTGTTCTTGCGCACGGTGGGCGCGGTCTCGGGCTTGCGCAGGCCGGTGGTGCGCTTGTCGAGCAGGGGCTCCAGCGCAATGCCGTCGATCAGGTCCACGGGGTCGAGCACGTTGCCCTCACTCTTGCTCATCTTTTTACCCTGCGCGTCGCGCACCAGGCCGTGGATGTAGACATGCCTGAACGGCACGCGGCCGGTGAAGTGCGTGGTCATCATGATCATCCGGGCGACCCAGAAGAAGATGATGTCGTAGCCCGTGACCAGCACGGTGCTGGGCAGGTACAGGTCGAAATCCGAAACACCCGTTCGCGCTGAGCTTGTCGAAGCGTGGGCTCCGGCTTCGACAGGCTCAGCCCGAACGGCTTCAGGCCAGCCCATGGTGCTGAAGGGCACCAGCGCGGACGAATACCAGGTGTCGAGCACGTCCTCGTCGCGGCGCAGCGTCTTGCCCGGCGCCTTGGCCTGGGCCTCGGCTTCGTTGCGGGCCACGATCACGTTGCCGTCTTCGTCGTACCACGCCGGGATCTGGTGGCCCCACCACAGCTGGCGGCTGATGCACCAGTCCTGGATGTTGTTCATCCACTGGTTGTAGGTGTTGACCCAGTTCTCGGGCACGAAGCTCACCTGGCCGGTGGCTACCGCGTCGATGGCCTTTTGCGCGATGCTCTTGCCGGTGGGGTCCTGGTCTGACACCTTGCTCATGGCCACGAACCACTGGTCGGTCAGCATGGGCTCGACCACTTGGCCGGTGCGGGTGCAAATCGGCACCATGAGCTTGTGCTTCTTCACCTCGACCAGCGCGCCGATGGCTTCCAGGTCGGCCACCACGGCCTTGCGGGCCACGAAGCGGTCCATGCCCTGGTACTTGGCGGGGGCGTTCTCGTTGATGGTGGCTTGCAGGGTCAGCACCACGATCATGGGCAGCTTGTGGCGCTGGCCCACGGCATAGTCGTTCTGGTCGTGCGCAGGCGTCACCTTCACCACGCCGGTGCCGAATTCCTTGTCCACGTACTCGTCAGCGATCACCGGAATCTGGCGGTCGCACAGCGGCAGGTTGACCATCTTGCCGATCAGGTGGGTGTAGCGCGTGTCTTCGGGGTGCACCATCAGCGCCACGTCGCCCAGCATGGTTTCAGGCCGGGTGGTGGCCACCGTCAGGCTGCCCGATCCATCGGTCAGGGGGTAGGCGATGTGCCACAGCGAGCCGTCTTTTTCTTCGTTCTCGACTTCCAGGTCGGACACGGCGGACTGCAGCTTCGGGTCCCAGTTCACGAGGCGCTTGCCGCGGTAGATCAGTCCCTGCTCGTACAGGCGCACAAAGGTTTCGGTGACGACCTGGCTGAGCTTGTCGTCCATGGTGAAGTACTCGCGGCTCCAGTCCACGCTGTCGCCCATGCGGCGCATTTGCGTGGTAATGGTGTTGCCCGATTTTTCCTTCCACTCCCACACCTTGGCAACGAAGTTCTTGCGCGCCTCGGGGGGCGTGGGGCCCATGTCGTGGCGGCTGATGCCAAGTTCCTGCAGCTGGCGCTCCACCACGATCTGCGTGGCGATGCCGGCGTGGTCGGTGCCGGGCACCCAGACGGTGTTGAAGCCGCGCATGCGGTGGTAGCGCGTGAGGCTGTCCATGATCGTCTGGTTGAACGCATGGCCCATGTGCAGCGTGCCCGTCACGTTGGGGGGCGGCAGCTGGATGGAAAACGCGGGCTCGCCCGCCACTGGCGCGCCCGTGCCGCGGTGGCCTGCGGTGCCATAGCCGCGTTTCTCCCATTCGGGGCCCCAGTGGGCTTCCAGCGCGGCGGGTTCGAAGGACTTGGAGAGGCTGTCGAGGCCGGGTTGTGCAGTGGTGTCGCTCATGGCGGGATCGCAAATGAAAACGGCATCCCCAAAGGATGCCGTCAGGTTGACTGGGGCGGGATGCGATGATTTTACCGGCCTGCCCGCGCCGACCGACTGTGCTGCGCCATTTTCGGTGTTTTTTGCCGCTAGCGCTTTATCAGCAAGCGCCAGTAGCTATTAAAAACAGAGCGAAAAAATCTTGCCGGTGGCGTGCTTTTGGCGCTGCAGGTGCCGGATCAGAGAATGCTCTCGACAATCCCGCCTTCCACGCGCAGGGCCGCGCCGGTGGTGGCGCTGGCCTGGGGCGAGGCGGTATAGACGCACAGGTTGGCCACTTCTTCGGGGGTGGCAAAGCGGCCAATCAGGCTGGAGGGGCGGTTTTCGCGGAAGAAGCGCACTTCCATCTCGGCCACCGTAATGCCTTGTTCGCGCGCCAGGTTGTCCATGAAGTCCACCACGCCTTCGGTGCGCGTAGGGCCGGGGAGGATGGTGTTGACCGTGACGCCGCTGCCCGCCAGCACCTTGGCCAGCCCGCGCGACAGGCCCTGCACGGCCGACTTGCTGACGCCGTAGTGCACCATGTCGGCCGGGATGTTGACGGCCGATTCGCTGGAGATAAACTGGATGCGGCCCCAGCCGCGTGCCTTCATGCCCTGCGCGTAGTGGCGCGACAGGCGCAGGCCGCTCATCACATTGGTCTGGAAGAAGTTTTCCCAGTCGGCATCGCTGATGGCAAAAAAATCCTGCGTGCCGTAGATGCCCAGGTTGTTGACCAGGATGTCGGTGTCGGGCAGCGCCGCGATCAGGGCCTGGCAGCCCGCTGCCGTGGCCAGATCGGCGGCAATGCCCTGGGCTTGCAGGCCGTCGGCCTGCAAGGCGGTCACGGCGGCGTTCAGGCGCCCGGCATCGCGGGCGCTCAGGGTCACACGGGCACCGGCCTGGGCCAGTCCACGCGCAATGGCCAGGCCAATGCCGGCGCTGGCGCCCGTGACGAGGACGGTTTTTCCGGAAAGATCAATGTGCATGAGAAGTGGCCTTGAAAGTGAAGAAAAAAGGCGCCCGCCCCGGTGGGGTAGGGCGCCTGCATCAGCCCCGCAGGGCCCCGGAGTTTATTGCTTGACGGCTTCGATCTGCAGCACCAGGCGCACGTTCTTGGGGAAGCCCCAGTCGATGCCGTAGTTCACGCCAAAGGCCGTGCGGTCGATGGTGGTTTCAAAGTCGCCACCGCACACTTCGCGCTTGAGCATGGGGTTGTCGTAGCAGGCAAACTGGTTGGCCTTGAGCGTGACGGGCTGGGTTTTGCCCAGCAGCGTCAGCTTGCCGTCCACGGCGGTGACCTTGTCGCCATTGAAGTGGAACTTGTCCGAGGTAAACGTGGCCGTGGGGTGCTTGGCGGCGTCCAGAATTTCGGCGCTCAGCACATGCTTGTCAAAAGCAGCGGTGCCGGTGTTCAGGGAGGCGACGTCGAAGGTGATATCGACCTTGCCGTTCTTGCCGGCCTTGTCGAACTGCACGGTGCCTTCCTTCTTGTCAAAGCGGCCGCGGTTCACGGACGCGCCAAAGTGGCCGATCTCGAAGGTGGCAAAGGTGTGCGTGGGGTCAATGGCGTAGTTGGCGGGTGCTGCGTGGGCGGCAGTGGCCAGAACGGCAGTGGCAGCGAGGACGAAAAGGGATTTGCGCATCAAAGAACTCCTGGATGAAAAGGATGGAAAAAAGGGGGGAGGGAAAAAATCGATCAGAGCTTGCCCACGCCGGTTAGCGCGAGCTTGAATTTCACCTGCACATCATCGGCCACCATGGAGGTGTCGGCCCATTCGTTTTCGCCGATCTTGAATGCCAGGCGCTTGAGCGGCAGCACGCCAGTGGCCGTGGTGGTGGCGCCGGTTTGCACCAGCGTCACGGGCACCACCACATCGCGGGCCACGCCCTTGATGCTGAGCTTGCCGGCCACCTCGAACTTGCCTGCGCCCAGGGCCTTGATGGTGCCAGACTGGAACGTGGCCTGTGGAAACTGTGGCACGTTGAACCAGGTCGGTTTGGGCAGTTCGGCATCGGTTTCGCGTGAGCCCATGGTGGCGCTGCCGGTGTCCACCGTGAAGGCGATCTTGCTCGTGGCCAGCTTGGCGGGGTCGAAGCTGACCTGGGCGTCAAATTTCTTGAAGTGACCTTCCAGCGGCACGCCCATCTGGCGTGCGGTGAATTGCACTTCGCTTTGGGCGGGCACCAGTTTTTGCTGGGCCAGCGCAGGCTGGGCGGCCAGCATGGCGGCGCTGCCAACGACCAGGGCGGAGAAGAAAGAAGCAATCTGCATGGGGAAATATTCCTGATGGGTTGGGCAACGGGGATCAGCGGCGGCCCGGCAGCATGCGCAGCAGCAGCCCGTCGCGGTCAATGAAATGGTGCTTGAGCGCGGCCGCCACATGCACCAGCACAAGGGCTGCCATGGCAAATGCGCTGAGCTTGTGCAGCGGCTTCAGGGCATCGGCCAGTTCTGGGCTGGCAGCAACGAAGTCGGGCAATTGCCAAAGCCCGAAAAGCACGAGGGGAAAGCCCGCCGCCGAGCTGTAGGCCCAGCCCAGCAAGGGCACGGCGAAAAACAGCAGGTACAGCAGGTGGTGCGCGCCGTGGTGCGCCAGTTGTTGCCATCGGGGCATGGCTTTTTCCACCTGTACCGGCAACTGCGGTGGCCGATGCACAAGCCGCCAGACCAGGCGAAGCAGCGACAGTGCCAGGATGCTGACCCCTGCCCACTTGTGCCAGTTGTAGAGCTTCAGGCGCTGGGGCGAAAACGGCAGATCGGCCATGTACAGGCCGACACCAAAAAGGGTGACCAGCGCAATGCCCAGCAACCAATGCAGCAGCATGGCAGTGCGGGTGTAGCGTGGGGCGGCCTGGGCCTGGCTGTGATGGGAAAGCGGCATTTCGGTAAAGCGGTGAAAGCGGCCTGGAACCCCAGGTTGCGGGCGGTGCGCAAGCTGGGCCTTCAAGCTCCGTGAATCGAAGAACCAAGTTTATGAAGCTGCGGCGCCGGCGTGCTTCAGGGGAATTGATGGCTCAGTTCAAAATAACTGAACTGAGTGGGCTGCTGCGCTCAAAGTTCCCCAATGCTCTGCATCCACGCGACACCAAGGAAAAGGCCGACAACCATGGTGTCGGTCTCTGGTGTCAGCGCTGTGTCAATGCGCGAGGGCGGCTTTTTTCCAGGCTGCTGCGGCGGCGTCGCCGTCGTTGCGCCGCTCTGCCAGTTCGGCCAGATGGCGCCAGGCGCTGGCGCGCAGGCTGGCGTCCGGCAACCGCGTGGTGGCCTGCGTCAGCAATTGCTGCGATTTGCCCCACAGTTCGCGTTTCAGGCAGGCCACGCCCGCCAGGTATTGCAGGCGCGCGTCGCGCGGGTTGGCCAGCTGCGCCGATTCAATGCGCGCGAGCCAGGTGGCATCCAGCGTATCCAGACCCGATTCGAGAGCCCGGACCAGTTTGAGCGCCTGGTGGTCCGGCAGATCGTTGGGCAGCTTCATCATGCGTTCCCACACTGGCAGCAGCCAGGCCCTCGCCTGGGCCGGTTCGCCCCCGAGGGCTGTCAGGCGCTGGGCGGCGTGGATGGCCAGTTCCGGCATGGCGCGCTCAGATGGCTCCAGTTGCAGCCAGATCTGCTGTAACTGGGCTGTGTCGTGTGCGCTGCTGATGAGCTCGGTGGCCAGGCCGCGCACGATGCTGTGCGCCGCGTCCGCCGAGAAGGCATGGTGCTTGCCCAGCAGGCGCGCAGTGTCCAGCGCGTCGTTGGTCTGCCGTGCCAGGCGGCTGGCTTTGAGCTTGATGCGCAGCGCCAGCGTGCGCCGTGCGGCGCCTTGGGGCAGGGCGGCCAGCTGTTCGAGCGTTGCGCCGGCATCGCGGTCGTCCAGCGACCAACGCGCGGCGCGCATCTGCACGCCTTCGCGCAGCTCTTGCTCGTGTGCCGTGCCACGCGCCGGGGCCTGATCCAGGGCCTGCTGCAGATGGCGCTCGCGTGTGGGGCGGTCCTGCAGCGCATGGGAGCTTTCGGCGGCCACCATGTGCGCCAGCGCCCTCAGGTGGTGGCCGTGAGGCACTTTTTCGCCGGTGGTGGAGAGTGCTTCTTCCTGGGTCAGTGCGGCCAGGGCCGCTTTGCGCGAGCGGATGAAGCGGCCGGCAAGCATGTGCGTCAAGGCGTCGAGCATGGCGCTGTGCATGGCGCGCTCTTTTTGCTGCACGCGCCACCGGCGGGCCTGGTGGGGCAATTCGAGCAGGGCGGCCAATGCATGCAGCGCCGTGTACACCGTGACAAATCCGCCCACCAGCAGCAGCACGACCATGTTCAGGGACAGGTCGATGCGATAGGGGGGCCAGTACAGCGTAATGGTGCCCTGGTTGTTGCCCGCAAACAGGGCCGCGGCCACGGCCACGCCAAACAACGCCAAAAGCCAAAGTGCAGCACGCATATCAGTAGTCCAAAGCGCTGCGCGCCGGCCGGTGAAACGGGCGCAGCGCAGGCCAGTGCCCCCGCGCAAGGGCCGCCCCGCCGCGCTGGGGGCGTCCCCCTCCCGCCTCGCGCAGCGAAGCGAGAGAGGGGGAAGGCGCGAAGCGACTCAGGGGGAGCTTCATCATCTACCCGCAGCGGCCGTGGCCAGTGCGGAAAGGGTTTCGTCCAGGCGCGGCAGCTCGGCGGCCTTCATGCTGGCCTGGGCGGTTTGCAGCACGGCGGCTGCCGCCTGGGTGCGGCGCGAGGCGGGGTCGAAATATTTGTTGAGCGCCGCCGTGGCGGCGGTGAGGTCGGCGCGGGCCGATTCAAACTGGCGCGCCAGAACGCCCAGTCGGGCATTGAGCAACTTGAGCTTGAGGTTCTCGCGCAGGAAGAAAGTCTGCTCGGGCGCCAGCAAAATGGCCTCGGGCTGGTCGATGCGGCTCACGCGCACCAGGTTGCGGGCCTCGTCGCGCACCACTTCCCAACTGCGCTGCAGCGTGGTCTGCCACCAGGGCTGCTCTGCCGAAACGGTTGCGCCCGGCGCGGGCACGGTGGCGGCCAGGCGGCGCGTTGCCGCAGCCAGTGCCACGGCGTTTTGCACCGGCAGCTCGTCCACCTGGCGCACCAGGTCATCGAGACGGGCCAGCAGGCCGGCGGTGTCGGTCACGGTGGCGCGGGTCAGCCGCTCCAGGTCGCGGTCGATGGCCCGCTGCACAGGGGCCAGGCGGGGCTGGGCGGCGCGCTCGATGCGCTGGTTGGCGCTTTTGAGGGTGGCCACCAGGGGTTCGAGGCTGCCGGTGAGTTGGGCCTGCTGTTGTGCCAGGCGGATGGCCGACTCGATATCGACCACCAGGTTCTCGTCGCGCGAGCGCGACAGGCTTTGCATCAGTTCTTCGAGCTGGCTGCGTTGCAGTGCCACTTCGCTCACACGGGCTTCCGTGACGGACAGGCGGGCGGCGGTGTCGCGCACCAGTTCTTCGGCCTGGCGCGCGATGGTGCGAGCCTCGATGGCCTGGGCACCCGCGTCGGCCGACTGGCGCGCGAGTTGCTCCTGGATGGCGTTCAGCTTTTGCCACAACAGCCCGCTGCTGACCAAGGCGGCAATGGTGGCAAGGGCCACCGCACCCAGCAGGTAAGTGCCGGTGTGCCGTGGCGTTGCGGTGAGGGCGATGCCCGCCGCCGAGCCTGCGCCGGGCACCGGGGTGCCTGGGGCGGCTGTAGCGGACGGATCGGTGTGGGGCTCGGGGCTCATCCCGCCGATTCTATCGAGGCCACCACGTCTTCCAATGCAGGTCGGCATTCCTGCACATGGCCAAATCCGGCGGCGCGTGCGGCTTGCGCAATGCGCGGGTGCGTGGCCAGGGCGCGCGCTGCGTGCAGCGCAAGGCCCGGCGCGGCGCTGGCCAGGTGCGCGAGGGCCTCCGAGCTGCTCAAAAGCCACCATGATCCGTCGCCCGCGGCCGCGTGGGCCAGCGCGGTCTGTTCGGGCGTGAAGTGCGGGGCGCCGCGGGTGTAGGCGACCACGAAATCCACCGTGGCGCCGGCCTGCTCGATCTGGCGCGCCAGCCAGTCCCGGCCTTGGCCGGAGCCGGGCGCCGCCCCTGCGGCGCAGCCGCGCACGATGAGAATGCGGTCGCCCGCGCGTACCTGTGGCGCCACCTGCTGCCACAGCGTTTCCGATTCGAACTGCATGGCGTCGGGCGCCGGGCTGTCGATGCAATCGCGGGAAACCCCCGCGCGCAGCAGCGCCCGCACGGTTCCGGGGCCAGGCGCCCATGCTCTTGTTTCGATAGCTATTGGCGCTTTATTTGTAAGCGCTAGAGCCTCTTTTGACTCATTTTTTGTAAAAAAGCATTCCACGGCGTTGCCGCTGACAAACATGGCGGCACGGTAGCTGTCGAGGTGTGCGCGGGCCTGGGCGAGCGCGGCCTGCGCAGCGGGGTCGGTGCAGGCGCCAATGGCGATCAGGGGCAGCGCCGTGGCGGCATGGCCGCGCGCGCCCAGTTGTTCGACCCAGTGCGCGGCTTCGCGCGCTGGTCGTGTGACGATGATTCGGGCGCTGGCCACCGCAGGCTCAGCCGGCCACCGGGTCCATGCCCCGGGCGCCACCAGCCCGCAGGCGGGCGGCGATGGCGATGCCCAAGGCATCGGCGTCCGCCAGCGTGACCACCGGGGCGCTGGCGCTGGCGCGCACCAGTGGGGCACTGCCGTCGGGGTCGCCCCAGGCGGCATCCAAGTGCAGCGTGCCCTGCACCAGCCGGCCATGCGCCGCCAGCGGCATCGAGCAGCTGCCGCCCATGGCGCGGCTCACGGCGCGTTCGGCCGTGACGGTGAGCCAGGTTTCCTGGTGGGCCAGCGGCGCCAGCGCCTCCAGCAGGTCTTGCCGGTCGCTGCGGATCTCGATGCCCAGGGCGCCCTGGCCTGCGGCGGGCAGCATGTCGGTGGTGGCAAATTCGGTGCGGATGCGTTCTTGCAGGCCCAGGCGCTTGAGGCCCGCCGCCGCCAGCACGATGGCGTCGTAGTTGCCCTCGTCGAGCTTGCGCAGGCGCGTGTCAAGGTTGCCGCGCAGCGGCTCAATGCGCAGATCGGGCCGCAGCGCCTGCAGCAGCACCTGGCGGCGCAGGCTGGACGTGCCCACCACCGCGCCCTGGGGCAGGGCGTCGAGCGACGCATGGCGGGGCGATACAAAGGCGTCGCGCGGGTCTTCGCGCTCCATCACGCAGGCCAGGGCAAAGCCTTTGGGCAGCTCCATGGGCACGTCTTTGAGCGAATGCACGGCGATGTGGGCGCGGCCCTCTTCAAGCGCCACTTCCAGCTCTTTCACGAACAGGCCCTTGCCGCCCACCTTGGAGAGGCTGCGGTCGAGAATCTGGTCGCCCTGGGTGGTCATGCCCAGCAGCGATACGCTGTGGCCGCGCGCGCGCAACAGGGCCTGCACATGCTCGGCTTGCCACAGGGCCAGGCGGCTTTCGCGGGTGGCGATCACCAGGGGAAGTTGTTGTGTCGGGCTCACGTTCGTCACCTATTTGGAGTCATGGGCAGGCGGCGATGCTAGCATCGCGCCCGCACCGGTGGCTGGTGCCTGCAATGGCTTGCGCAGTGGGCCGACGGCGGCCGGCTGCCCACCCCACCACCCGGAGACAGACCCATGAAGCGAGCCGACAAGGACCAACCCCTGATAGACGACATCCGCCTGCTGGGGCGCATTCTGGGCGACGTGATCCGCGAGCAGGAAGGGGTGGATGCCTACGAGCTGGTCGAGCAGGTGCGCAAGCTCTCGGTGGCCTTTCGGCGCGATGCCGACCAGGAGGCCGACCGCGCGCTCAAGAAGCTGCTCAAGTCGCTGTCGGGCGACCAGACGGTGAGCGTGATCCGCGCCTTCACCTATTTCAGTCACCTGGCCAACCTGGCCGAAGACCGCCACCACATCCGCCGCCGCGCCGTGCACGAGCGCGCGGGCGACACGCAAGAGGGCAGCATCGAAGTCGCCCTGTCGCGCCTGCGCTGGGCGGGCATTGCGCCCAAGACCATTGCACAGACGCTGGCCAGCAGCTATGTGGCCCCGGTGCTCACCGCCCACCCCACCGAAGTGCAGCGCAAAAGCATTCTGGACGCCGAGCGCGACATCGCCCAGCTGCTGGCGGTGCGCGACGACATCCAGGTGCGCGCCCAGCTTTACAACAGCGCCAAGGATGCACTCACCCCGCGCGAGCTGGCCGCCAACGAAGCCCTGCTGCGCGCCCGCGTGGCCCAGCTGTGGCAAACGCGCCTGCTGCGCTACAGCAAGCTCACCGTGGCCGACGAGATCGAGAATGCGCTGTCGTATTACGAAGCCACGTTTTTGCGCGAGATTCCCAAGATCTATGCCGATCTGGAGCGCGAGCTGGGCCAGTACCCCGTGCACAGCTTTTTGCGCATGGGCCAGTGGATCGGCGGCGACCGCGATGGCAACCCCAACGTGACGGCGCAAACCCTGCAATACGCGCTGCGCAGCCAGTCCGACATGGTGCTGCGCCACTACCTGACCGAAGTGCACTTTCTGGGCGGCGAGCTGTCGTTGTCGGCGCGCCTGGTGGCCGTGTCGCCCGAGATGCAGGCGCTGGCCCAGCGCTCGCCCGACACCAGCGAGCACCGGCAGGACGAGCCCTATCGCCGCGCGCTGACCGGCATCTACGCACGCCTGGCGGCCACGCTCAAGGACCT
The DNA here is from genome assembly GCF_017939685.1 of Acidovorax sp. JG5. Taxonomy (NCBI): domain Bacteria; kingdom Pseudomonadati; phylum Pseudomonadota; class Betaproteobacteria; order Burkholderiales; family Comamonadaceae; genus Acidovorax; species Acidovorax sp. JG5. The sequence goes on from NZ_JAGKSE010000007.1 coordinate 38,396, forward strand.
GACGGGGGGCGATGCGGCCCGCCATGCCGTGGCGCCGCAAAACGCCTATGCCGGCGCGGACGAATTTCTGGCCGACCTGCGCGTCATCGAGGCATCGCTGCAATCGCACCACGGCAAGGCCCTGGCGGCCGAGCGCCTGCACCCGCTGATCCGCGCCGTCGAGGTGTTTGGCTTTCACCTGGCCACGGTGGACCTGCGCCAAAGCTCCGACAAGCACGAAGAAGTGGTGGCCGAGTTGTTGGCCACGGCGCGCATCGAGCCCAACTACAGCAGCCTGCAAGAGGCCGCCAAGCGCGCGCTGCTCATCAAGCTGCTCAACGACGCGCGCCCGCTGCGCGTGGTGGGCGCCCAGTATTCCGCCCACACCCAGGGCGAGCTGGCCATTTTTGAAACCGCCCGCGTGCTGCGTGAGCGCTTTGGCCACGAGGCGATTCGCCACTACATCATCAGCCACACTGAAACGGTGAGCGATTTGCTTGAAGTGCTGTTGCTGCAAAAAGAAGTGGGCCTGATGAACGGCACGCTCGATGCAGAGTCGAAAAACCACCTCATCGTGGTGCCATTGTTCGAGACCATTGAAGACCTGCGCAACGCCGCGCCCATCATGCGCGAGTTCTATGCCCTGCCGGGTGTGGCCGCGCTCGTGCAGCGCAGCGGTGGCGAGCAGGACATCATGCTGGGCTACTCCGACAGCAACAAGGACGGCGGCATCTTCACCAGCAACTGGGAGCTGTACCGTGCCGAGATCGCACTGGTGGAGCTGTTTGACGAGCTGGCCACCAGCCATGGCATCCAGCTGCGCATGTTCCATGGCCGCGGCGGCACCGTGGGGCGGGGCGGCGGCCCCAGTTACCAGGCCATCCTGGCCCAGCCGCCGGGCACGGTGCGCGGCCAGATCCGCCTGACGGAACAGGGCGAGGTGATTGCCTCGAAGTACGCCAATCCCGAGATCGGTCGGCGCAACCTTGAAACCCTGGTCGCCGCCACGCTCGAAGCCACGCTGCTGCAGCCCACCAAATCGGCCACCAAGGCGTTCCTGGATGCCGCCGCGCAGCTCTCGCAGGCCAGCATGGGCGCCTACCGCGCGCTGGTGTACGAAACCCCGGGCTTTACCGATTACTTCTTCAACTCCACGCCGATCCGCGAGATTGCCGAGCTCAACATTGGCTCGCGCCCGGCATCGCGCAAGGCCAGCCAGAAAATCGAAGACCTGCGCGCCATTCCCTGGGGCTTCAGCTGGGGACAGTGCCGCCTCACGCTGCCCGGCTGGTATGGCTTTGGCGCCGCCGTGGAGGCCTTTGTCAACATGGAAGGCAAGGACCCCAAGACCCAGACGGCCTTGCTGCAGCGGATGTACCGCCAGTGGCCGTTTTTTCGCACGCTGCTGTCCAACATGGACATGGTGCTGGCCAAGAGCGACCTGGCCCTGGCCTCGCGCTACAGCGAACTGGTAACCGACACGCGCCTGCGCAAGAAGGTGTTCAGCGCCATCGAGGCCGAATGGCAGCGCACGGCCGATGCGCTGACCCGCATCACCGGCGACAAGCAGCGCCTGGCGCACAACACGGCGCTGGCCCGCTCCATCAAGCACCGCTTTCCCTACATCGACCCGCTGCACCACCTGCAGGTGGAGCTGGTGCGCCGCTGGCGTGCGGGCCAGGGCGACGAGCGCGTGCAGACGGGTATCCACATCTCCATCAACGGGATTGCCGCAGGGCTGCGCAACACGGGTTGATGCGGATAGGGTTGCTGCGAGCGTGAACACGTTCTGAGGTGTTCAGTCGCCCAGCAACTCCCCCACCGCCTTCAAATCCTCCACCCGGTCACACACCGCCTTCACGGCCATCATCACCGGGATGCCCAGCAGCAGCCCCCACAGGCCCCACAGCCAGCCCCAGGCGAGCACGCTCACGAACACCGCCACGGGGCTCATGCTGCTGGCGCGGCTGGTGAGCCAGGGCGTGATGATCTGGCCCACGATGGTGTGGATGAGCAGTGAGGCGCCGCCGATGGCCAGCGCCATGTCCACCGAGCCAAACTGCAAAAATGCCACCAGCGCCGATGCGCCGGTGACCAGCACCGAGCCGATGTAGGGCGCGAGGTTGAGCACCCCCGCCAGCACCGCCCACACGGCCGCGTTTTCCAGACCCATTGCCCAGAATGCCATCCCGGTGGCGATGCCTACCAGTATGCTGGTGAACACCTGGACCAGCAGGTAGCTTTGGATCTGCGCGGTGATTTCATTGAGCACCTGCATGGTGACCTTCTTGCGCTCCAGGCTGGTGCCCGCGATGCGCACCAGCTTGCGCCGAAACAGGTTGCCCGACGCCAGCGAGAAGAAGGTGAGAAACACCACCACGGTGAGCTGCCCCAGGGCCGACATCAGGCCCATGGTGCCGCTCCAGAGATAGTCGCGAATGTTGAACGAAGGCCGCTCGATCACCACGCGTTGCACGCCCCGGCGCGTGGGCGTGGCGGCGCTGCTTTCGGCGGCCGCCTGCTCAATCTGCGTGGCGGCTTTCTGCACGGTGTCGAGCGCGCTGTCGCCACCGGAGCGCTGGCGCAGGCTGTCCCGCACCTTCTTGGCGGCCACCGGCATGGAGTTGACCAGCTCGACGGCCCCGTCGCTGAGCGACCAGGCCGCGCTGGCCGCACCCGTCAACAGGGCTATCAGCAAAACGCCCGAGCCCAGCCAGCGCGGCACATGCCAGCGCTGCAGGATATCCACCACCGGCCGCAGCGCCGTGGTCAGCAGCAGGCTCAGCATGATGGGAATGAATACCGCGCTGGCCCAGTGCAGCAGTGCCACGCTGGCAAACAGCGCCAGTAGTGCCAGTGACAGATTGCGCACATCCACAGGCGTTTGCAGCATCAGCGGTGCGCGCAGACGCGCTGGGCCAGATGCCGGCTGCACGGGCGCCGCCAGGGTGGCCGTGGGGTCGGCGCTGGCGCTCGCAGCCGCGTTGGCGGAGGCGGACGCAGGAACGGGGGTGGGGGGCTGGAGGGGCTCTGTGGGCTCGGTCATGCGCGGATTGTGCGGCAGCCGATGCCCTTGCCATGTAGGCGACCGTCGCCTGTCTGCGGGTGGGGAGAAACTGCGCCCCAAAACCCGTGTTGTTTGCGGGTTGGCCTGAAGGGCTTGTCGCTAGCATTGCCCGATGCAAGCTGATACATGGCGCTCGACGCGTACCCTCGTGAAATTTTTGGCCCTCGGACTCCATCGAGAGCTGCGGCGGGGTGCGCCTTTCCGCGAGGCCGCACCTGCTGCCCATGTTGTTCATTGCCCGAGTGGCGGTGCCATGCAACGCTGGATGTTTGTGGCCGCCTGCCTGCTGGGTGCTGCCGCCTTGCCTGGCTGCGCAGGCTATTACTACGGCGAAAAATACGGCCCCACGTTGGGCACCACGGTGGACGCCATGCGGCACGGCAATTTGGTGGAGGCCAGCTACCGGGCCACCGATGCGCTGCTCAAGACCGCGGCCCTGGACCCGGCCCAGCCCGTGGTCGTGGCCACGCTGGTGAATGTGGACCGGCCGTCCGAGTCATCGCGCCTGGGGCGCATCGTGGCCGAGCAGATCGCCGGCCGCATGGTGCAGCGCGGTGTGCTGGTCACCCGGATGGCGTTGCGGGACGCGCCGGCGGCGCCGCGAGATCAGGGCGAACTGCTGCTGCCCCGCGCGTTGCGCGAAGCCGTCCGAACCCAGGGGGCACAGGCCGCGGTGGCGGGCACCTATGCGGTGTCGGCTCGCCAGCTGTATATCAGCCTGAAGCTGATCAGCCCGCCGGGCAACGCCGTGCTGGCCGCGCACGACTATGCGGTGCCGCTGGATGAGGATGTGCGCGCCCTGCTGGCAGCGAAGTGAGGTTGCCGGCCTGTGTCTCAATTGCTCACTAATTGATAGCTGCTAGCGCTTTATTCATAAGCGCTATAGGCCAATTTGGCTTGAATTTCAGTGCAGCATCAGTGCGCCAGCGGTTTTGCTCTTGCCGGCGCGGGCGGGTGGGTTGCACAGGCCGCAGGTGAAGTGGCGGTTTTCATACAGCTCGGTGACGAACTGGCCTTTGCATTCGGCGCATTGGGTGCGCGTGAGCATGCCGGCATCCACAAACTTCACCAGGCGCCAGGCACGGGTGAACGACAGCAGGGGCTCGATCTCGGCCGTGGCCACTTGTTCGTTGTAGAGGCGGTAGGCCTTGGTCAGCAGCTCCACCGAATCCAGGTCCACACCCTTGGACAGGTATTCGTAGATGTTGAGGAACAGCGAGCTGTGGATGTTTTCCTGCCAGGTGAGGAACCAGTCGGTGGAAAACGGCAGCTGGCCCTTGGATGGCGACTTGCCGGCGATCTCCTTGTACAGGCGGATCAGGCGTTCATACGACAGCGTGGTTTCCGATTCAAGCACCTGCATGCGCGCGCCCATCTCGATCAGCATCGCAGCGCGTGCGATCTGCCGGGATTCGTTCAGAACGCTCTTGGCGGGGGCTTTTGGGGTGGCGGGCGTGGCGGACATGGTGGGCTTTCGGTGGCGAGCGGCTTGAAGCGGGATGCGAGAGGGCAATGCAGGATCAGAGCACTTCCGACACGCGGCTGGCCATCAGGATGTTGGCGTGCAGCGTGTTGGTGGCTTCGTTGCCCACCTTCTTGGCCGAGTGGTTGGTCAGCAGGCTCCACACCAGGTTGTCGTCCACCCGGAAGCTGCAAAGAAGCGTGTTGCGGGAGGCCAGTTTGAGCACTTGCGCTGCCGACAGCGATGCCAGAATATCGGCAGCGTCTTCGTTCATGCCCAGACGGAACACTGCTTCGGCCTTGTCGTGGCGAATCAGGTTTTGCGCCAGCATCAGGTAAGTGAGGTTGGCTTCGCGAATTTCGGCGAGCAGTTGTTCGTTGGTCATGGCAGCTTTCCTTTTCATGGCCGGTTCTTGCGTTGCCTGCAGACTGCAGGTTGTGCGTGATCCGTTGAAATGGATTGTGAAACTGCCCCAATCAAAAATTAAGTCGGGGTTTGGCTGTGCCGCGCGTCTGGTTTCGGGGTGGGGTTTGTAGGAATTTGCCTTACGCGCGCCGTAGCCCCATCACCCCATTGGCGCAGGCCAGCGGCCTGCTGCACACAGCCGTCGCCACGCGTTAGATCCTGAACACTTTCTTAACCGCGCTCCACGGGGCGTGAAGGGTCGCTGCACCATTCGCTCCAGCTGCCCGCAAAAAGCGTGGTTTTTCCGAGTCCGGCCACTTCCATGGCCAGCATGTTGGGCAGGGCGCTCACGCCGCTGCCGCACTGGTGGACCACGGTGGCCGGGTCGCGGCCGGCCAGCAATGTTTCGAATTCGGCGCGCAACACGGCGGCAGGCTTGAAGTGGCCGTCGGCGCCGATGTTCTCGGTGAACGGCCGGTTGAGTGCGCCCGGAATATGCCCGGCTACCGGGTCCAGGGGCTCGATTTCGCCGCGGTAACGGGGCGCGCCGCGCGCATCGATCAGCGTCTGGCCCGGTTGCCGCAGTGCCGCCAGCACATCGTCTGCGCTGGCCAGTTGGCGCAGGGGGGCGTGCAGCTCGAAGTTGGACTGGAAACGGGCGGGTTCGGCCCCGCTGGCGAGGGCGCCGCCCGCGGCCTGCCAGGCCTGCAGGCCGCCGTCGAGCACCGCCACCGCATCGTGCCCGGCCCACTTGAGCATCCACCACAGGCGGCCACAGTAGTTGGCGCCGTTGCGGTCGTACACCACGGCCTGCATGCCGTTGGCAAAGCCCACGCTCGACAGCCACATGGCAAAGCGCTCGCGGCTGGGTAGCGGGTGGCGGCCGCCCGAGGCGGGGGCGTCGGCCTCTTGCGCGGTGACGGTGCCCGTGGCGCCGGGTGCGCCGTGCGGGGCGCTCAGGTCGGTGTCGAGGTTGGCATAGATGGCGCCGGGGATGTGGGCGTCGGCATAGTGCTGCGCACCGGCGCAAGGCTGGGCCAGGTCAAAGCTGCAGTCAAACACCATCAGCGGCGCACCGCTGGCGATCAGGGATTGCAGGCCGGGGGCGGATAGCAGGGTGGTGCAGGTCATGGGCGGTGGGGTGCGCGCAGGCGCTGGGGCGAAGGTGGAGGCAAAAGGACCGCCGCCATTGTGTCAATGTTCCTCGGCCGGTGCCCCCGGTGCGGCGCGGGTGCGCAGCACGGTGGCCACGATGCCGCTGCCCACGATCAGCACCATGCCGACCCAGCCCATGGGGGAAATCCGGTCGCCAAATAGCGCCACGCTGTAAATGGCCGCGAACACAATGCCCGAATACTGCAGATTGGCCACCACCAGGGTGCCGCGCGGGGTTTTGGCGCTGGCATAGGCGCGTGTCATGCACAGCTGCCCGCCAGCGGCCAGCGCCCCGATGGGCAGCAGCCACAGGGCGGGCCAGCCCGGCCAAGGCGAGGTGCCGGTCAGCAGCAAGGCCAGGCCCCCGGCCACGGCCGAGCCCACCGCAAAATAGAACACCGTGCGTGATTCGGGCTCGCCCAGCCGCGACAGGGCCACCACCTGCATGTAGGCAAAGGCCGATGTCATACCCGACATGAGCCCGATCAAGCCGGCAAAGGCCTGGTTTTGGTCAAGGCTGGGGCGCAGCATCATCACCACGCCGACAAAGCCGGTCAGCACCGTCAGCACCAGCGGGCCCTGGAATGCCGGGCGCGGCGACGCGGCCGAAGGGCGCCAGGCCAGCAGCGCGCCGCCCACCAGAAAGGCGGCAATCCACACACTGCTCATGTAGTTGAGCGTCATGGCGGTGGCCAGTGGCAGGTGGGCAATGGCGTAGAACCAGGCGCCCATCGACGCCACGCCGACCAGGCTGCGCCAGGCGTGCATGCCGGGGTATTGCGTGCCCAGCGTTACGCGCTGGGAGCGCGACAGCAGCCAGAGGATCGCGATGCCGATGAGGCCGCGATAGCAGACCAGCTCGGCTGCGTTGAAGTGGGCCGATGCGATCTTGACGCACACACCCATGCTGGCAAACAGGAACGCGGCCAACACCATCCAGAGGGCTTGCATGGAATCCGATGAATCAATGGGGTTGAGAAGTAAAAAAGCCGCCAGCGCTTGTTTGGCAAGCGTTGGCAGCTATTTTAATCAGAGCATAGAGGCGCTGTCTGGCGGGTTGGGTGCGTTGGGGGGCTGTATTCAGGCCTTTGGCGTTGCCGTGTGCATGGCTTGGCGGTACCACTCGTGAAAGTGCTGCATGCCGTCTTCCATGGGGCTCTGGTAAGGGCCCACTTCGTTGTCACCGCGCGCCAGCAGGGCCTTGCGGCCCGCGTCCATGCGCTCGCCGATCTCGTCGTCCTCGATGCAGGTTTCCATGTAGGCGGCCTTTTGCGCCTCGACAAATTCGCGCTCGAAGGCGGCGATTTCCTCGGGGTAGTAAAACTCCACCATGTTCAGTGTCTTGGTCGGGCTGACCGGGTGCAGCGTGGACACGGTGAGCACATGCGGATACCACTCGACCATGATGTGCGGATACAGCGTGAGCCAAATGGCGCCGTGCTTGGGCGGTTTGCCTTCGCGGTAGGCCAGCAGCGCCTCGTGCCAGCGCTCGTACACGGGGCTGCCCGCCTTGCCCAGGCGATTGGCCACGCCCACGGTCTGCACCGAGTAGTTTTTGCCCAGCTCCCAGCGCAGGTCGTCGCAGGTGACAAAACTGCCCAGGCCGGGATGGAAGGGGCCGACGTGGTAGTCCTCCAGATAGACCTCGATAAAGGTCTTCCAGTTGTAGTTGCACTCGTGCAGCTCGATGTGGTCGAGCACATAACCATCGAAGTCGAGGTCGGAGCGCGGGCCCATCTGGGCCAGGTCGGCGGCCACGTCATAGCCGTTGTCTTCAAACAGCAAGCCGTTCCACTCACGCAGCTTGTAGTTGTTGAGGTTCAGGCAGGGGTCGTGCGCGAAATGCGGTGCGCCCAGCAGCTCGCCCTGGGGGCTGTACGTCCAGCGGTGCAAGGGGCACACAATGTTGCCGCCCGCGCTGCCCTTTTGCTGGGTGTTGAGCGAGCCACGGCCCTTGAGCATCACGGCCTGGCGGTGGCGGCAGACGTTGGAGATCAGCTCCAGGCCGCCCTGGGCGTTGCGCACCAGCGCGCGCCCCTCGCCCTCCTGGGGCAGAGCGTGGTAGTCGCCCGGATTGGGCACGGAAAGCTGGTGCCCCACATAGCGGGGCCCGCGCTGGAAGATGGTTTCCAATTCGCGCTGGAACAGCGCCTCGTCAAAGTAGCTTGAAACTGGTAGTTGGCTTGCGGCCTGCTGCAGTCGAAGACTTAAATCAGACATGGGTGACCTGACCTAAAGACTCCCCACAGGGAGAAAGTGCGGGAGGTGCGCCGGGGCGCATCTGGAAAAAGAAAACCGGCTAGGGTGGGTAGCCGGCTCGAAGGGAATGGGATTATAGGCGGTGTGGTTATTCCCGCATCCCCCATGCGTGTATTGCCCATTACGGTAAGTCATGTGGCCGCTGCACGGCTTGGGGGTGGTTCGCGCGCCGCAGATACTTACCGCCGCAACCCGGGTGCAAAGTCCCCTTGCGGACGGGTGGCTGCGCCGCGCCAGGCGCTGCGCCTAAAATCGCCCGTTTCACCCGCGCAACTTCTGCCCTCCTGCCCATGCCCAAGGCCTCAGCCTCCAACGCCCCGCCCGCCGAACCTGCCAGCTATGAAGCGGCGCTGGAAGAGCTGGAGCAGCTCGTGGGCCGCATCGAGTCGGGCCAGCTGCCGCTGGACCAGATGCTGGCCGGCTACCAGCGTGGGGCCACCCTGCTGGCCTTTTGTCGCCACCGGCTCGACGCGGTGCAGGACCAGATCAAGGTGCTGGACGAAGGCACGCTGCAGCCATGGACGCAGGAATGATGGCCGTGCAGCGCAGTGACCCAAAGGTTTTTGATCTGGTCGGCTGGAGCCGGCATCACCTTGATCGGGTTGAGCAGGCCCTGGGCCAGTGGGTGGGAGAGGGCGCTCCTGCCGGTCTGGGTGAGGCCATGCGCTACGCGGTGCTCGATGGCGGCAAGCGCCTGCGGCCGCTGCTGGCGCTGGCGGCCTTCGAGGCTGTGCATTGCGGCGCTGGCGATGCAGGCCGCGAAGCGGCGCTGCGCGCCGAAATGAACGAAGCGGCCCTGCGGGCCGCGTGCGCCGTCGAGCTGATCCATGCCTATTCGCTGGTGCACGACGACATGCCCTGCATGGACAACGATGTGCTGCGCCGGGGCAAGCCCACGGTGCATGTGCAGTTTGGCGAGGCGCAGGCCTTGCTGGCGGGCGATGCCCTGCAGGCGTTTGCCTTTGAACTGCTCACGCCGGACGACGAGTGCATTCCCCCGGCCGTGCAGGCCACGCTGTGCCGCCAGCTGGCGCGCGCTGCCGGCTCGGCGGGCATGGCGGGCGGGCAGGCGATCGACCTGGCCAGCGTGGGGCTGGCGCTGACGCAGGAGCAGTTGCGCCATATGCACCGCCTGAAAACGGGGGCGCTGCTGCAGGCCAGCGTGATGATGGGCGCGGCCTGTGGCGCGGCCGGCGCCGCAGCGCACAAGGCGCTGGCGGACTACGGCGCGGCGCTCGGTCTGGCGTTTCAGGTGGTGGACGATATCCTGGATGTGGTCGCCGACTCGGCCACGCTGGGCAAGACCGCGGGCAAGGATGCCGCGAGCGACAAGCCCACCTATGTCTCGCTGCTCGGCTTGGCCCCGGCGCAGGCCCATGCGCAGGAGCTGCTGGCACAGGCGCACGCTGCGCTGGCGGCCTCGGGCCTGGCCGACACGCGTGCACTGGCGGCGCTGGCCGACATGGTGGTGAACCGATCGTATTGAAGAATCCCCGTTCTGGTGCGATACCCATGCTTTGAATGTCTAATTGGCCTCTAGCGCTTATGTATAAAGCGCTATTAGCTATCAAAATAATAGTAAATGTCCACGACATCCTTCCCCCTGCTGCAGACCATCAACGACCCTGCTGACCTGCGCCGCCTGTCGCGCGCCGACCTCAAGCAATTGGCCACCGAGTTGCGTGCGTTCGTGATCCAGAGCGTGTCCCAGACGGGGGGGCACCTGAGCTCCAACCTGGGCGCCGTGGAGCTCACCGTGGCGCTGCACCATGTGTTCCACACGCCCGAAGACCGGCTGGTGTGGGATGTGGGTCACCAGACCTATCCGCACAAGATCCTGACCGGCCGGCGCGACCGCATGCACACGCTGCGCCAGCTCGGCGGCATCTCGGGCTTTCCGCAGCGTGCGGAGAGTGTTTACGACACCTTTGGCACGGCGCATTCGAGCACCAGCATCTCGGCCGCACTCGGCATGGCGCTGGCCGCCAAGCGCAAGGGCGAAGACCGGCATGCCGTGGCCATCATTGGCGACGGTGCCATGACGGCGGGCATGGCCTTCGAGGCCTTGAACAACGCCGGTGTGGCCGATGCCAACCTGCTCGTCATCCTGAACGACAACGACATGAGCATCAGCCCGCCCGTGGGCGCGCTCAACCGGTACCTGGCCCAGCTCATGAGCGGGCAGTTTTACGCGGCCGCCAAGAACGTGGGCAAGAGCGTGCTCAAGAACGCGCCGCCGCTGCTCGAGCTGGCCAAGCGCCTGGAGCAGCAGGCCAAGGGCATGGTGGTGCCGGCCACGTTGTTCGAGAAATTCGGCTTCAACTACATCGGCCCGATTGACGGGCATGACCTCGATTCGCTCATCCCCACGCTGGAAAACATCAAGGGCCTCAAAGGCCCGCAGTTCCTGCATGTGGTCACCAAGAAAGGCCAGGGCTACAAGCTGGCCGAGGCCGATCCCGTGGCCTACCACGGCCCCGGCAAGTTTGACCCGGCCGTGGGCCTGGTCAAGAGCACGGCCGCGCCCAAGCAGACCTTCACGCAGGTGTTTGGCGAGTGGCTGTGCGACATGGCGGCGCAAGACAATCGGCTGGTGGGCATCACCCCGGCCATGCGCGAGGGTTCGGGCATGGTCGAGTTTGAAAAGCGTTTTCCCGACCGCTATTACGACGTGGGCATTGCCGAGCAGCATGCCATCACCTTCGCGGCCGGCATGGCCTGCGAGGGCGTCAAGCCCGTGGTGGCGATCTATTCCACCTTTTTGCAGCGCGGCTATGACCAGATGATCCACGACGTGGCGCTGCAGAACCTGCCCGTGGTGTTTGCGCTGGACCGCGCCGGCCTGGTGGGGGCCGATGGCGCCACCCATGCGGGTGCCTACGACATCCCCTTTGTGCGCTGCATTCCCAACATGAGCATGGCCTGCCCGGCCGACGAGCGCGAATGCCGCCAGCTGCTGAGCACCGCGTTCGCGCAGGACCATCCCGTTGCCGTGCGCTACCCGCGCGGCAGCGGTGCGGGCGTGGCAACCCTGCGGGGGCTGGAAGGCCTGCCGTTCGGCAAGGGCGAAATCCGCCGCGAGCGCAAGGCAGGCGGGGCCGATGCAGGGGCGCCGCGCATTGCGATTTTGGCCTTTGGCACCTTGCTGTACCCGGCGCTGCAGGCGGCCGAGGCACTCGATGCCACGGTGGTCAACATGCGCTGGGCCAAGCCGCTCGACCATGATCTGCTGCTCGATGTGGCGGCGCGCCACGACGCGCTCGTTACTCTGGAAGAGGGCGCCATCCTGGGTGGCGCGGGTAGCGCCGTGCTGGAGGCGCTGGCCGCCGCCAAGGTGGTGTTGCCCGTGTTGCAACTGGGGTTACCCGATGTGTTCATCGAGCATGGTGATCCGGTCAAATTGCTGGCGCTGCAGGGGCTGGACGCAACCGGCATCGAGAACGCCATTCGCGGGCATTTCAGCCCCGGCTGACCCGTGCCGCGTGGCGTTGCACCGTAGCTGAATTCAAGCCCCATGGATCGTCGTTCTGCCATTCGGCATGCCGGCATTGCCAGCGTTCTGGCGACGGGCCTGGCCCCCGCTGTGCATGCCCAGGCCGCCGTGCGGTGGCGCCTGGCGTCCAGCTTCCCCAAGTCGCTGGACACCATCTACGGTGGCGCCGAGGTTTTTTCCAAAGCCGTCAAGGCCCTGTCGGCGGGCCGGTTTGAAGTTGCGGTGCATGCCGCCGGAGCGCTGGTTCCCGCGTTCGATGTGCTCGATGCGGTGCAAAGCGGCACGGTGGAAATGGCCCACACGGCACCTTATTACTTCTATGGCCGCAACCAGGCGTTCGCCCTGGGGTCGGCCATCCCGTTCGGGTTCAATGCGCGGCAAATGAATGCCTGGATGCTGCACGGCAACGGACGGCGGCTGATGGACGATTTTTATGCGGGCTACAACCTGCTCAGCTTTGCCGGTGGCAATACTGGTACGCAGATGGGCGGCTGGTACCTCAAGGAGATCCGGGGTGTCGCCGACTTCAAGGGCATGCGGATGCGCTTGGGAGGTGGGCTGGTGGGCGATGTGATGACCCGGATGGGTGCGGTTGCGCTGGACATGCCGGGCGGCGACATTTACCAGGCCTTGCACCAGCGCAGCATTGACGCTGCGGAATGGGTCGGGCCTTATGACGACCAGAAACTGGGGTTCCACAAGGTTGCGCCCTACTATTACTATCCGGGCTGGTGGGAGGGCGGGCTGGAGCTGGATTTCTTCATCCATCGCAAGGCCTACGATGCGCTCCCGGCCGATTTGAAGGCCATTGTCAACGCGGCTGCTTCATTGGCCCATGCCGACATGCTGGCCAAGTACGACGCCTTGAACCCCAATGCACTCAAGCAACTGGTCATGGCCAGAACCAAGGTGCTGCCGTTTCCATTGCCGGTGCTGGACGCTGCGTTTCGGTCGGCGATGGAGGTGTTTGCGCAGAACGATTCCCGCAGCCCTGAGTGGAAAAAGATCTACGCAGACATGCGCAACTTTCAGCGCGATCAGATCTTCTGGTTTCGCTTTGCCGAGGCGCGCTTTGACAGCTTCATGTCAACGCAGCGGATCTGACAGGCCGAGCGCGGCGGCAAGCCCGCGATGCTTGCAAAAGGCTGAAGCCTTGCGCCGCTTGCGGCCCCTGCGGGGGAAAACCCGCAAGAGGCGGGGTGGGCATGTTCTTACAATCGATTTCGGCTCGTTAAACCCTCGGCTGGCAATGCAATCCCTATGCTGGTCGAGTTCTGCAAACAATACTTCGGAGAGAACCTCATGGATCGTCGCTCACTTATCAAGCACACGGGCATTGCCGGTGTGCTGGCCGCTGGCGTTGCGCCTGCTGTTCACGCCCAGGCCGCAGTGCGCTGGCGTCTGGCTTCCAGCTTCCCCAAGTCGCTGGACACCATCTTCGGCAGCGCCGAGTTGCTGTCCAAGAACGTCAAGGCGATGTCCGGCGGCAAGTTTGAAATTTCCGTGCACCCTGCGGGCGAGCTGATGCCCGCTTTCGGCGTGGTTGATGCGCTGCAATCGGACACCATCGACATGGCGCAGTCTGCGGCCTACTACTTCACCGGCAAGGACCCCGTCTTTGCGTTCAGCTGCGCAGTGCCTTTCGGCCTGACGGCGCGCCAGAGCACGTCCTGGAAAAAATACGGCAATGGCGGCAAGCTGCTGGATGCCTTCTTTGAGAAGTACAACTTTCACACCGCCAGTGCGGGCAACACCGGCACGCAGATGGGCGGCTGGTACCGCAAGGAAATCAAGACCGCTGCCGACCTCAAGGGCCTGAAAATGCGCATGGGTGGCGGCGTGTTCGGCGAGGCCATGGCCAAGCTGGGCGTGGTCTCGCAGAACATGCCGGCCGGCGATGTGTACCAGGCGCTTGAAAAAGGCACCCTGGATGCCGCCGAGTTCGTTGGCCCATACGACGATGCCAAGCTGGGCTTCAACAAGGTTGCTCCCTTCTACTACTACCCCGGCTGGTGGGAAGGCGGCGCTGACCTGGAATTCTTTGTCAACAACAAGAAATTCGCCGCGCTGTCCGAAGAAAACAAGGCCATCCTGAAGGCCGCCATGACGGCGTCTGCCACCGACATGACCGCCAAGTACGACGCCTACAACCCGATCGCATTGAAGAAGTTGGTGGCTGAAAAGACCAAGCTCACGGCCTTCCCCAAGGCGGTCATCGACGCCGGCTTCAAGGCCTGCATGGAGGTGTACGCAGAGCACACCGCCAAGTCGCCCGAGTTCAAGAAGATCTACGAAGACATGCGCACCTTCCAGCGCGACCAGATCTTGTGGAACCGCTTCTCCGAGTTCCCTTACAACCAGTACATGAACGGCGTCAAGATCTGACGACCCGTTGCTCTTGACGGCCCGTGAGGGCCGTCAGCTACCCACCAAGCCGCGCATGACGCGGCTTTTTCTTTGGTGTTCCGGCGGCGCACCTGCGGGTCACGCCATAAAAAAATAAGGCCCCGCAGGGCCTTTATGGATGGAGTGGGCTGCCGCCATTTGATGGCGGCCCACTCTGGGTCAGGTGGCTGTGTGCCGACGGGGTTAGTTCGTCGGCTTCTTCAGGGCGTCTTCCATGGCCTTCAGGGGATCGTCGGCGGGGGCTGCGTCCGGTTCTGGCATGGGTGGTGCGGCATCGGGCGCTGGTGTTTCAGCGGCAGGAGCCGGCTCCTCGCTGGCGCCATACGGCTCCTGGCCATAGGGTTCACTCTCGGCCGGCCCGCCCAGGGTGTCGCGCATCTGGTCGCCAATGCTCTCCATGTTGTATTCCACCTTGGCGTCCAGCGCACCCGTGACGATCCCGGGGAACGCAATCAGAAGGCCCACCATGGTCAGCTGGATCAGCAGGAACGGAATGGCGCCCCGGTAGATCTGCATCGTGGTGACGGGCTGCATGGTCTTGCGCGTGACGCGGTCGATGTAGGGCTTGTCGGGGGCCACCGAGCGCAGGAAGAACAGCGCAAAGCCAAACGGCGGGTGCATGAAGGAGGTCTGCATGTTCACCGCCAGCAGCACACCAAACCAGATCAGGTCGATGCCCAGCTTGTCTGCCACGGGCGCGAGCAGGGGCACCACGATGAACGACAGCTCGAAGTAGTCGAGGAAGAACGCCAGGAAGAACACCATCAGGTTCACCGCGATCAGGAAGCCGACCTGGCCGCCAGGCAACGTGGTCAGCAGATGCTCCACCCAGACAGGGCCGTCGGCCGCCTGGAACACCAGGCTGAACGTGGTGGCGCCAATCAGGATGAACATCACGAAGCTCGACAGCTTGGTGGTGGAGGCGAGGGCCTGCTTGAGCAGCTTCATGTCCAGGCGCTTGCGTGCCCAGCCCATGATCAACGCGCCCATGGCACCCATGGCGCCGCCTTCGGTGGGCGTGGCAATGCCCAAAAAGATCGTGCCCAGCACCAGAAAGATCAGCAGCAGCGGCGGGATCAGCACAAAGGTCACGCGTTCTGCCAGGCGCGAGAGCAAGCCCAGCTTGAAACCCTTGTTGAGCAGTGCAATGACCAGCGCCACCGCCGTGCCACCGCACATGGCGACCACGACCTTTTCGTCGGTGGCCACGGATGTGACCAGTTCGCCTTGCCACCAGCTGTGCACGTCGGCCATGTGGCGCGCCAGGAAGATCGACACGGTGGCCGACAGCGCGGCCAGAATGGCCAGCGAGGTGTAGCCGCCACCGCCATTGGGTTCACGGTAGGTGCGGGCTTCCGGCGGCAGGGCGGGCACCTGGTGGGGCTTGAACACCGCCAGGAACAGCACATATGCCACGTATATGCCCATCAGCATAAAGCCGGGGAGGAAGGCGCCCTTGTACATGTCGCCCACGCTCTTGCCCAGCTGGTCGGCCATCAGGATCAGCACCAGTGACGGCGGAATGATCTGGGCCAGCGTGCCGGAGGCGGCAATCACGCCGCTGGTCAGCCGGCGGTCATAGCCGTAGCGCAGCATGATGGGCAGCGAGATCAGGCCCATGGAGATCACCGATGCCGCTACCACGCCGGTGGTGGCAGCCAGCAGGGCGCCCACAAAGATCACGGCCAGAGCCAGACCGCCGCGCATGGGGCCAAAGACCTGGCCCACGGTGTCGAGCAAGTCCTCGGCCATGCCACTGCGCTCCAGTATCAGCCCCATGAGCGTGAAGAAGGGAACGGCCAGCAAGGTGTCGTTGGCCATGATGCCAATGAGGCGCTGGGGCAGCCAGGCCAGCACCGAGCTGGGGAAAATGCCCATCTCGATACCGACAAAACCGAAGAACAGGCCGCAGGCGCCCAGGCTGAAGGCCACCGGGAAGCCCAGCAGCAGGAACAGGATCAGCCCCGCAAACATGAAGGGGGCGAAATTGGTCGCGAAGAATTCCATGATGAAGATGCTCCGTGGGCTCAGCGTGTGGGCGTGGCGGGTGGGGTGGTGCCCGCAGCGGCAGCGGCGGCGGCATCAGCTGCTTCCTGTTGCTGGCGCAGGATTTCGACCAGCTCCTCTTCGGACGATTTCTCGACCAGGCGGCCCATGGGGTCGGGGCCCTGGCCGCGCAGGAAGGCAATGCGCTTGATCAGCTCGGACCAGCCTTGCAGCATCAGCAGCGTGAAGCCCACGGGCAGCGCCACCCACACGGGCCAGCGGATCAGGCCACCGGGGTTGCCCGACATTTCGCCGGTCTGGTACATCTGCACGACCAGAGGCACGCTCAGGTACAGCACCACGATGCACAGCGGCGTCAGAAAAAGCGCAAAGCCCACGATGTCGATCCACACCTGTACGCGCTTCGGTAACCGGCTGTTGACCACATCAATGCGCACATGCTCGCGGTGCAGCAGCGTGAACCCGGCTGCCACCAGGAAAGACCAGGCAAACAGGTACCACTGCGCTTCCAGAAACGCATTGGAGCTGACCCCGAAAATCTTGCGCACCAGCGCGTTGATGGCGCTCACGGCGGTGGCCGCGAAAATGAGCCAGATGACGTACTTGCCGACAAAGGCGTTGAGTGCGTCTATGGCGCGTGAAAGTTTGAGTAAAGCCTGCATGGGCGTCTCCAATCTGAAAGCTGTGCGTGCGACATGCCCGCCCGGTCGCTCAGGGGCGCGCGGGATCGACGAATTTTGACAACCGCGCGATTCTACGGAGCACTGTAGGCGCAGGCTGACGGCAGCGTGACGGTGTTATCCCTTTGCGGTGGCTGATTTAGCAGCTTCTAAAAGCATAGCAATCAGGGTTTATGCCTAGGGTCTGCGCCCCGCTTGCGACTGCTGAATCGCCACCACGGCAGCACCGTGCTCATGGCCAATACTTCGCCGCAGTGCAAGGGGGTGTAGCCCGGCAGCGTCTGCATGTGCGCCAGCCACTCGGGTGTTTGCAGCAGGTGGCGCAATGCCCGCGTGGCGGGTTGGTCCAGCGTGGATTTGAGGCAGGCCAGGTGGTAGCGCTCATGCACCAGGGGCACAAAATCCAGCCCCCGGGCATGGGCCGCCAGGGCAATGCCCATGCCCACGTCGGCCGCACCGGCCGCCACAGCCTGCGCCACGGCGCCGTGCGACGGCTCGTTCAGGTCATAGCCGGTGATGTCTTCGGGGGTGAGCCCGGCCATGGCCAGCAGGTCGCCCAGCAGCACGCGGGTGCCGGTGCCCAGCGGCCGGTTCACAAACCGGGCGCCGGTGCGCGCCACATCGGCCAGGGTGTGCAGCCCCAAGGGATTGCCGCGCGCAACGATCAGCCCCTGGGTGCGCCGCGCAAAGCCAATGATCTTGTGCCGCCCCGGTTGCAGCAGCGGGCGGTAGGTGCGTGCCGCCAGCGAATCGGCCGCGGGGTCTTCGAGTGTGTGAAACCCTGCCAGCGTGCACCGGCCCTCGTTGAGCGCGCGGATGGCGTCCACGCTGCCGGTGAAGCGGATATCGAGGTGCAGCGCGCCACCCTCGCCGGGCATGGCGGCGTGGGCGCGCAGCGCGCCCAGGGCATCGTCGTGGCTGGCATACAGGGTCAGCACATGGGTACTGTCGTCAAACGCCACGGCAAAGGCGCGCTCCAGATCCGCGTGCAGCGCGGCAATCTGCGGTGCCAGACGCGCCTGGGCCTGGCGCTCGGCCCACAGCAGCTTGGTGCCGAACTCGCTGAGTTGGGCCGACTGGCCCTTGCCCCAGGTAACGAGCTCGCCGCCCAGCTGGTCTTCCCAGCGCTTGAGGGCGCCCCACACATGGCGATAAGACAGCCCCAGCGTGCGCGCCGCGGCCGAGATGGAGCCCTGCTGCGCCACCGCCTGCAGCATCTCGGGCAGCGGGTTGCGGATCAGGGCGTCGCCGGCATCGCGGCTGAGCGTGTAGTGAAGTTGGACCCTATGCACAGGTGTTCATATCGCTGGATTTTGATTCGGTGCATACGATAGTCGAATCCATGTCCACTCTCTCTGAAAGCGCCATCACGGCGCTGCACCTCACGCTTTCGGCCGACCCCGTCTTGTGGACCATTGTGGGCCGCTCTCTTGCTGTCAGCGGCACGGCCTGCCTGCTGGCCTGCGGTGCCGGGCTGGTGCTGGGCGCGTGGCTGGGCGTGGCGCGGTTTGCGGGCCGGGGCGCCGTGCTGGCCTGGCTCAACACCATGCTGGCCGTGCCTTCGGTGGTGGTCGGGCTGGTGGTTTATCTGCTGCTGTCGCGCAGCGGCCCGTTTGGCGCCCTGGGCTGGCTTTTCACGTTCAAGGCGATGGTGATCGCCCAGACCCTGCTGGTGCTGCCCGTGGTCACGGCCCTGACCTGCCAGTTGGTGGCCGATGCCGAGCGCGGCCATGGCGAGCAATTGCAATCGATCGGCGCGGGCACCGTGATGCGCAGCCTGCTGCTGGCCTGGGACGAGCGCTATGCCCTGCTGACGGTGCTGATTGCATCGTTTGGGCGCGCCATTTCCGAGGTGGGCGCCGTGATGATCGTGGGCGGCAACATCGACGGTTTCACGCGCGTGATGACCACTGCCATCGCCCTCGAAACCAGCAAGGGCGACCTGCCGCTGGCCCTGGCCCTGGGGCTGGTGCTGCTGGCGGTGGTGCTGGCGCTGAACGTGCTGATTGCTGCGTTGCGGCGCTGGCGCGAAGGCGTGGATGGCACCTCGCGGGGCGCCCTGCCCGGAGTGCTGGCATGAGCGTCGCGCCTGCCGCTGCTCTGTGGCCCGATGCGCAGACGGTTGCCCGGGCACCGGTGGCCGTGCCCGACCAGCCTCCGGTTTTCTCCCTGCACGGCGTGGGCGTGCGCTATGGCCCGGTGCAGGCGCTCCACGGTGTGAATCTGACGGTGTCCTTGGGCGAACGTGTTGCGTTGATCGGCGCCAATGGCTGTGGCAAGAGCACGCTGCTGCGCGTGCTGCACGGCCTGGCGAAACCCAGCAGCGGGCGCTTGTCGCACGACCCTGGCGTGCGGCAGGCCATGCTGTTCCAGCGCCCGCACATGCTGCGCACCAGCGCCCAGCACAACGTGGCGCTGGGCCTGTGGCTGCACGGCGTGCGCTGGCGCGAGGCGCGGGCGCTGGCACTGGCGGCCTTGCAGCGCGTGGGGCTCGAAGGCATTGCCGCACAAAACGCGCGCACCCTCTCGGGCGGCCAGCAGCAAAGGGTGGCGCTGGCGCGGGCCTGGGCGTTGCGGCCCGATGTGCTGCTGCTCGACGAGCCCACCGCCAGCCTCGACCCCCATGCCAAGCGCGAGGTCGAGCTGCTCATGGCTGACCTGGCCGCCAGCCATGGCCAGGCGGGCCCGGCCCACCCCGTGACCATTGTTTTTGCCAGCCACAACCTGGGCCAGGTCAAGCGGCTGGCCAGCCGGGTGATTTATCTCGAACACGGCGCTGTGCTGGCCGATTTGCCGGTGCACGATTTTTTCAACGGCCCCCTGCCCGACGCCGCCCGAATGTTTGTCAAAGGAGAAATGGTATGAAGAATTTGAAGTCTTTTTGGCCTCTAGCCCTTGTGTGCAAAGCGCTTACAGCTATTGTTTTTGTAGTTTCTGGAGTCGCTAGCGCGCAGTCCATCACCATGGCGTCCACCACGTCCACTGAGCAGTCGGGGCTGTTCGGTTATCTGCTGCCCGCGTTCAAGAAGGCCAGTGGGCTGGATGTGAAGGTGGTGGCCCTGGGCACGGGGCAGGCGCTTGACACGGCGCGCCGCGGCGACGCGGATGTGCTTTTCGTGCACGACCAGGTGGCCGAAGAAAAGTTTGTCGCCGACGGCTGGGGCGTGAAGCGTTACCCCGTGATGTACAACGATTTCATCATGGTGGGCCCCAAGAACGATCCCGCAGGTGTCAAGGGCAAGGACATCGTGGAGGCGCTGAAAAAGCTGGCCGCTGGCAACGGCGAATTTGTCTCGCGCGGTGACAAGAGCGGCACCCACGCCGCCGAGCTGCGTTACTGGAAGCTGGCCGGCGCCGATGCCGCCAAGGGCAGCGGCTACAAGGAATGCGGCTGTGGCATGGGGCCGGCGCTCAACATTGCCGCATCCAGCGGCGCCTATGTGCTGGCCGACCGCGGCACCTGGCTCAACTTCAAGAACCGTGCCGATCTGGCCGTGCTGGTGGAGGGCGACCAGCGCCTGTTCAACCAGTATGGCGTGATGGTGGTGAACCCCGCCAGGCACCCGCATGTGAAGGTGCAGGACGCGCAGAAATTCGTGGACTGGGTGGTCTCGCCCGTGGGCCAGACGGTGATTGCCAACTACAAGATTGGTGGCGAGCAGCTGTTCTTTCCGAACGCAGGCAAGTGAATCCCTCCTGGGCCGTTTCGCGCCTCGGCGCAGGTGGTTCCATGGTGGCACTGGCCTGGGCCATGCCGGTTTCCGGGCGGTGGGGTTTTTTTGGGGCCGCAGTCGCAGCGTTCGGCGGGACTGTTGACTTAATCGTCGTCTCTATGGTGCGAGCTGCGCCAGATGGCACGCACCAGCCACAGGCCACAAACCACCGCACTGAAGAATCCCAGGAAACCAAAGGCTGGCAGGCCAAACAGCGTGGGCCCGCCCTGCACGGTCATCACGATGGACGAACCGATGATGAGGGCGGCAATGATCAACGCCATCGCGAGCCGGTTGGCCGAGCGGTCGATCTGGTCGCCCACCCGTTTGAGGTGGGCCAGCTCGATGTTCACCTGCAGGCGGCCCCGGCGCGCGTTGCGCAGCAGGCGCGCCAAGTCGTCGGGCAATTGCTCGACGGTGGCGAGTGCCCGGCCCAAGGTCTGCCAGGCGCGGCTGGCCAGAGCGCGCGGTTCATAACGTGCGCGCATCACCTGGCGCAGCAGCGGCAGGGCCTCGGTGGTCATGTGGAATTGCGGGTCCAGATTGCGGCCCATGCCTTCCAACGAAATGAAGGCCTTGATGAGCAGCGCCAGATCGGGTGGCAGGCCCAGGTGGTGCTCGCGCAGGATGGTGGTCACATCGGCCAGCATCTGGCCCAGCTGCAGCTGCGCCAGGGGCACGCCGTGGTACTGGTCCACAAAGGCTTCCACCTCGGTCTCCAGTTGCCCGAGGTCCACCCCGTGGGCGTCGCCCGCCCAGTCCAGCAGCACCTCGGCCACCGCCTGCGGCTTGCGCTCCACCAGGCCCAGCAGCATGTGCAGCAACTCGCCGCGCCGCCGCTCTGACAGGCGGCCGACCATGCCGAAGTCGATGAAGGCGATGCGGTTGCTTTGCAGGTAAAACACATTGCCGGGGTGCGGATCGGCATGGAAGATGCCGTCTTGCACAATCATCTGGAGCACGGCCTGCGCGCCGCGCTGGGCCAGCACGGTGCGGTCAAAGCCGGCTTCGGGTGTCAGCACATCCAGCTGCCCGCCGGGCACGCCCTGAATGAAGTCCTGCACGTTGATGCGTTCACTGGTGTGCGCCCAGTACACCCGTGGCACCACGACGAAAGGCAGGCTGGCGAGGTTGCCGGCAATGCGCTCGGCACTGTGGCATTCGCCCGCCAGGTCCAGTTCGCGCCGCAGAGATCGTGCGAACTCGCGCACCAGCTGCTGCGGCCGGTAGGGCTTGAGGGCGGCCAGTTCGGCTTCGGCCAGCGCGGCCAGCCGCTCCAGCAGGCGCAGATCGGCCTCGATCACCTCGCGGATGCCGGGGCGGCGTATCTTCACGATCACTTCGCTGCCGTCGTGCAGCTGTGCGCGGTGCACCTGCGCGATGGATGCCGCGGCCAGCGGCTCGGTGTCAAAGCGCGCAAACACCGCCTCGGGATCGCCACCCAGGTCTTGGCGCAACTGGGGGCGCAGGGCATCCAGGGGCACGGCCGGGACATGGCTGTGGAGTTTTTCAAACTCGGCGATCCAGTCGGGGCCGAACAGGTCGGCGCGGCCTGCCAGGAGTTGCCCGAACTTGACGAACGTGGGCCCCAGTTCTTCCAGCGCCAGTCGCACCTGGACTGGTGGCTCGATGCGGGTCAGGTCGCCGGCCAGGTTCCAGTGCAGTGCCTGGCCGGCGCGCTCGAGCTGGTCGGCCAGGCCCAGGCGGCGCACCGTGTCACCGAATCCGTGGCGCACCATCACGCCCAGAATTTCTTTCAGGCGGCCCAGCTCGTGCGCGGCTCCCAGGGTCTCGATCAGCATGCGGTGATGATAGCCCGGTGCCTGCACTGTCTTCCTGCAGCGCTGTGCCATGGCGTTGCGAGCGACCGGGAGTGTGGCCGGCTTTGGTAAGGGCCATGCGTGGGTCTTGCTGGGCCAGCGCCTGATCGACGGCGCCGCCAAGGGCATGGCCGAAGACTTTTTTAGCGCTTAGACAACGCGATGCAGCGGTGGGCGATGGCAATCCCCCCGGTGGCATCCCGGTATGGGTGTGGGTGGCCGGCGCGGCGGCGTGGGTGCTGGTAGCGTGGTGGTGCTAAGTTCTCTCTGTGCTGCTGCGCGTCTTTCCCCAAATGGGCGCGCCAGTTTCATCGGAAATGGGTGCGGCGGCGCAGGGTGATGTTGAAAACGGTGTCAATAGATTGGGTGATGAAGCCATGGAAAACCTGGATGTGATGGTGTTGCGCACGCTGCACGGCTGGCGTACTGCCGGCCGGCGCGCGCTGCTGGCCACGGTGGTGCGTACCTGGGGCTCATCGCCCCGGCCTGTCGGTTCGATCATGGCGTTGTGCGAGGATGGGGCGGTAGTCGGCTCGGTGTCGGGCGGTTGCATTGAAGACGACCTGATTGACCGTCATACCCAGGCCTATGCGCAGAGTGCGCCGCCGGGCGGTGCCCGTCCCGGTGCGGACCACCGCATTCCCAGCGGCCCACCATCGTTCGTGAAATATGGCGTGTCTGCCGACGAGGCGCACCGCTTTGGCCTGCCCTGCGGCGGCACGCTGGAGTTGCTGCTGGAATACGACCCCGATCCCGCCAGCCTGGCCGCGCTGATCGCGGCGCTCGAATCCGGCCGGCTGGTGCAGCGCAGCGTGCGCCTGGCCGACGGCGTGGCAACGCTGTCGCTGGCAACCACCCCCGGCGATCTGGTGGTGGATGCCGTGCAGCTCACCAACATCTTTGGCCCCGAGTACCGCATGCTGCTGATCGGGGCGGGCCAACTGGCCGAATACCTGGCCACCATGGCGCTGTTCAGCGGTTTTGCCGTCACGGTGTGCGATCCGCGCGAGGAATACCGGGGCAGTTGGAGCGTGCCCGGCGCCACCGTGGTGAGTGACATGCCCGATGACGTGGTGCGGGCCTTCAAGCCCGACCGCCGCAGTTGCGTGGTGGCCCTCACGCACGACCCCAAGCTCGATGATCTGGCGCTGCTGGAGGCGCTCAACACCGAGGCGTTTTATGTGGGCGGCATTGGCTCGCGCCGCAACAACCAGGCCCGCCGGGCCCGCATGATCGAGCATTTCGAGCAGACCGAAGAGGGCCTGCAACGTCTGCGCGGGCCGATCGGCATCTACATCGGCAGCAAGACCCCGCCGGAGATCGCCGTGAGCGTGATGGCGGAAATTTTGGCGGTCAAGAACGGCGTGACCCTGCCGCGCGATATGCAGGTGGCCCAGGCCAAGCACGACCGCGAGGTGCCGCCCAACGATCCTGGGGCGACGGTCTGCGGCGTGCGATAGCGGGCATGCGCTCAAGGGCGTTTGCCGCCCGGTGTCTGCCCGGTGTCTGCGTGCGGCGTTTTCTTTCGCAGTGCGCATGCTGCCTGTGTTTCGCCCAGAAAAAAGCCCTCCGAAGAGGGCTGTTTTATGCCAGGGCCTGGTGCCGAGACAGTGCCGATCAACCGCCCTTCTTGGAGCGCTTGCCGGGGTTCTTCTTGCTGCGGGTTGCAACACCACGCTCCAGGCTCACGCGCTGACCACGGCCAGACGTGGGCAGGCTCACGCCGGGCAGGGGCTTGGGTTGGGGGGTGCGCTTGCGGTCTGCTTCGGTGACGATCTTGTTGCCCATGGTAGGTCTCTGAGATAGTGGAAAAAAGAGGGATATTAGGCCACAGCCGAAATCAGCGTCTTTCAGCAGGCCTTTGCCGCGCCATCGCTGGAAGGCAGGCGATAGGAAAAAATGGACGTGAAGCCCTGCCCTTCAGGCTGCAGGTTGGAAGGCGTAGCCGTTGCCCGAGGCTGCCAAGCGGCCGAAGGCCGGGAACGGAAAGTGGAAGCCGCACAGCATGGCATTGCTGGCGAACAGGGCGGGCGCATTGGTGGGGTTGGCCACGTAAAAGCAGTTCTGATCGGCAGATTGGAGCTCGAACTATTCAACGTCAAAGGCTTCGCGAAGTGTCGCGCAGAAATCGGCACTGCCGCTGATCGTCAGGGTGATGGTGGTCCGCGGTGGAGCGGGGCTGCCCGCCATGGTGCGGAGTTGTCCTGCGGTTTCATCAAATTCCAGCACCAGTGGCGTGCTGACCTCCTGCACGCCCCGCAGGTCGTACAGCCATGCACCACCGTGTTCGGCGGGGCCACAGGCATCGGGCCAGTGCTGGTGCGCCCATGCCAATACGGCGCTGATTTCAGCCTGCAAGGCGGCAACCTGCGCTGGCGCAACGCTCGCCATGGCATCGAAGGTGCCGGTGCCTTCGGTGTCTTCACTGAAATCGAAATCAAGGTAGCGCAGGAGCATGGCTGTAAAAGGGCAGGGAGTGTCGCCAGATTGTCGTGGAGTGCGGCAAGATTTCTAGAATGCCAGGATTTGCCGACGCCGTTGCGGCGCTTACGGGGCGTTATCGCCGATTTTCATGACCCACCCATCGCTCTCGCTGCAGGTGCTCGGCCTGTCTTTTGGCTACCCGCATTGCGCTGTGTTTGACAACTTTCACGCTACTTTGTCACCGGGGCTGACGCTGGTGCGCGGGGATGAAAGCTGTGGCAAGACCACGCTGCTGCGGCTGCTGGCCGGTGAGCTGGTGCCGCAGGCGGGCCGGCTGGTGCTGGCGGGGCTAAATGGGCAGACGGACCCCGATGCGTACCGGGCGCGGGTGTTTTGGGCCGACCCGCGCTCGGATGCGCTCAACGACCAGACTGCGCGCGGCTGGTTCGCCCGGTTGTCACAGCAGCATGGCGCCTGGGATGCCAATGCGCTTTTGGCGCATATCACAGGGTTTTTACTGCACCCCCATCTGGACAAGCCGCTTCATGCGCTGTCCGCAGGCAGCCGCCGCAAGGTCTTGATGGCGGCGGCGCTGGCCTCTGGCGCGCCGCTCACGCTCATGGATGAGCCCGTCGCGGGGCTGGACAAGTCCTCCGTGGCGTATCTGGCAAAGGCGCTGGCCCATCACGGAACCCAGCCTGGCCGCATGGTGGTAGTGGCCCATTACGAAGCGCTCGCCGGGGTGCCGTGGAATCAGGTGGTGGATTTGCCCGGCGTGTAACGCAGCCGCACTGCCTCGGTAGACTGGCGCTTTTTTGCTTTCGCCCCACAGGATCTGTAATGGACGCTCTCTTATTTGTGCCGGTGGCTGTGGCCATTTCACTGACGCCCGGTCCGAACAATTTCTGCGGGCTGAACAACGGCATCCGTGCGGGTGTGGGCGCTGCGCTGATTGCCACCTTGGGGCGCGTGGCCGCTTTTGCCATTTTTCTTGTGGTATCCGCGGTGGGGCTGGGGGCCATGCTGCTGGCTTCCGAAGCGGCGTTCACGGCGGTGAAATGGGCGGGCGCCCTTTATCTCTTCTGGCTGGGCTGGCGGGCCTGGCGCAGCCGCGAGTTCAGCGGGCTGAGCGTGGTCGAGGGCGAGGGCGCTTCGGTGGCTGAATCGCCCGTGAGTCTGCGCGCCCTGATCGCCCAGGAATTCCTGCTGGGCATCACCAACCCCAAGGCCATCATCCTGTTTGCCGCCATCTTTCCGCAGTTCATTGATCCGGGCCAGCCTGCTGCTCGGCAGTTTTTGGTGCTGGGGTCGATCTATCTGGCGAGCGAGTTCGTTTCGACAGCTGTGTATGCCACTGGCGGGCGACAGATTCGCCGATTCATCCGCACCTCGCGCGGGGTCGTGCGCCTGAACAAGGCCACGGGCGGGTTCTTCATGGGGGCGGGCGGTTTGTTGTTGGTCACCAACCGCTAACGCCAGGGCAAAACAGCCGTCATTCGTTGGCGACGATGTTGGGTGCGGCTGGGGATGGCTACCATTGCCCGACTTCACTTTGCCGCGCTTTCCATGCTGCCCCACCGTTTCCCCTGTCCTCCGCTGCGGTCCAACTTGCGCCAGGGCGGGCGAGCGCGGTGGTGGATGCTGCTGCTGGTGGTGCTGGCGCTCGCAGCGGGCGGGGGGTGGTGGTGGACGCAGCGCCAGGCGGGCCCCGATGGGGCCGCGGCAACCGTGGGCACAACAACGCCGGGGCGCTTCAGCGCCGGCGGGCAGGTACAGCCTGTGTCGGTGGGGCTGGTGCGGCGCCAAGACGTGCGTGTGATGGTCCAAGCCATCGGCACCATGAGCGCGCGCGCCACGGCGGTGGTGCGGGCCAAGGTCGGCGGCGAGCTGACGGCGCTGCATTTCAAGGAAGGCCAACAGGTCAAGGCAGGCCAGTTGCTGGCCGAGATCGATGCGCGCAGCTACCAGGCCGCGCTGAGCCAGGTGCAGGGCAATCTGCAGCGCGACCAGGCCCTGCTGAAAAACGCGCAACTCGATCTGCAGCGCTACAAAGACCTGCTGGCACAGGATTCGATAGCGACCCAGCAGGTGGATACGCAGGCGGCACTGGTGCGCCAGCTCGAAGGCACCGTGGCCGCCGACCAGGCGCAAGTGGACGCCGCCCGCCTGCAACTGGGCTACACGCGCATCACGGCGCCCATTGCCGGGCGCCTTGGCCTGCGCCAGGCCGACCGGGGCAATGTGGTTGGCCCCTCCGATGCGAACGGCATCGTCACCATCAACCTCGTCCAGCCCATCGACGCGGCCTTTTCAGTGCCCGAGGCGCATCTGGCGCCCATCCAGCAACGCCTGGCCGAAGGCGCCGCACTGCCCGTCGAGCTGTGGGACCGCGAGCAAAAACACCGCCTGGCACGCGGCCGCCTGGGCGCGCTCGACAATGCCATCGACCCCGCCACCGGCACCATCAAGGTGAAGGCTGCATTTGCCAATGAGGACGGCGGGCTGTTCCCCAACCAGTTTGTCAACGTGCGGTTGCAGCTCGATGTGCTGCAAGGCGTGCTCACCGTGCCCGGCACGGCGGTGCAGAACAACTATGTTTATCTGGTGCAGCCGTCCGGCACCGTGACGCAGCGGCGCATCCGCGTGGGCGCGGCCGAAGGCGACCGGGTCAGCGTGGACGGCGACCTGAAAGACGGCGACCAAGTGGTGACCGACGGCCTCGACCGGCTGCGTGAAGGCGCCAAGGTGGCGGTGATTGATGCGGGCGTGGCCACCCGTGCCGACGAGGCCGCGCAAGACTCCGGCGCGCGGCGCGCGGCCCTGCTGCGCAGCCTCACGCAGGCCGAGCGCGACAGGCTGGCCACCATGGCGCCCGACGAGCGCCGCGCCTTCCTGCGCGCCCGCCGCACGCAGCAGGCCGACGGAGCTGCTGCGCCGGCATCGGCCGCTGCGTCCGCTGCGCGCTGAGACCATGCACCGCGCCTTGCGGGCCCTGCTGCCATGAATCTCTCGCGCATCTTCATCCTGCGCCCCATCGCCACCTCGTTGCTGATGGTGGCGTTACTGATATCGGGCTTGCTGGCTTATCGGCTGCTGCCGATTTCGGCCTTGCCCGAGGTGGATTACCCCACCATCCAGGTCACCACGCTGTACCCCGGCGCCAGCCCCGATGTGATGACGTCGAATGTCACGGCGCCGCTGGAGCGCCAGCTGGGCCAGATGCCGGGCCTGGCGCAAATGTCGTCCACCAGCTCGGGTGGCGCCTCGGTCATCACGCTGCGCTTTGCGCTCGACATGTCCATGGATGTGGCCGAGCAGCAGGTGCAGGCGGCCATCAACGCCGGCAGCAACCTGCTGCCGAACGACCTGCCCATGCCGCCGATCTACAGCAAGGTCAACCCGGCGGACGCGCCCATCCTCACGCTGGCCATCACGTCCCCCTCGTTGCCGGTGATCCGCCTCAATGATCTGGTCGAGAACCGACTGGCGCCCAAGCTCTCGCAGGTTACCGGCGTGGGGCTGGTGGCCATTGCGGGCGGGCGCAGGACGGCGGTGCGCATCCAGGCCAACCCCACGGCGCTGGCGAGCCTGGGCCTCACGCTGGAGGATGTGCGCACCGTGATCGCCGCCGCCAACGTCAAGCAGGCCAAGGGCGGCTTTGACGGGCCCGCGCGCGCCTCGACCATTGATGCCAACGACCAGCTGCAGTCCGCGCAGGAATACCGCGACCTGATCCTGGCCTTCAAAAACGGCAACCCCATCCGCCTGCGCGATGTGGCGCAAACGGTGGACGACGCTGAGAACACCCGCCTGGCCGCCTGGGCAGGCACGCCCGAGACAGGGTCCAGGGCCGGCGTCATCCTCAACATCCGGCGCCAGCCCGGCGCCAACGTCATCGAGACGGTGGACCGCATCAAGGTGCTGCTGCCCCAGCTGCAAAGCACGCTGCCCGCATCGCTGGATGTGCAGGTGCTGACCGACCGCACCACCACCATCCGCGCCTCGGTCAAGGACATGCAGGTCGAGCTGGCGCTGGCCATCGGCCTGGTGGTGGCCGTGATCTTTGTTTTTTTACGCAGCGCCTCGGCCACGCTCATTCCCAGCGTGGCGGTGCCGCTGTCGCTGGTGGGCACGTGTGGCGTGATGTACCTGTCGGGCTTTTCCATCAACAACCTCACGCTGATGGCGCTGACGATTTCCACCGGCTTCGTGGTGGACGACGCCATCGTGATGATCGAGAACATCGTCCGCTATGTGGAGCAGGGCGAGCCACCGCTGCAGGCCGCACTCAAGGGTGCCAGGCAGATCGGCTTCACCATCATCTCGCTCACCATCTCGCTGATTGCGGTGCTGATTCCGCTCTTGTTCATGGGCGACGTGGTGGGGCGGCTGTTCCATGAATTTGCCATCACCATGGCCGTGGCCATCTTGCTGTCGGCGGTGGTGTCGCTCACGCTCACGCCCATGCTGTGTGCGCGCCTGCTGCGCCACACGCCCGAAGAAAGCCATGGCCGCCTGTACCAGGCCACGGGCCGATTTTTTGACCGCACCATCGCGCACTATGGCCGCGCGTTGCAGTGGGTGCTCAACCGCCGGGGCCTGACCTGGCTGGCGTTTGCGGCCACGCTGGTGCTGACAGTGTTGCTCTATGTGCTGGTGCCCAAGGGCTTCTTTCCGGTGCAAGACACCGGCACACTGCAGGCCACCACCGAGGCCGACCAGTCCATCTCGTTTGCCGCCATGGCGGAGCGCCAGCAGCAGTTGGTCGAGCGCATTCTGCAAGACCCGGCCGTCCAGAGTGTGTCGTCCTTCATTGGGGTGGACGGGGCCAACACCACGCTCAACACCGGCCGCCTGCTCATCGACTTGAAACCCCACGCCGAACGCGACCGCGCCCCCGTGGTGCTGCGCCACCTGGCGGACTCAACCCGCGATATTGCGGGCATTCGCCTGTATGCCCAGCGGGTGCAAGACCTCACCATCGAAGACCGCGTGGCGCGCACGCAATACCAACTGCTGGTTTCGTCGCCCGACATGGCCCAGTTGCAGATCAGCACCGCTGACCTGGTGCAGCGCATGCGCGCCCTGCCGCAACTGGCCGATGTGGCGAGCGACCTGCAAAGCCAGGGCCTGCAGGCCTTTGTGCAGATCGACCGCGCCCAGGCCAGCCGGCTGGGCGTGACGGTGGCGGGCATCGACACCGCGCTGTACAACGCCTTTGGCCAGCGCTTGATCTCCACCATCTTCACGCAATCGAACCAATACCGCGTGGTGCTGGAGGTGGCGCCGCAGTTCAAGTTGGGGCCCGAGGCGCTGAACAGCATCTACGTTGCATCGAGCGCCGGCAAGCCGGTGGCACTGTCGTCGGTGGCGCGCATCGAAGAGCGCCCTATGCCGCTGGCCGTGAACCATGTGGGGCAGCTGCCGGCTGCCACCATTTCGTTCAACACGGCACCGGGCGTTTCGCTGGGCGATGCCGTCAAGGCCATCCAGGCCGAACAGGCGGCGGCGCGCGCGGCCGGTCTGTTGCCGCTGTCGGTGGACAGCAACTTCCAGGGCGCGGCGCTGGCGTTTCAGGCCTCGTTGTCGAACACGCTGCTGCTCATCTTGGCGGCGGTGGTCACCATGTACATCGTGCTGGGGGTGCTGTATGAAAGCACCATCCACCCGGTGACCATCCTGTCCACCCTGCCGTCGGCGGGGGTGGGGGCGCTGCTGGCGCTGTGGCTGGCGGGGCTGGATGTGGACATCGTGGCGGTCATCGGCATCGTGCTGCTGATCGGCATCGTCAAGAAAAACGCGATCATGATGATCGACTTTGCGCTGGAGGCGCAGCGCGAACAGGGGCTGCCAGCGCGGGAGGCGATTTACCAGGCCTGCCTGCTGCGGTTTCGGCCGATTTTGATGACCACGCTGGCGGCGTTGCTGGGGGCGCTGCCGTTGATGCTGGGTACGGGCGTGGGCAGCGAGTTGCGGCATCCGCTGGGGGTGACGATGGTGGGGGGGCTGATTGTGAGCCAGTTGCTGACGCTGTTTACGACGCCGGTGATTTATCTGACGTTTGAGGGGTGGGCTGAGCGTTGGCGGGCGCGGCAGGGGGCTGTGTGATGGGTGCTCCTGTTTTTGTAGCTGGTTGCGCTTTTCCTATAAGCGCTGGGGGTGTTTTTGGCTCTATGCCTTGGCTGGGGGCGGGGGCCGGGTCTCGCCCCGGCGGGCGAGGCACTTTTCTTTGCTTCGCCAAAGAAAAGTACCCAAAAGAAAGGCGACCCTGCTGTCTGCGACCCTCCGCTTCGCTGCGGGCAACCTGGGGTGCTCGTGCGCGGGGTGCGCCGTGGAACTCACTGCGCGCCTGCGGCGCTCCGTTCAGACAACCACGGCGAGTCAGATCACGAAGCGGGTGTGTCCTGCGGCACACCCGCCACCCCGCGCCCTGCGCGCCCCAGGCGCATCCAGAAGGGGTGGGGAGCCAACAGCCACACGGGCCATCGCTGCGCTCGGCCCCGTTTCGCGGGCGCAAGCGCCTCGCGCTGCGCAACCTGGGCCGAGCGCAGCGATGGCCCGTGGGGTTGTTTGGATGTTCGGTGGTTCCCCCCATCTGGCTGCGCCTGCGGCGGTGCGGTTGCGGGGTGAGCATGCGCGTCGAAGCGCGCATGCCTCGTCATCTGACTCGCCGTGGTTGTCCGAGCGGCGCGCGCAGCGCAAAGCGAGTTCCACGGCGCACCCCGCAAGCGCACCGCCGCAGGTTGCCCCGTAGCAACGCGAAGGGGTCGCAGACTGTGGGTCGCCTTTCTTTTGGGTACGTTTCTTTGGCGAAGCAAAGAAAAGTACCTCGCCCGCCGGGGCGAGACCCGGCCCCCACCCTGAAAAAAAGCACAGCAATAACTATCAAAACAATAGCTACCAGCGCAACCCCCCAAAGCGCTAGAGCCACAAAACACCCCGAACCTGGCAGGAGGCCCGCCCCATGAGCCTCTCCACCCCCTTCATCCACCGCCCCATCGCCACCACGCTCCTCACCCTGGGCCTGGCCCTGGTCGGCGCGGTGTCGTACTTTCTGCTTCCGGTGGCCCCGCTGCCGCAGGTCGATTACCCCACCATCTCCGTCAGCGCCAGCCTGCCCGGCGCCAGCCCCGACACCATGGCCGCCACCGTGGCCACGCCGCTCGAGCGCTCGCTCGGCGCCATCGCCGGCGTCAACGAGATCACCTCGCGCTCCATCCTGGGCAGCACCAGCATCACGCTGCAGTTCGACCTCAACCGGAACGTGGACAGCGCCGCCCGCGATGTGCAGGCCGCCATCAACGCCGCGCGCACGCTGCTGCCCACGGGCATGCCCAGCAATCCCAGCTACCGCAAGGTGAACCCGGCCGATGCGCCCATCATGATCCTGGCGCTCACGTCCAGCGCGCTCACGCGCGGGCAGATGTACGACGCGGCCTCTACCGTGCTGGCGCAAAAGCTCTCGCAGGTCGAAGGGGTGGGGCAGGCCACGGTCAGCGGCGGCGCGCTGCCCGCCGTGCGTGTGTCGCTCGACCCGGTGCGGCTGGCGGCCAACGGGGTGTCGCTGGAGCAAGTGCGCGGCGCCATCAGCACCACCAACGCCAACCGCCCGCTGGGCGCGGTGGAGCGTGAAGACCACTATTGGCAGATCGCCGCCAACGACCAGGCCCGCGTGGCGGCCGACTATGCCCCGCTGGTGCTGCGCTGGCAAAACGGCAACGCGATTCGCCTGGCCGATGTGGCCGAGGTGACCGACTCGGTGCAGGACGTGCGCAACTTTGGCGTGGCCAACGGCAAGCCGGCTGTGCTGCTGCAGGTGTACAAGCAGCCCGGCGCCAACATCCTGGAGGCGGTGGACCGCGTGCGCGCGCTGCTGCCGCAGCTCAAGGCGTCGATCCCGGCGGCGATCGATGTGCAGATCGTCTCCGACCGCACACCCACGCTGCGCGCCTCGGTCAAGGAGGTAGAGCACGCCCTTCTGATCGCCGTGGCGCTGGTCGTCCTGGTGGTGTTTCTGTTTCTGCGCAACGGGCGCGCCACGCTCATCCCCGCGGTGGCCGTGCCGGTGTCGCTGGCGGGCACGTTTGGCGTGATGTATCTCGCGGGCTACACGCTCGACAACCTCTCGCTGATGGCGTTGACCATTGCCACCGGCTTCGTGGTGGACGACGCCATCGTGGTGCTGGAAAACATCATGCGCCACATGGAGCGCGGCAAAACCGCGCTGCAGGCCGCGCTGGATGGCGCGCGCGAGATCGGCTTCACGGTGGTGTCGATGAGCCTGTCGCTGATTGCGGTGTTCGTGCCCATTGTGTTCATGGGCGGCATCGTGGGGCGGTTTTTCCATGAGTTCGCCATCGTCATGTCGGCGGCCATTGGGGTGTCGCTGCTGGTGTCGCTCACCACCACGCCCATGATGTGCGCGGCGCTGCTCCAGCCGCACCGGCCAACCGAGCAAGCGCCCAGTCCATCACCTTGGGCGCGCTTTATGCGCTGGCTGGACGGCCTGCAGGCCCGGGGCCTGCGCGGTTACCGCCGCAGCCTGGCCTGGTGCCTGCGCCACCAGCCCCTGGTGCTGCTGGCGCTGGCCGGGGTGGTGGGGCTCAACGTTTACCTCTACACCGCCATCGAGAAAGGCTTCATGCCCGAGCAGGACACGGGCCGCATCTCGGGCTTCATCCGTGCCGACCAGGCCACGTCGTACCAGGCCATGGAGCAGCGGCTGCAGCGTTTTCTGGCCATCGTGCAGGCCGATCCCGCCGTGGAGCATGTCACGGGCTTCACCGGCGGCTGGCAGCGCAACGCGGCGCAGATGTTCATGACGCTCAAGCGCGGGCCGGGGCAGGAGCGGTCTGAGGCCGTCATCACCCGCCTGCGCGCGCAGCTCAAGGACGAGCCCGGCGCCCGCCTGTTCATGGTGCCCCAGCGCGACATCCGCATTGGCGGGCGGCAAAGCAGTGCCTCGTACGACTACACGCTGCAGGCCGACGACATCGCCGAGCTGCGCACCTGGGAGCCACGCATCCGCCAGGCGCTGGCGCAATTGCCCGAGCTGGAAGACGTGAACAGCGACGTGTCGGACTACGGCCTGCAGACCACGCTGGTGATCGACCGCGACGCCGCCACGCGCGCAGGCCTGACCATGGCGCAGATCGACGCCACCCTGAACGACGCCTTCGGCCAGCGCCAGGTGGGTGTGATCTACAACCCGCTCAACCAATACCGCGTGGTGATGGAAGCCGCCCCGCGCTACCTGCAAAGCCCCGAAACGTTGCGCGGCTTCTTCTTTGTCAACAGCGCGGGCCAGCAGGTGCCACTCACGGCGTTTGCGCGCATCACCACCACCAACACGCCGCTGTCGGTCAGCCACGAGCGCGGCACGCCGGCCAGCACCGTCAGCTTCAGCCTGGCGCCGGGCGTGTCGCTGTCGCAGGCCACCGATGCCGTGCACAACGCGGTGGCCGAGCTGGGCGTGCCCGTGGGAATCCGCGGCACCTTTGGCGGCACGGCGGGGGCGTTTCAGAGCGCGCTGGCGGGCCAGCCGCTGCTGATCCTGGCGGCCATCATCACCATCTACCTGGTGCTGGGCATCCTGTATGAAAACCTGTTGCACCCGCTCACCATCCTGTCCACCCTGCCATCGGCCGGGGTGGGGGCGCTGCTGGCGCTGATGCTGTTCAAAACCGAGTTCTCGCTGATCGCGCTGATCGGCGTCATCTTGCTGATCGGCATCGTCAAGAAGAACGCCATCATGATGATCGACTTTGCGCTGGTGCGGCAGCGCGCCGGCCACATCACGGCCGCGCAGTCCATCTACCGCGCCTGCAGCCTGCGCCTGCGGCCCATCCTCATGACCACGCTGGCCGCCATTTTTGGCGCGCTGCCGCTGGCGCTGAACCGGGCCGACGGCGCCGAGCTGCGCCAGCCCCTGGGCATTGCCGTGGTGGGCGGGCTGCTGCTGAGCCAGCTGCTCACGCTGTACACCACGCCCGTGGTCTATGTGGCGCTGGACCGGCTGCGCGCGCGCGTGCAGCGCTGGGGGCGCTGGCGCCGCCACCCGGCTGGCGGCCCGAAGCCCGCGCTGCAAGGAGATTCCTGATGCACCCCGATAACTCTTATTTTGATAGCTTCTTGCGCTTATCCAGTAAGCGCTGGAAGCCATTTTTGCTCGTTATTTTGGCGCTGCTCACGGCCTGCAGCTCCCAGCCGCCCCACGAGCGCCCGGCGCTCGACGTGCCCCCCGCCTACAAGCAAGGCGTGCAAGGCAGCGCCGTGTGGCAAACCGCCCAGGCACAAAACAGCGTGCCAGACGCGTGGTGGACGCTGTTCGCCGACCCGGCGCTTGATGCACTGCAAGAGCGCGCCGCCAGCGGCAACCAGAACGTGGCCCTGGCCGTCGCCCGGCTGCGCGCCGCGCGCGCCGCACTCGACAGCGCTGGCGCCGCCGGCCTGCCCAGCCTGGGCGCCACGGCCAGCAGCACGCGCTCGCGCAGCGGCACCACCACTGATAACACCACTCAGGCCCGCACCCGCAACAGCCAGGCCCTGGGCTTGAACGCCAGCTGGGAGCTGGATTTGTGGGGGCGGCTCTCGGGCGGGGTGGATGCCGCGCGCGCCAGCGCCCAGGCCAGCGCCGACGACCTGGCCGCCATGTGCCTGTCGGTGCAGGCCACGGTGGCGCAAACCTATTTCGCGCTGCGCGCCGCCGAGGCGCAGACGCTACTGCTGGACGACACCCTGGCCGCGTACGAGCGCAGCTGGCAACTCACGCGCAACCGCCAGCGCGCGGGCGTGGCCTCGGCGGCCGACGTGGCGCAGGCCGAGGCGCAGTACAAGTCCACCCAGGTGCAACGGCTCGAAGCGCAGACCAGCCGCGCCCAGCTGGAGCACGCGCTGGCCGCGCTCACCGGGCAGGCGCCGGCCGCGCTCAACCTGCCCGCCACGGCCGAGCTGCCCGCACCGCCCGCCGTGCCGGCGCAACTTCCTTCGCGCCTGCTGGAGCGCCGCCCCGATATTGCCGCTGCCGAACGCCGCGTGGCGGCGGCCAACGCGCAGATCGGCGTGGCGCAGGCGGCGTTCTTTCCAGCGGTCACGCTGTCGGGCGCGGCGGGCTATCGGGGCACCGAGCTGGCCAATTTGCTGAACGCTCCTAACCTGTTCTGGTCACTGGGCCCTGCATTGGCCGTCTCACTTTGGGATGGCGGCGCCCGCAGCGCCGCCTTGGAATTGGCCCGCGCCGCGCACGACCAGACCGTGGCGAGCTACCGCCAGACGGTGCTGACCGCGCTGCGGGAAGTGGAGGACAACCTCGCCGCTGCCACCGCGCTGGAGCGCGAACAGCACCTGCAGGCCGAGGCCGTGGCCGCCGCCCAGCGCGCGCTGGATGTGGTGAGCAACCAGTACCGCGCGGGCACGGTGGGCTATCTGAACGTGCTGAGCGCGCAGACCACCGTGTTGTCAGCCCGGCGCAACCTGATTGACGTGCGCAGCCGCAGGCTGGCAGCGGTGAACATGCTGCTCAAGAATGTGGCGGGGAGCTGGTTGGACGGGTGAGGGGCGGAGTTTTGGGACAGGCCCAACGCAAATAAAAGTAGCTGCCGGCGATTGACGGATAAGCGTTTGCAGCGGTTTTTGCACTGTTTCTTGCAGGCGTGCAGGTACCCGCCGAGCTTGGCCCCGGTGCGCTTGTGTGCAAGGCGTTCCAGGCCAGCCGTCAGGGGATAATTTGCCCTTTTGCCAGCCCGAAGGGCTTAAAGGACATACGCGTGGACATTGTTTTGCTGGTCAAGGCCGCCATCATGGGCGTGGTCGAAGGTCTTACCGAGTTTCTTCCCATCTCCTCCACCGGCCACCTGATTCTTGCGGGCTCGCTTTTGGGCTTTGATGACGCGAAGGCCCAGGTGTTCGACATCGCCATCCAGACGGGCGCCATCTTTGCCGTCATCCTGGTGTATTGGCAAAAAATCCGCGCCACGCTGGCGGCCCTGCCTACCGAGCGGCAGGCACAGCGTTTTGCGCTCAATGTGCTGATTGCCTTTGTGCCGGCGGTGGTGCTGGGGCTGCTGTTTGGCAAGGCCATCAAGGCCAACCTGTTCACCCCCGTGGTGGTGGCCAGCACCTTCATCATTGGCGGCTTCATTATCTTGTGGGCCGAACGCCGCCCTGCTGCGGCCACCCGCATCCAAGAGGTGGAAGACATGACTGCGCTGGATGCCCTCAAGGTGGGCCTGGTGCAGTGCCTGGCCATGGTGCCGGGCACCAGCCGCAGCGGCGCCACCATCATTGGCGGCATGCTGCTGGGCCTGTCGCGCAAGGCCGCCACGGACTTTTCCTTTTTTCTGGCCATTCCCACGCTGATCGGCGCGGGGGCGTACAGCCTGTACAAGGATCGTGCCTTGCTGTCGGCGGCCGACATTCCGCTGTTTTCCGTGGGGCTGGTGTTCTCCTTCATCAGCGCCTGGCTGTGCGTGCGCTGGCTGTTGCGCTACATCAGCACCCACAGCTTCGTGCCGTTTGCGTATTACCGCATCGTGTTTGGGGTGGTGGTGCTGGTTTCGGCATGGACTGGCCTGGTGCAGTGGGCCGGCTGATAATGGCGCCATGACCTACCTGCCGCGCCGTCCTTCGGGCCTTCCTTTGGGCCTTTGGGGCTGCGCTGTCTGCACTGTCTTGTGGGGCCTGGGCGCCGGTCTGCCCGCCATGGCCGAGGATGTGCCGCCCGCCGTCAACCCAGACGGCTCCCCCAAGCTCAACTATGTGCTGGGCGCCGTGGTGAGCAACGGCCCGGACTACGCCGGCGGCGATGGCCGTTCGTCCCACCTGAGCCCGTCATGGGCGCTGGAATACGGTCGGTTTCGCCTGAGCACCTCGCGCGGCAGCACCCTCATGGGCCATGGGCTGGAGCAGCGCGAATCGGGCGCCACCGCCATCCTGGCCGAAAGCGACCGGTTCAGCCTGAGTGCATCGCTGCGCCTGGACAGTGGTCGCGATAGCAGTGATGCGCCGCGGCTCTCCGGCCTGCCCGATGTGCGATCCACCCTGCGCGCCCGGGTCAGCGCGGGCTATGCCATCACGCCCCGGTGGTCGGTGGGCGCAGGGCTTTCGCAAGACATCCTGGGGCGCGACGGGGGGGCGCAGCTGAACACCAGCGTGTCCTATACCCTGCCCGTCACGCAGCAGACCCGCATGGTTTTTGGCGCCGGCGCCAGTTTTGGCGACCGCACCTACCTGCGCTCCCGGTTTGGCGTGCCCGCAGTGGCGGGCGGCGCTGGGGCAGCCCGCCTGCCCGCGTACGAGCCCGGTGGCGGTCTCTACAGCGTGGACCTGGGCGTGGATGTCATGACGGCGCTCAACCGCCATTGGGTGGTGTGGGGCGGCGTGGGTGTCTCGCAATTGCAGGCAGACGCGCGCCGCAGCCCCCTGACGGTGAAGCCCACCGGCTATAGCGCCTCGGTGGGGCTGGCCTACCGCTGCTGCCGTTGACGCGGCCCGGCGCCGAGCGCGAATGTCGGGCAGCCGGGCGGTCGGCCGACTTCAGTGCGCCGCGCTCGGCAGTGCAGCCAGGTTCAGCAAGGCCGCCTCGATGGCGGCGGCGGTGGCCAGCGGCTGCTCCATCGGGAACAAGTGGCTACCGTCAAGCATCATGATGCGCCCGCCCGTCACCCGCCGGGTCAGCGCCATGCCCACCTGGCGCATCTCCACCGATGCCAGCCCGCCGATGAATGCCGCCGGGCAGCGCAGCGGGTGGCGGCGCAGCAGGCGGTCCAGGTTGTGCGGCAAGGTGTTGTAGATGGCGGTTTCCACCGCCCGGTCAAAGCCCAGCACCCGGCGCCCGTCCTCGTCGTGCAGGCCGTGCGTGACATAGTCGCGCAGCACCTGCGGGTCCCACTGCGCAAACACCTTTTTCTTGCCAAAGTGCTCCAGTGCCTCTGCAGTGCTGGCCCAGCTCATGCGGCGCTGGCGGCTCACGCGGCCGGGCGACACGGCGCCCACCAGCTGCGTGCGCTTGGCCACGCCCACGGTGGTGGCGCGCCAGCCGCTGATGAGCGGTGAGTCGAGCATCAACACGCCGCGCGCCAGCGTGGGGTGCTGGGCCGCCGCCATCACGCTCAGAATGCCGCCCAGCGAATGCCCCACCAGAAACACCCGCTCGCCCGACGCCGCCACCTGCTGCGCCGCAAAATCAGCCAGCTGCTGCACCAGATGCGGCCAGTTGCTGGTAACCGGGTATTGCGCATCGTGGCCAAAGCGGTCGATGGCGGCCACGTCAAAGCCGCGCTGGCGCAATTGCCCAAAAAGCACGTTGTAGGTGCCCGCCGGAAAGCTGTTGCCGTGCGAGAAAACGATCTTGGCCATCAATCCATCAGGGTGCGGGTGCGGGGCAGGGGCTGTGCTGAGGCTCAGACCAGCTTCTCGCGAAAGTTGGTGATCTTCTTGAGCGGCTTGCTGCGCTCCGGGTTCACCATGATGGGGGCATCGGTCAAGCGGCCGTCCCAGGCCGGGTCTTCGATGCTGTCGAATACCTCGCGCAGCTTTTGCCCCCAGCGGTCATGCAGCATGCGAAAGTAGGGGTTGTTCTCGTCAATGCACGCGATCTTGTCGGTGGTGAAACGGTCCACCTCATACACCACCAGGTCCATGGGCAGGCCCACCGAGAGGTTGGACTTGAGCGTGCTGTCCATCGACACCAGCGCGCACTTGGCCGCCTCGTCGAGAGGCGTCTCGGGCGTCAGCACGCGGTCGAGCACCGGCTTGCCGTATTTCGACTCGCCCACCTGGAAATACGGCGTCTCGGCGGTCGATTCGATGAAATTGCCCGCCGAATACACCTGAAACAGCCGCATGCCCTCGCCCTTGATCTGGCCGCCAAACACCATCGACACATTGAAATCCACCTCTGCGCGCTTGAGCGCCGCGCCATCGCGCTCATGCACATGGCGCACGGCGGCGCCCAGCACGCGGGCGGCGTCGAACATGCTCCTGGCGTTCCAGATGGTGACGGGCTCGCTGTCGGCAGCGTCCTTGATCTGCGTGGTCTGCAAAATCTCGCGCACCGACTGCGAAATGCTCAGGTTGCCGGCCGACAGCAGCACCATGAAGCGATCGCCCGCTTTCTCGTAAACCATGATCTTGCGGAACGAGCTGATCTGGTCCAGCCCGGCATTGGTGCGTGAATCGGACAGGAACACCAGCCCGGCATTGAGTTTGATGGCGACGCAATACGTCATGGGGAATGCGAAAAAGAGGAAAGGCACAGAGTGTAGTGCGGTGCCGCCGCAGCGCCCGCACCTATCGTGGGTTGTGCAAGAAAGATATAAAAACAATAGCTGCTGGCGCTTATCCCATAAGCGCTAGAGGCCAATTTCTCTCAAACCTCCCAGAACGCCTCGATCAGCTCGCCCTGCGCGCATGTCAGGCCCCGGTGGGCGTGCTGCGTTGCAGGTTCAGCGCCAGCAGGCGGCGCAAAATTTCATCGTCCGCCATGTCTGCCGTGTAGTCCGCCCAGCCATAGGCCGCCGCCACCGCCGCGTCCAGCTGCGCGTGGGCAGCCGCCAGCCAGGCGGGGCGCTGGTTGTAGAGATTGGTCAGCGTGCGCTTGGCCAGGTCTTTCTCGAACCCCGGCTTGGGCACCGTGCGGTCGGGGTAGGGCGATGCGCTCAGGCCCAGCGGCACCACCTCGGGCACGCTGTCCGTCCACTCGGGCGGGTTCAGCCAGGCCTGGCGCAGGGTGTTCAGGCGCTGCGCGGCCTGGGCGATGGCCGTGGCCGCTTGGCGTGTTGGTATGGTTTTGATAGCTGCTTGCGCTTGCTGGACGGGCGCTAGAGGCTGATTTGGCTTTGAATCTCCTTCAACCAAGGCATTCGAGAGGTCAGCCGGAATCAGTGCGCCGCCGTCCACCGTTTCGGTGCGCTGGTGCGCGGTGTCCAAGGGTGTGAGGCCTGCGGGGAAGGGGAATGTTTCGAAGCAGGTGGTGGGGGTGTAGCGCGGGTCGTTGCCGACGCCAAGCCAGGTGCACATGCGCAGTGACCAGAGTTCGTGGACGCGGCTGTGCAGGATGCCGAAGGTGGTGTCGTCGGCGCGGGCGATGGCGACCGTCGCAGTGTCCGGAATGGACGGCACCAACTGCCAAACAAACAGACGGTGCTTTGCAACTCGGGGCGTGTTGATGTAGCGCGGTAAGGAAGTGAGCGCGGAACGTAGTTTTTCGCCATTTCGACCGAAGCGCCACCAAAACGTGCGTCGAATTCGGTCGTTGTTTTCGAGACGAACCGGCTTCACGAAGGCTGTGATGTGTTCGAAAGGCGCTTCAAAAAGTGATGCCTCTTGTTCCGTCATGGATTCACCCGTATCAATGACCCATCCGTCGCGTGGACGGCGCGTAATGTCCATCCCATTGATTAGTGGAAACAGAACTTGAGCATTAGATTCGCCATGCGGATTGGGAAGTTGAAGCCATTTGCGAGCGATATCGCCGGCTATGTCCAATGGGCCATCTTTGCGAAGTCCTTCAAAAACTGCACCAGCATTGGCTGGGAGTCTTTGAGCCGTAGATAAATCAAGGGCAGTTATATCGTCGTCTGCTCCTGTCAAGTCCGCGTAGATTTTTTTGACAGGCATCCCGTTCAGGCCGATTGTGTTTTCATGGCCAAACGCCACCAGCGACACGCGCACGGCAGCGCCGTTGTTGATCCACGGCTCATCGCTCCAGGCGTCAAAGATGCGGGTTTGCGCGCAGATTGCATCAAGCACCTTGCGGTTGGCGCCGCCGCGAATCGAGTTGGTAGTGACCAGCCCGGCGCGTTGCAAAGCCCCGGCCGCGATTTGTGCCCGCGCTTTCTCAAACCAGTAGCACACCAGGTCGGCGGCGCCGGGAACGGCGGGTGCGTAAACGGCGTCCAGCGCCTGGACGTAGCGATCCCCTAATTCGCCACGCTTCTTGCTGCCGCCCAGAAACGGCGGGTTGCCGATGACCACGTCGGCGCGGGGCCAGGTTGCCTCTGTGGGTGTGGCGGCCGCGCCGAGTGGTCCGGGATGGGGCGGGGTTCCGGTTTCGGGGTCAGAGCACGAGTTTTGCTGCGCAAAATCGTGATCCGACCCCGAAACCTGCGCTGCGCCTGGGGCGGGCGCTGGTGTCTGCGCTGCGTCTTGTTTTGGCGCTGCCTGCGCTGTGCTCCAGTCGAGCAGCGCATCGCGGCATTCGATGTGCTCCAGCGTGTCCAGCACGGGGTTGGTCTTGAACTCGTAGCCGTGCGCCAGGCGCCATTGCAGCTCGCCAATCCACACGGTTACGCGGGCCAGTTCGGCGGCGTATTCGTTCAGCTCGATGCCCAGCACGTTGTGCGGGCCGGTCACCAGGTCAGCCTCGCGGTCCAGGCCCAGTTCGGCAGCCTGCAGGTGGCTGTGGTGTTCCACGTCTTTCAGGCACTTGAGGGCGAGGTACAGAAAGTTGCCGCTGCCGCAGGCGGGGTCGAGGGCGCGGTAGTTTTTGAGTTCGTCAAGCCAGGTGATGAACAGAGCGTGCGCCGCGCGGTAGTGTCTGTCGCCTTTTTTGGTGATTTTGGCCGCCAGCCCTTGTATATCAAGCGCTATAAGCTCCCACTTTTGTAGCAGTGGGCGGCGGATGACGGGGCCGATCAGTCGCTCGATGGTGGCCGGGTCGGTGTAGTGCGCGCCCAGCTGGCTGCGTTTGGCGGGGTCCAGGCCGCGCTCGAACAAGGTGCCGAAGATGGAGACGTCGATGGCGCTCCAGTTCAGGTCGGCGGCCCGGCGCAGCTCGGCCAGGTCGGGCGCGGAGAGGGGCGGCACGGCGATGGTCTGGAACAGGCCGCCGTTGAACCACGGAATGTCGTCCACGCCATACAGGCCGCCGCTTTGCATGGTGGTGAAAAGCTGCGTGAGGCCCTGGGTCAGCCGCTCGGGCGTGGCTTGCTGGTTGTTGAGCAACCGCTCGAACATGCGGCCGGGCAGCAGGCCCACGTCTTCGGCAAAAAAGCAGAACAGGCACTGCGTGAGAAAGTGCGCCACCTGGTTGGCACGCTGTTGCTGGCGGGCGGCGTCTTCATCCGCCGTGGCGCCGCGCTGGCGCAGGCCTTCGGCCAGGGCGGCAAAGCTTTGGGCGGCGGCTTCGGTGATGTCGCGGTTGGTCTGCCGGGGCTTGAAGCTCTCGGGCGCCAGCCAGATGCGGCGCAGCAGGGCCAGATTGGCTGGCTGGTCCATTTCGGCAATGCGCACCTCGTGCGTGGCACTGGGGTGGCCGGTGAACTGGGTGTGGATGCGAATGCTGAGCCGGTCAGACACCACCAGGATGGGCGGGTTGGACAGCGCCAGGCTGTAGGTGAGCAGCTGCTTGAGCGCGGTGTCGAGGTTTTTGCCCGGCGCCTTGTTTTCCCACGCAAAAACGCCGCGCATGAAGACGTCGGCATAGCCCGTCTTGCCGCCGATGACGCTGCTTTTTTCTTCAAACCGGTAGCCCTCGGCACTGCCGGGTTTGGGCACGCCGAGCAGTTCGCACAGGTCCAGAAAATGGCTTTGCGCGCCTTGTTCTTCGTTGAGGGCGTAGGCGGGGCCGGGCACGCCACCGGGCGCGCCCCATTTGGCGATGAATTCTTGGGGGGTCATGGGTGGGGTGTTGGGAAGGGGGAGCGCTTCAGTAGCCGCGCAGAAGCATGTCCAGTGCGGTTTCAATTTCCAGCATTTGGGGCTTTCCGGTGGTACGGGGTTGGGATAACTCGTTGCGCAGGAAAACGGCAATGCCAAGGGGGTGCAGATGGGCGATTTGATCGTTCACTGCAATGGCGGGGTTGAAGCGTTCAGTCATCCCCGGAAAGGCACCCGGCACCGCCAGCGGAACGCAAACCCGTTCGGCAAAGCGGTAGAGCAGGTCGCTCTGGATGTCTATGACAAAGGGGAACGCGTAGCGGTCTTCTTCAATGGGGTTGTCGTAAATGTCGAGGCGCGCCATGGCTCATTTTTGTTGTTCTGCACGCCAGCGACGCACACGCTGCGAATAGGGTTCGCGCTGCTCGGCCCAGGCGTTGTATTGGTCGATTTCGGTGGCGTGCTGCGAGGACCACTCGTGGGCCGCTGCGGCATAGCGTGCGGGCTCTTCCTGTGCCGCGAGGGGGGCGGGCACCACTTTGACCGGCATCAGCGTGATGGTGCCGTCGGCTGCCGTTTGCACCTCGAACAACTGC
The DNA here is from genome assembly GCF_017939685.1 of Acidovorax sp. JG5. Taxonomy (NCBI): domain Bacteria; kingdom Pseudomonadati; phylum Pseudomonadota; class Betaproteobacteria; order Burkholderiales; family Comamonadaceae; genus Acidovorax; species Acidovorax sp. JG5. The sequence goes on from NZ_JAGKSE010000007.1 coordinate 82,459, forward strand.
CCGGCGTATTTTTTGCCCAGCGATATCTGGCCGCTGGCGCCCACTTCCTTGAGCATGGCGTGATCCTTCCAAAATCGTCATGCCATCATGCGGCATGAAAATGCAGGGGTCAAGCCGGGGGCGTCAATGCCCCGCCAGCTTCTTGAGCTGGTACAGCGCATCCAGCGCCTCGCGCGGGCTTAAAGCGTCGGGGTGGATGGCGGCCAGCGCCGCCTCGACCGGGCTGGCGCCTGCGCTCTCGGGCATTTCGGGCGTGGCGAACAGGTCCACCTGCAATTCACCTTCGCCGGCGCGTTCTTCGAGCGCCGCCAGCGCATGGCGCGCGTGGTGCAGCACCGGGGCGGGCACGCCGGCCAGTTTGGCCACCTGGATGCCGTAGCTGCGGCTGGCGGGGCCGGGTTGCAGTTCGTGCAGAAACACGATGTCGGTGCCCGCCTCGGCGGCGGCCACATGCATGTTGACGGCGTGGCGCGCCTTGGCGGGCAGTTCGGTCAGCTCGAAGTAGTGCGTGGCAAACAGCGTGAATGCACGGGTTTTGTCGTGCAGGTGCGTGGCAATGCCGCTGGCCAGGGCCAGGCCGTCAAACGTGCTGGTGCCGCGGCCGATTTCGTCCATCAGCACCAGGCTGTGGGGTGTGGCGGCGTGCAATATCTGCGCGGCCTCCACCATCTCCAGCATGAAGGTCGATTGCGCGTTGGCCAGGTCGTCGGCCGCGCCGATGCGGGTGTGGATGGCGTCAATCGGCCCCAGGCGGCAGCTGGCGGCGGGTACATGGCTGCCCATGCTGGCCAGCAGCACGATGAGCGCGACCTGCCGCATGTAGGTCGATTTGCCGCCCATGTTGGGGCCGGTGATGACCTGCATGCGCGTGTTGGCGTTCAGGCGCGTGTGGTTGGCGATGAAGGCGCCGCTCGATGTTTCAGCCAGGCGCGCTTCGACCACGGGGTGGCGGCCGCCTTCGATCTCGATGCAGGGCTCGGGCACGAACTGCGGCGCGCACCAGTTCAGCGTGAGCGAGCGTTCGGCCAGCGCGCACAGCACATCCAGCGTGGCCAGCGCCTGCGCCAGCCGGGTGAGCTGGGGGATGTGGGGCTGAAGCTGGTCGAGCACTTGCTCGTACAGCCATTTTTCGCGGGCCAGCGCACGCTCGTTGGCCGACAGGGCCTTGTCTTCAAAGGTTTTCAGCTCGGGCGTGATGAAGCGCTCGGCGTTTTTCAGCGTCTGGCGGCGGCGGTAATCTTCGGGCACCTTGTCGAGGTGGCTGCCGGTCACTTCAATATAGAAGCCGTGCACCTTGTTGAACTGCACGCGCAAATTCGGAATGCCGGTGCGCGCCTTCTCGCGCGTTTCCAGGTCGAGCAAAAAGGCGTCGCAGTTGGTCTGGATGGCGCGCAGCTCGTCCAGCTCGGCATCGAAGCCGCTGGCGATGACGCCGCCGTCGCGCACCAGCGCGGCGGGCTCTTCGGCAATGGCGCGCTGCAGCAGTGCCGTGCATTCTGGGGGCGGCTGCAAGTGGCTGAAAATTTGGGCCAAATAGGGCTCTGGCGCTTGTGCAGTAAGCGCTAGTAGCTCTGATTTTTGTAGCGTTTTGCCCAAACCCACCAATTCGCGCGGGCGCACCTGGCGCAGCGCGACGCGGGCGGTGATGCGCTCTACATCGCTAACACCTTTCAGTTCCGCCCGCAAGGTGGCCCAGGGGCCCGAGCCACCGCCAGCGCCGCCCGCCCCGCGCAGGGCGGTGGTGGCAGACAGGCGCCGGCGCGCCTCGGTGCGGTCGCGCCGGGGTTCGAGCAGCCAGGTTTTCAGCAGGCGGCTGCCCATGCCGGTCATGCAGGTGTCGAGCAGCGAAAAGAGCGTGGGCGCATCGTCGCCGCGCAGGGTTTTGACGAGTTCAAGGTTGCGGCGCGTGCTGGCGGGCAGGTCGATCAGGTCGTCTCCGCGCTGCACCTGCACGCTGTGCACATGGGTGAGCTGGCGGCCCTGGGTGTGCTCGGCGTATTGCAGCAGCGCGGCGGCGGCGGCATGGGCCTCGCCCAGGTCTTGTGCGCCCCAGGCCTGCAGGCTGGCGGCGCCCAGGTGTTCGAGCAGCTTGCGCGCGCCCAAGGCGCTGTCAAATTGCCAGTCGGGCCGGGGGCTCAGGGGGCAGGTGAAGGCGCCGCTTTGGCGCAGCACTTGCAACTGTTGCTCGAAGCGGTCGGTCACGCCGGCGCTGTAGATCAGCTCGCTGGGGGCCACGCGCGCCAGCCAGGCGCCCAGTTCGTCGTGCGCGCATTCGGCCAGGAACACGCGGCCCTGCGTCACGCTGAGCCACGCCAGGCCACAGCGCGCGCGCGGCGCCTGGTGCACGGCCAGCAGCAGCGACTCGGACTTGTCGGACAGCAGCTCGGTATCGGTCAGCGTGCCGGGCGTGACCACGCGCACCACCTTGCGCTCCACCGGGTCCTTGGCCGCGCCCACCTCGCCCACCTGCTCGGCAATGGCCACCGACTCGCCCATCTTGATCAGGCGCGCCAGGTAATTCTCCAGCGCATGAAACGGCACCCCCGCCATCACCACCGGCTGGCCGCCCGACTGCCCGCGCTGCGTGAGCGTGATGTCGAGCAGGCGCGCCGCCTTTTCAGCGTCTTGCCAGAACAACTCGTAAAAATCGCCCATGCGGTAGAACAGGAGCGTTTCGGGGTACCCGGCCTTGAGGGCCAGGTACTGCTGCATCATAGGGGTGTGGTCTGAGTAGTCTTTTTCGACAACTTGCTTTTGGTCGTAAGTTGTTGAATTTTCGTTATTTTTTACCACTGCTCAGCTTTCTTGTATTGCCATGAACCGCAAAGAATTACGGCTTTTGCGTAGCAAGAATGTAGCAAAATGAAGACCTCCATCGCCCATTTTTGGGTGGATATATGTGCTTCATTTTCACGCGCGACAACCTCCAAAAACTGGCCCGAGCCGTGCGCCCTGTGGTGGCTAGCGGCAAGATGGCCAGTTTGACTGACATTGATGAACTGCCTCCGTCGTGAATTGAAATCCCGCTGGGTGAGAAGATCGCGACACGCTTGAATGCTGCATTTCGCCTGCTAGACTGACCCGCCGATCAGGCGCTTGGGGGAGTGCACTGGGTTTGCGCCTTGCTCGTCCCTGCCAAGGAGTCAGTGCCTGATGTATCCACCGTTCAACGCACTCAGGCGCGCATGCTCAAACTTGAAGAAATCGCTAAGGACGCGCAAATCACCGGGCTGGTCCCTGATGAGGTCGTCAAGGTTGTCAACGTCGAAGAGATAGGCCCCAGTGCCCGCCTTGTGGCCTACCGCAATGCCCAAGGCAAGCTTGATGAGCAGACCATCTTCCGCAACGACGAGCATCGCTTGTCCCTGGCCGTGGCAGGCAAGGCATGGGCTTTCGATGCTGAGCCCGCTGCCTTCAAGCTGGCATTGGAGGCCTATCGCATCAGCCTGGCCCACCTGTTTGACCCCTTGATGGCGGTGCACACATCCAATGTGGAGCCCCTGCCGCACCAGATTTCCGCCGTTTACGAATCCATGCTCCCGCGCCAGCCGCTGCGCTTTGTGCTGGCCGACGACCCCGGAGCAGGCAAGACCGTGATGGCGGGCCTGCTGATCAGAGAAATGACCCTGCGTGCCGACGCCCGGCGCGTGCTCATCGTCTCTCCTGGTTCCCTGACGGAGCAGTGGCAAGACGAACTGCGCGAGAAATTCGGACTGGACTTCGAGCTGTTCAGCCGCGAAAAGCAGGAGCAGTGCCACAGCCGCAACTACTTTGCCGAACAAGACCGCCTGATTGCCCGCCTCGACCAACTTTCGCGCAGCGAGGAATACCAGCAGCTCTTGGCCCAGACCGAGTGGGACCTGATCGTGGTGGACGAGGCCCACAAGATGTCGGCCAACTACTTCGGCAACAAGGTCAACGAGACAGGCCGATTCAAGCTGGGCAAGTTCTTGGGCGGTCTCACGCGCCACTATTTGCTGATGACGGCCACGCCCCACAACGGCAAGGAAGAAGACTTTCAGCTGTTCATGTCGCTGCTGGACGGTGACCGCTTCTATGGCAAGTTCCGCGAGGGTGCCCACAAGGTGGATATCACCGACATGATGCGCCGCATGGTCAAGGAAGAGCTGCTGCGCTTTGACGGCAAGCCCCTGTTCCCAGAGCGTTGTGCGTACACGGTCAACTACACCCTGTCAGATGCCGAGGTGCTGCTGTACGACCAGGTCACCGACTACGTGCGCAACGAAATGGACCGCGCGGACCGGCTGGACGGCAAACGCAAGGGCACCGTGGGTTTTGCCCTGACCCAGTTGCAGCGCCGCTTGGCATCCAGCCCGCAGGCCATCTACACATCGCTGTCACGCCGGCGCAAAAAGCTCGAAGCGCGCCTAGACGAGCTGCAACTCAAAGCCCGCGCTGACGTGCTGCGCGAGAACTTGGGTGAATACGTCGTCAAGCGACAGCTGGACTTGCCCGAAGACCTTGATGACGCTGCCGACGAACTCAGCGCCGAGGAATACGAAGCAGTGGCCGACCAAGTGGTGGACCAGGCCACTGCCGCCGAGACCATTCCTGAGCTGCAAGCCGAAATCCTGATCCTGCGGGAGCTGGAAGGTGCCGCTGCATCCGTCGTGCAATCGCGCAGCGACCGCAAGTGGGAAGAGTTTTCGCGCCTGCTGCAGGGCGACCCCGAAATGCGCACCGCCGATGGCCGCCGGCGCAAAATCATCGTGTTCACCGAGCACCGCGACACGCTCAACTACCTGCTGCTGCGCATCCGCGACACGCTGGGCAGTGAGCAGGCTGTGGTCACCATCCACGGCGGCATCAACCGCGATGACCGGCGCAAGGTGCAAGAGGCATTCCGCAACGATCCCGACGTGCTGGTGCTGCTGGCCACCGACGCAGCGGGCGAGGGCGTCAACCTGCAAAACGCCAACCTCATGGTCAATTACGACCTGCCCTGGAACCCCAACCGCATGGAGCAGCGCTTTGGCCGCATCCACCGCATTGGCCAGCGCGAGGTGTGCCACCTGTGGAATCTGGTGGCGGCCCAGACCCGTGAGGGCGAGGTGTTCAACTGCCTGCTTGAAAAGCTGGCCGTGGAGCGCGAGGCCTTGGGCGGGCGGGTGTTCAACGTGCTGGGCGAGGCTTTCGACAACATCTCGCTCAAAGACCTGCTCATCGACGCCATTCGCTACGGCGAAAAGCCCGAAACCCGCGCCCGCATGGAGCAGGTTATCGGCCAGGCGCTGGACACCCAGCACCTGAAAGACCTGATGGCCCGCAATGCCCTGGTCGAAAACCACATGAGCCTGGACGACCTCTATGCCATCCGCGAGGAGATGGACAAGGCCGAGGCCCGCAAGCTCCAACCGCATTTCATCAGCGCATTCTTCCGCGAGGCATTCCGGGTGGTGGGTGGCGAGCTGCGCGACCGCGAGGCGGGCCGCTACGAGGTGCGCCACGTTCCTCCTGATGTCATGGAGCGCGACCGTGTGATCGGCCACACCCGCACCCCCGTGCTGAAAAAGTACGAGCGCATTTGCTTCGACCGCGAGCACCGCACCATCTACGGCAAACCCACGGCAGAACTGGTGCACCCAGGCCACCCCCTCATGGCCGCCGTGACCGACCTGGTGCTGTCCAGCCACCGCAGCCTGCTCAAACGCGGCGCCATCCTGGTGGACCCGCACGACGACAGCACCGAGCCGCGCGTGCTGTTCATGCTGGACCACAGCGTGCGCGAAACCGCCGCACCCAACGGCAGCACCCCGCGCGACGTTTCCCGCCGATTGCAGTTTGTGGAAATGACGGCGGACGGCAACGCCGCGCCAGCGCCGTTTGCCCGCCACCTTGACCTGGTGCCCATCACCACCGCCGAGTCTGCCCAGGTGGCCGACGTGTTGCAGGCCGATTGGGTGACGCACCACATCGAAGCCCGTGCCCTGGCCTATGCCGTGGAACACCTGGTGCCCGAGCACACGCAAGAAGTCGCCAGCCGCCGCGAACGCCAGGCCGACAAGCAACTGGCCGCCGTGCGCGAGCGCCTGGTCAAAGAAATCCAATACTGGTCAGACCGTGCCATCCGGCTGGACATGGACGTGCGCGCAGGCAAGCAACCCCGCCTGCAACCCGAGAACGCCCGCCGCCGTGCCGAAGAGTTGAGTGCACGCCTCAAACAGCGCACAGCCGAACTCCAAGCCATGCGCAACGTGGCGTCTGGCACACCCAACGTGATCGGCGGGGCGCTCGTCATCCCCGCAGGGTTGTTGGCCCAGCGCAGCGGTGTGCCCGATTTCAGTGTGGACGCAGCAGCCCGTGCCCGCATCGAGCGCATTGCCATGCAAGCCGTGTTGGACGCCGAACACGCGCTGGGCCACCGCACCAAAGACGTATCTGCCGAAAAATGCGGCTGGGACATCACCGCCTACGTCGAGCAGCCCGAGGGGCTGGCGTTGGAGCACCACATTGAAGTCAAAGGCCGCGCCAAGGGGCAGGACACCATCACCGTCACCAGCAACGAAATCCGCCATGGGTTGAACCAGAAGGACAAGTTCGTGTTGGCTGTGGTGGTGGTGGACGGCGACAGTGCCGAATCGGTGAACTACATTTCCATGCCCTTCACCAAGGAACCTGACTGGGCCGAGGCCAGCAAAAATCTGGACTTAGGATTGCTGCTGAACAGAGCCTTGGCGCCCAAGGTGTTCCATGGTTAGACAAGGCCGCCACAAATCCAGAGGGCATGCGCCATGCGATTGAAAACCGTCACGCTGAAAAATTTCCGCTGCTTTGAATCCCTGACGCTGGACCTGCACCCGCAACTCACTGTCATCGTGGGCAACAACGGGGCCGGCAAGACGGCGCTGTTGGATGGCGTCGCAACTGCGCTGACGCCCGTGCTGACCCATCTTTCTTCTGCCAACCAGCGTCTGAGTGGTCGCGGCTTCAAAGACGCTGATTTTCGAATTGAAGGGTACGCTGGACGAGGTGGGAAAACTCAATGGGCCAAAGCTGATTTCGCGCAGGTCATGGTTGAAACCTATGACGAGTTGCGCTGGGACTACTGGAAACCGTCTGGTAACGCAAAGGGTGTGGAGCCCCCACAGAAGTGGGGCGAAACCCAATTAAAGGATCGGCTGAGCGCCATTTATGCCAGCTATAAGACGACGCACCCACTCTTGACCCCTACCTTTGCCTACTATGGGGCTAGCCGAGGCAGTATCAAAGTGCCCGAGCGTTTGCGTGAGGCTAAGCTGAACTACGAACATCCCACAGCCGCGCTCTACGACTGCCTGGACCCCGCCAGCGACTTTCGCGAAATGCTGGAATGGTTTGACCTTGAAGAGTCCTCCGAGCTGCGCGAAAACAAGGGTGCGGTCAACGATAACTTCATGCCATTCAGCTCTTTGGAGGCAGTACGTGCCGCTGTGGTCGGGCTGCTGGGGCAATATCGCAACCCTCACTTCAACAGCAAGCACAAATTCATGCTGACCCGCGAGAGTGATGGTGCGCCCATGTTGGTGGAACAACTCAGCCAAGGCTATCAAAGCATGTTGGCCTTGGCCATGGACTTCGCGCGTCGCCTGGCGATCGCGAACCCACATCTGGAATACGACGATGAAGACTATGCGGTTCAGGTTATTCACCAGGCCATAGACCAATTGGCCGCGCTTGGCGTGGTCTCGGCAGAGCCGTTCCAGCAGTCCTTGCGCATGAGCGCACCAGCCATCATGCTGGTGGACGAAATCGACTTGCACCTCCATCCGTCATGGCAGCAGCGGGTCTTGCAAGACTTGATGCGGACCTTCCCATTGACCCAATTCATCGTCACCACCCACAGCCCACAAGTGCTCAGCACCATCCGGCGCGAAAACATCCGCGTCCTTAGCGGCAGCACCGCTGAAATGCCTTTGGCTTCCACCTATGGCCAGCCCAGCGGCGATGTCATGCACAGCGTGATGTTGGTAGATCCACAGCCTCCCATAGAAGAGAAGCAAACCATCGACCGTCTGACGGAGCTGGTCGATCAGGGGCATTGGAGTGGTGCCGAGGCGCAGCGCCTCTTGCAGCAATTGACTCAGACGCTAGGGCCAGAAAACGCTCGTTTGCAGCAGTTGCGACGCAGTATCCAGCGTCAGGAGGCTCTTGCCGGATTGAGTAAGCAATGAGAAGCATCGCTAAGCAAGGCACGGGTGGCTACCACCTCAATCAATCACACGGCAACCCACCTCAAACGCCTGGTCAGGCCACCAGCCGCTGGGGCTCGTTTGGCCACAAACAGGACGTGATGGAGCGCCTGCTGCATGAGCAGTATCAACTGTGCTGTTACAGCGAATTCAGGCCCGATGAAGAAGGGTTGGGCTACCACATTGAGCACATCGAAAACAAAAGCCAGAACCCGGCGCGCACCTTTGATTACAGTAATCTCGCTGCCAGCGCCTTGGACAGTGAAACCGGCTTGCAGCAACTGAAAAAGCCCGACCCGGCAGCGCCTGATGCCGTGTTTGGTGGCCACGCTGCTGGCAAACGTGACAGTGTAGACCTTGCCTTGTTTGTCTCGTGCCACCAACCCGACTGCCACCGCTACTTTGCCTATTTGCCCACCGATGGGCGCGTGGTTCCGCGCGAAGACCTGTCTGAGCAGGACAAAGCCAAGGCCGACTACACCATTCGTTTGCTCAACCTCAACAGCCCGTTCTTGTTAACCCGCCGTCGCCAGTGGGCGCAAGAACTTCAACGCTTGTTTGATGAACATGCCGATCATGGTTGGAGTTTGCTCCACCTCGCCCAGATAGACCTGCTTCCCACCAACGGCAAGCTCAACCGGTTTTTCAGCCTAACCCGTCAGTTTTATGGCGCTATGGCTGAACAAACTTTGGCCCAACACGCGCCTGCATTGGTTTAAATCTGTACATGTCGAATATCCGCTCCCCCAAGAAACTCATCGAAGTCGCCCTGCCGCTGGACGACATCAACGTGGCCAGCGCCCGTGAAAAGTCCATCCGCCACGGCCACCCCAGCACGCTGCACCTGTGGTGGGCGCGCCGTCCGCTGGCCGCCGCGCGTGCGGTCATCTTTGCGCAGATGGTGAACGACCCCGGCGGCGAGCGCGGCTACTACGCGGGCAAAACCAAGGCCCAGGCCGATGCTGAGCGCGAAGAGCTGTTCCAGATCATGCGCGACCTGGTGCTGTGGGAGAACACCAACAACGAAGAAGTGCTGGGCCGTGCCCGCGCGGCCATTGCCAAGAGCTGGCGCGAAACCTGTGCGCTCAACCCTGGCAAGCCCGGCTTTGACCCCGAAGCGCTGCCCGCCTTCCACGACCCCTTTGCCGGTGGTGGTGCGCTGCCGCTCGAAGCGCAGCGCCTGGGGCTGGAAAGCTACGCCAGCGATCTGAACCCCGTGGCCGTCACCATCAACAAGGCCATGATCGAGATACCACCCAAGTTCGCGGGCCGTGCCCCGGTGGGGCCGGAGATTGAGGCCGAGCGTGGCACCAAGAAGGGCACGCGCAACGCCTTTGAAGATTGGAGTGGCGCCCGTGGGTTGGCCGAAGATGTGCGCCGCTACGGTGCTTGGATGCGGGAGCAGGCCCAGCAGCGCATCGGCTACCTGTATCCTACGATTCGCATTACTCCTGAATTGATAGCTGTTAACGCTTTTGAGGAAAGCGCTGGCGGTCCAAAAGGCTTGAAGAACGGTGGCTTGGTGGGCTTGCAGCCTGGGCAAGAACTCACAGTGATCGCCTGGCTGTGGGCGCGTACCGTGAAAAGTCCCAACCCTGCGTTCAGTCACGTGGATGTGCCTCTGGTCAGCAGCTTTGTTTTGAGCAGCAAGGCGGGCAAGGATGCGTATGTGCAGCCAGTCACAGAAGGTGATGGCTACCGCTTTGAAGTGCGCACTGGCATGCCGCCGGATAGCGCGAAGGATGGCACCAAGCTGTCTCGTGGTGCAAACTTCCGATGCCTGATGTCAGACGCCCCGATTGAGTCAAAGCACATCTATGCTGAGGCGAACGCAGGGCGCATGGGCGCCAGGTTGATGGCTATCGTGGCCGAGGGAGTACGTGGTCGCGTTTACCTAGCCCCGACCGCAGAGCACGAGGCCATCGCCAAGCAGGCTCAGCCGCAGTGGAAGCCCGAAGTTGAGATGCCTGATAACCCTCGCTGGTTTTCGCCGCCACTGTACGGATTGAAAACCTACGGTGACCTGTTCACCCCTCGTCAACTGGTGGCGCTGACCACGTTTTGCGACTTGGTGCCCCAAGCCATCACTCGTATCCGCGTCGACGCACTAGCCGCAGGCATGGCCGACGACGGAAGGGGGTTGGACGAAGGAGGCAACGGCGCCACGGCGTATGCGGAGGCGGTCGGGGTTTACTTGGGGATCGCCGTTGACAAAACCATTGATTACAACAGCTCTCTCGTCGCGTGGAGTCCAACACGAGACCAAGCAAAAACAACATTTGGTCGACAAGCGCTGCCCATGGTTTGGGACTATGCAGAAATCAATGTTCTTGCTGAGGCCGCAGGCGATATTGGCGTCTCCGTAGCCGGAATGTGCCGAGCATTTCCTTCGCTAGGCGCCGCGAGAGAGGGGTTTGCTCAACACGCTGACGCTCAAACGCAAGCCATCAGTGCCAACAAAGTTGTTTCAACCGATCCGCCGTATTACGACAACATTGGCTATGCCGATTTGTCCGATTTCTTCTACGTCTGGTTGCGCAAGAGCTTGCGTCCCATCTTTCCAAATCTATATGCGACGGTGGCAGTACCGAAAGCAGACGAACTGGTCGCAACTCCCTATCGCCACGGAACCAAGGAGAAAGCTGAGGTTTTTTTCTTAGATGGCATGACTGCCGCCATGCACAACGTTGCACAGCAGGCGCATCCGGCATTTCCCGTCACCATTTACTACGCATTCAAGCAAAGCGACACCAAGGATGATGGCAGCAGTACTCACAGTACCGGCTGGGAGACTTTTCTCGAAGCGGTGCTAAGCGCGGGCTTCGCTCTCACTGGCACCTGGCCCATGCGTACCGAGCGGGACGCACGTTCCATCGGGATCGGCACCAACGCCTTAGCATCCAGCATCGTTCTGGTGTGCCGCCAACGCGATGTCAGCGCCGAGACCATTAGCCGCCGCGAGTTCCAACGCCAGTTGCGCGAGCACCTGCCCGAAGCGCTGGAAACGATGATTGGCGGCACCAGCGGCCAAAGCCCTATCGCCCCAGTCGATTTGGCGCAGGCAGCTATTGGCCCTGGCATGGCGATTTACAGTCAGTATGCAGGCGTGCTGAACCAGGACGGCACCCCCATGCGCGTGCACGACGCGCTGGTGCTCATCAACCGCGAAATCACCGAGTACCTGACCCCCGACGCGGGCAGCTTTGATGCCGACACACTGTTTTGCAACAGCTGGTTCGAGCAGTACGGCTGGGCCGAGGGGCCGTTTGGCGAGGCTGATGTGCTGGCCCGTGGCAAAGGCACCAGCGTGCAGGGTGTGGCGCAGGCAGGCATTGCCGACAGCGGGGGTGGCAAGGTACGCCTGCTGCGCTGGGCCGATTACCAGGCAGGCTGGGACCCCAAGCTGGATGCCCGCAACCCCGTGTGGGAGGCCACGCACCACCTGATTCGCGCCCTCAACACCCAGGGCGAAGCCGCAGCCGGTGCCCTGCTGGCCGCCATGCCCGACAAGGCCGAGCCGATTCGCCAACTGGCGTATCACCTGTACACCCTGTGCGAGCGCAAGAAGTGGGCCGAGGATGCGCGCGCCTACAACGAACTCATCACAGCCTGGCACGCCGTGCTGGAAGCCAGTCGTGAGCAGGGGCCGCGTGGGGAGCAGTTGGGGTTTGATGCCTGAACGCGCAGCAAGGAACAAAGATGCTCAAAGCACTCAAAGTCAGTAATTTCACCGTGTTCGGCAGCGACGTGGAGTTCATGTTTTCACCAGGCTTAAACGTCATCGTTGGCGAGAACGGTGCGGGCAAGACCCATGTGCTCAAACTGGGCTACCTGTTTTCGCGTGCGTGGCCCGATCTCACAGCCCAACGGCTTGCGGTGAACAAGGAGCGTGCGCAGGCGTACTTGGCGGAGCGCCTGGCTGACTTGTTTCAAGTGTCCGATCTTTCGGCCTTGATACGACGCAACACCAAAGGCGGCGCGGTATTGCAAGCACAGGTCGATGGCCACATTCCCACCGTGCAGGTTCGCATGCCGGATGAGCCGGAGTTCACCTCACCAGGGTTGCCGGAAGCCATGCCGTGGAAGGTGCAGATTCAACGAAAGGACCAGTCTGGACTGCTCAAAGCCACGGTGCTGCCAGACGAAGTGCCAGACGCCGCAGCACGGAATGCTTTTTTGCCGCAGCAGGTGCTGGTGCCCAGTAAGGAGATGGTTTCCCTGTTTAAGGGGTTGATCGGACTGTTCGACAAGTACCGTGACTTCCCGTTGGACATCAGCTACCGCGATTTGGCCGTCGCCATGTCCACATTGGAGCCACGCGACAGACCGCCTTTGATGTCGGATGTAGCCCAGCGCATGCAGAGCCTATTGGGCGGAGACTTGAAGTTGGAAAAGGGAGAGTTGGTCTTCGAGCGCGCTGACGGATCGCAAATGGACATTTCTTTGATGGCAGAGGGCTATCGCAAGCTGGCCATGCTCATTTATCTGCTGCGTTACGGCGTGGTGGAGCGTGGCTCTACCTTGTTTTGGGACGAGCCAGAGGCCAACCTAAACCCCGCCGCGTTGAAGCTGCTGGCCGAGGCCTTGTATGCACTGGGTAGCGCTGGGGTTCAGGTGGTTGTGGCTACGCACAGTCTCTTCTTGCTGCGCGAGTTCGAGATTTTGCAGATGGGTTCAGCGCAAGGACATGCCCGCTTGGTTCCTAACAAGTACTTTGGATTGGGTCGCCAGAAGAAAGATGGCCCGGTTTCCGTGACTCAAAGCACGGACATCGCTGACATCGAGCCTCTGGTTCTGTTGGACGAGAGCTTGCAGCAGAGCGACAGGTACATGGAGGCGAACCCATGAGCCAGACGGCAGATGTGGATGGCATGCGCCTGACCATGCCTGCGGGGTGGTGGGTGTGGAAATACGATGATTCCGATTTTCACCAGACGCAGTTCCAGAACTTTGCGGGTGGCGTCAAGGCCATGGATGCCATTGCGCTCGACCCTGCTGCACAAACCTTGTGGCTGATCGAGCTCAAAGACTACCGGCAGAACAAGCGGCGAAAACCCAGCTCCGTATTTGCCGAAGTGGCGGGCAAGGCACGCGATACCTTGGCAGGTTTGGCGGTTGCGCGCGTCAGTGCGCAGGCGCAACAGGAGCGCGCGTTGGCGCAGCAGGCGCTGGGGTCTAGGCAAATTCGTGTGGCGCTGCAATTGGCCCAATCAGCGCGGCCCCACCGGCTGTTTCCGCAAGTGGTAGAGCCCGCCGATGCGGGTCTCCAATTGCGTAGAGCGGTCAAGCAAGTGGACGCGGCACCGGTTTGTGCCGTTGGTAGCTTGGGACAACACAACAACATGCTGCCGTGGAATACGGTTGCCATTTGAAATACGCACCTCATGACCATCAAACCTTGGCGCGAAGTCGCCCACCCCCACAAGGACGTGCTGGAAGGCACTTTCAAGCAAAGCGAATTCGCGGCTGACATCTCGCAGGTGCACGCAGGCACGGCAGAGCCTGAGTACCAGGACGCCGAGAAGTTCTTTGCCCGCACCTTCATCACCGAAGGCATGCGCCTGTTGCTGCAAAGTGTGGCCGAGCGTTTGTCGGGGCGGGGCGGTGACCCGGTCATCCAGCTGCAAACGGCCTTTGGTGGCGGTAAGACCCATACGCTGCTGGCGGTGTACCACCTGGCCAGCCGTCAGTGCCCCACAGAGAAGCTGGCGGGTATCCCGCCGATTCTGGATGCCGCAGGCGTGACCTCTTTGCCGCAGGCGCGCGTGGCGGTGATTGATGGCATCAAGTTCTCGCCCAGTCTGCCCCGTTCGCATGCGGGCACCACGGTGAACACGCTGTGGGGCGATTTGGCTGTGCAGTTGCTGGGGGCCGAGGGCTATGCGCTGCTGGCCGACGCCGATCAGGCGGGCACATCCCCAGGTAAAGACGTACTGACGACGCTGTTGCAACGCGCGGCCCCTTGCGTGGTGCTGCTGGACGAACTGGTTGCCTATGTGCGCCAGTTGGAGCCCGGCAAGAGCTACCCAGGCGGCACGTTTGACAGCAACATCACCTTCATTCAGGCGCTGACCGAGGCGATGAAGAGCGTGCCCAACGCCATCTTGCTGGCATCGCTGCCGCAGTCAGAAACCGAGGCGGCAGGCACGCAGGGCCAGCGCGCGCTGGATGTGCTGGAAAAATATTTTGGCCGCGTCGAATCGGTCTGGAAGCCGGTGGCAGCGGAAGAGGCCTTCGAGATTGTGCGCAGGCGGCTGTTTGACACCGTGGGCGACCCAGCGCAGGTGAACGCCACGGCGCGGGCTTTTGGCGAGCTGTACCGTCAGAACCCGACCAAGTTCCCCAGCGAGACGCAGGAGGCGCGCTACGAGGAGCGCATTGCGCACGCCTACCCCATTCACCCCGAGGTGTTTGACCGGCTGTACGAGGACTGGTCCACGCTGGACAAGTTTCAGCGCACGCGCGGGGTGTTGCAGTACATGGCCATCGTCATCCACAGGCTGTGGGACAGCCGTGACAAAGACCCGCTCATCATGCCGGGTTCGTTGCCCCTGGACGATGCGCTGGTGCGCAACAAGAGCATCCATTACCTGCCCAACGGCTGGGAGCCGGTGATTGAACGCGAAATGGATGGCCCGCGTTCAGCAGCGGCAGACATTGACGGGCATGACACCCGGTTTGGCAGCTTGCAAGCCGCGCGGCGCGTGGCGCGAACCATCTTCTTGGGGAGTGCGCCGTCTAACGCTGCGCAGGCTGTGCGCGGCATTCGGGTGGATGGCATTTTGCTGGGCGCCGTGCAGCCAGGGCAGGCGGTGGGTACGTATGAGGATGTCATCAAACGCCTGCGGGATCGGCTGCATTACCTCTACGGCGAAAAGGACAGCTACTGGTTTGACACGCGCCCCAACCTGCGCCGCGAGATGGAAAGCCGCAAGGCCAACCTGAAAGACGCTGACGACGTGATGCCGCTGCTGCGCGACCGCGTGGGCAGGGTGTTTACTAAGGGCAACCACTTTGCCGCCATCCATGTGTTTGTGCCGTCTGCGGATGTGCCCGATGAGTTTGGCCTGGGGCCACGGCTGGTGGTGTTGCCGCCCAATGCAGGTTACCGCAAGCAAGATGAGTCGTTGGCCTTGTTGGCTGCCACCGAGGTGCTGGAAAAGCGGGGCGATGCACCACGGCTGAAACGCAACCGCCTGATTTTCCTGGCGCCCGATGGTGATGCCGTGCAGCGCCTGCGCGATGCCGTGCGAACCTATCTGGCATGGAAGTCCATCGTGGAAGACGTGCAAAACCGCCGTATCGATCTGGGTACCTACCAGGCCGATCAGGCCAAGCGCGCGATGGACGGTGCTGAGGATGGTGTCAAACAGATGGTGCGCGAGACCTATCGCTGGCTGATGGTGCCCACCGAAGAGATGGTGCGGGGCAAGCTGGCTTTGCGCTGGGAGGCCGTGGCCTTGTCGGCGTCTGCACCGAGCGTGGTCGATGCGATTGAAAGCAAGCTCAAAGAAGAAGAATGGCTGGTGAGTGCTTGGTCGCCCGTCCATCTGAACCGGATGCTGAACCAGTGGTACTTCAAAGAGGGCGTCACCGAAGTCTCGGCTTTGAAGGTGTGGCAAGACAGTTGCCAGTACCTGTACCTGCCGCGCCTGCTGAACTCTGATGTGTTTGTGCAGGCAGTGACGGCAGGTTGCGCCACCCGTGACGGGTTTGGCTACGCGGCAGGCAAGGATGGTGACCGTTGGTTGGGGTTTTCCTTCGGCCATTCTGCTTTGGTCACCATGGATGCCGACACCGTGCTCATTAGCCAGGCTGCGGCCATCGAGTACCAACAGAAGCTGGACGCGGAGCAGCGCGAGCGTGCAGCACACCAAGCGTTGCCTGCCAATGTCGGCAGCGGTGTGCCTGGCGCGCCAGTGCCCGGCCAGCGTCCGGTGGCGTCCAAGTCCGAGGCAACCACTGCGGCGACGGCTGCGGTGGCACTGCCCAATCGGTTCTTTGGACTGGTGGAGGTGGATGCCACAACAGCAACCATGGACTTTTCGACCATCGTGAACGAGGTGATTCAGCACTTTGCGGCCCAGAGCGGTGTGGACGTCACCGTCACCGTCGAAATCGAGGCCCGCACGCGCGATGGTTTTGAGGCAGGCTTGCAGCGGACCATCAAGGAGAACTGCGGGGTGCTGAAATTCCGCTCCGCCAACTTCGAGCAGGAATAGCCTGCAGCAGATGAGCGAGCACGGGCACGAATGCGCGCAGCGTACTTGCATCTTTGAACCGTATGTTTCAGCTCACCATGCCTCGGCAGATGCATGGACCCAGCCATAGGGGGCGGTTCCTGGCGTTTCCATGTGTCGCGGTCATCGCCAGGGGTATTGTTACGTTTTGACATATTCTGCGCAGAGAATGTAGGCGGCCCTGTTTGCCGCGTGCCTGCGAGGCCCCTTTTTTTACGAACGAGTTCTGCGCCAACGTGAATTCCCCTGACCTGCTGATGGATTTTCTGGCACCCGGTGACGAGGGCGCGCAGGCGCCCTGGGTGCACGCACGTTGGCAGCCTTTTTTCGAGATGCTGCCTCTGGCCCTGATGGAGTTCCAGCTGGAAGGCGTGCGCCTGGTGCTGGTGGCAGCGAACGCGGCTGCGCGGCGCATGCCCGGGCTGGGCGCGGTGCGCGGCCCCGGCACCGATGCCGCAGAGGTGTTTGACCCATTGCAGCGCACGGGCATCGTCGCGCAACTGTGCGCGGTGGCGCGGGTGGGCGTGCCGCTGGAGTGCCGCCCGATCGTTCGCGAGCCGGGGCGCCCGGTGCTGGCCTGGGAGTTGTCGGCCCGCCGTGTGGCCAGTGTCGGCAGCAACAGCATCATGGTGACGGTGCACGATGTCTCCGAGGCCGAAAACCTGCGTGCCGCGCTGGCCGCATCCGAGCGCGCTCTGCAAGACGCGCGCCGTGAGCTGCACGAGCAAAGCGATGTCTTCAACACCATGGAGAGCCTGGCGCGCACTGGCCATTGGCGGCAGATTGAAGACCCGGGCGAAACCGTGCTGCTGTGGTCTCCCGGCCTGTGTGATATCTCAGGGTTTGAGCGCCAGGAGTGGGTGGGCCTTGAGCGTGCGCTGAGCGGCATCCTGCCGGAGGACCGGCAGGTTTTCGAGCAGGCGCGCAAGCAGGGAGCGGGCACCAACGTCGAATACCGCTGGCGCCGCCCGGACGGAGAGATCCGCTGGATGCGATCGCGCATGCGCCACGCGCGGGCTGGCGACGGCGTGCGGGTGGAGATGGGCGTGGTGCAGGACGTGACCGACGAGCGCCGCGCCGCAGAGCGGCTGCGCGAGCAGTTGCTGTTCATCCAGCGCATTGCCAGCCGCATTCCGGGGTTCATCTACGAATACCGGCTGCACACCGACGGTGTCAGTCGCATGCAATACATCAGCGACGCGGTGCGCGAGTTCATGGGCGTCAATCCCGAGGATGTGGTTCGCGACCATGAGGTGCTGATGCGCAGCATGCTGCCCCAGGATGCTGCCCTCGTGCGGCAAGCGGTTGCGGCCTCGCTGCCCAATCTGGTGCCCTTGCAGTGTGAATACCGGGTTGCCATGCCCGACGGCAGCGTGCGCTGGCATATCACCAATGCCATTCCCCATCGAGAGGCCGATGGCTCGGTCGTGTGCCACGGCTTCACCATGGACATTACCGACCGCAAACGCGCGGAGCAGGAGATAGAGCGCCTGGCGTTTTACGACGCGCTCACGGGCCTGCCCAACCGGCGCCTGCTGCTCGACCGGCTGCAGCGCGCGGTGGCGGGCAGCGCGCGCACGCGCCAGCTGGGCGCCCTGCTGTTCATTGATCTGGATAATTTCAAGTACCTGAACGACACCCTGGGGCACGACATGGGCGACCAGCTCTTGTCGCAGGTGGCGGCGCGGCTGGCGGCCTGCGTGCGCGAGACCGACACCGTGGCCCGCTTTGGCGGCGACGAATTCGTCGTCATGCTGGAAACCCTTCGCCCCGGCTTGTCCGAGGCCACCAGCCATGCGGAAGCCGTTGCCGAAAAGCTGCTGGCCAGCCTGAACCAGCCCTTTGATCTGGGCGGCCAGCAACACTACAGCACTCCCAGCATTGGCATCACCTTGTTTGGAGACGAGCGCCTGTCGGTGGACGAATTGCTCAAGCGGGCAGACTTGGCCATGTACCAGGCCAAGGCCGCGGGCCGCAACACCCAGCGATTCTTTGACCTGGACATGCAGGCCGCGGTCAACGCCCGCTCCAACCTGGAGGCTGACCTGCGCCAGGGCCTGGCGCGCGGCGAGCTGCGCGTGCACTACCAGCCTGTGGTGGACCACCACGCCCGCCTGGTGGGTGTCGAGGCGCTGGTGCGCTGGTGCCACCCGGTGCGCGGCATGGTCGGCCCCGCCGAGTTCATTCCCCTGGCCGAGCAGACCGGATTGATTTTGCCGCTGGGGCAGTTCGTGCTGCAGACCGCGTGTGCACAGTTGCAGCGCTGGGGTGAACACGAGGGAACCCGCCACCTCTGGATCGCCGTCAACGTCAGCGCGCGCCAGTTTCGCCAGCCCGGCTTTGTGAGCGGCGTGCTGCAAACGCTGGCAGACTGCGGTGCCAACCCGGCCAGGCTCAAGCTCGAACTCACCGAAAGCCTGCTGCTGGGCGACATCGAAGACACCATTGCGCGCATGGAGCAGCTCCAGCGCGAAGGCGTGGGGTTTTCACTTGACGACTTTGGCACCGGCTACTCCAGCCTGGGCTACCTCAAGCGGCTGCCGATCGACCAGGTCAAGATCGACCAGAGCTTTGTGCGCGACGTGCTGACCGACCCCAATGATGCGACCATCGTGCGCACCATCCTGGCGCTGGCCCAGAGCCTGGACCTGGAGGTGGTGGCCGAAGGGGTGGAGACCACAGGGCAACTGGCGTTTTTGCGCCTGCATGGTTGCGCAGAGTTTCAGGGCTATTTGTTTGGACGGCCGGGTCCCATGGAGAACATCGATGCGTATTTGCACCCTGGGCATTGAAACGCGGGCGCGCCAGCGTGCGTCGACGGGAGAGTGCGCATGATGCGCGGCATAGGCGAGGGCGCGCATTTTTTCGAGAGGGTGCTGGAGCGCAACGCCCGCTGGGCCCGGGGATGGGCGCTGGTGCTGGCGGTGGCGCTGCTGGGCAGCTGGCTGGTGGTGGAGGCGGCTGCGCGCTGGCGCGAGTCAGAGCGCAGTGTGGAGCGCGCCCGGCTGCTGGACCAGACGGCGCAGGCACTGAAGGTGCAGGTGCAAGGGGGTGGGTTGCTGGGGGCGGTGTCCCTGCTCGGGCTCAGCGAGCCACTGCTCAAGGACATAGCCATGGGTGTGCTGGCGCCGGACGACAGCGCGGCATTGAACCGGCTGGCGGTGGCGCGCGGCCGGTTTTTGATCGATGGCATCTATGTGATGTCGCATGATGGCACCGTGGTGGCCCATGAAACCCCGGGGTCCAGGTTCACGGGGGGCAATCTGGCGTATCGCCCCTATTTCCAGCAGGCCGTGCATGGCGCAGCGAATGTGTATGCCGCCATTGGCGGCAACACGAAAGAGCGCGGGCTGTATTACGCGGCGCCGCTGTACGAAAGCGACTCGCTCAGCAGCACCATCATTGGTGTGGTGATGGCCAAGGTGGGATTGGACTCCGTGGATGCGCAGCTCGCAAGTGCCGGGTTGCCCATGCTGCTGTTGTCCCCCCAGGGTGTGGCCTTTGCCGCGACCCGGCCCGAATGGTTGTTTGCCATGACCCCGCCGCTGACCCAGGCGCGCATTGATGCTGTTCGCGCGTCCCGGCAGATGGGGCAGCATTTTGACAACGGCGTGGCCTCGGCGCTGCCGTTTTCTCCCGATGCGGACCAGGTGGAAATCAATGGTGTGACCCATGCGGTAGCGCGGCACCCCCTTGACTGGAAAGACCCCGGCGGAGACTGGCAACTGCTGGCGCTGGACGATGTCAGTGCCTTGACGCCGCTGCCCCTGCGCCTGCAGGTGGGCGGTGTGGCCTTTGTGATCCTGAGCCTTCTGGGCCTCATGGTGCGGGACCTGCTGGTCAGCCGCCAGCGTGTGGCTGCGGCGGGCGAGCGGTTTCACCTGCTGGGCGCCGCGCTGGAGAGCAGCCCGGTGGCCGTGGTGATCACCGATGGCGATGGGCGCATTGACTGGGTCAATCCGCAATACGAGCGCAATACTGGTTATGCCCTGAGGGATGTGCGCGGCAAAAAGCCCTCCATCGTTGCCAGCGGCCAGACTGCGCCCGCAACGTACCAGCAGATGTGGTCCACCTTGCTGTCGGGGCATTCCTGGCAGGGGCAGTTCGTCAATCGGCGGCGGGACGGCAGCATCTACCACGACGAGGCCACGCTTTCGCCGGTGTTCGACAAACGGGGCAAACGCATTGGCATGGTGGGCTTGCACGAAGATGTCACCGAGCGCATGCAGGCCCAGGCCGAGCTGCAGCGCCGCGAGCGCCTGCTCAACGAGCTGCTGGAGCAGCAAACGGCCATTTTTGACAACGCACCACCCATCTTGCTGGTGTGCGATGGCCGGTTCAAACAGTTCAATCCGGCGTTTGTGGAGCTGATGCGTGGCACGGTGGCGGGTTTGCTGGGGCAGAGCGTATCCACCTTGTTCGGCGGCCCCCACCATTCCGAGCAGTTCATCGCGCGCGTGGTGCCCCGGCTGGCTCAGGGGCAGGCGCTGCGGGAAGATGCCACGCTCTACCGGCTGGACGGCAGCACGTATGTTGCGCGCCTGTCCGGGCGCGGTGTGCAGATGGAGGGCTGCCAGTCGGCGTCGATCTGGGTGATTGAAGACATCAGCGAGGCGCGGCAGGCCGAGGTGGCCATGCGCGAGGCCGCCGAACGGCTGGAGCTGGCCCAGGAGGCTGGCAAGGTGGGCGTGTACGACATCGATCTGGCGAGCGACGCCATCGTCTGGTCGGACAAACTGGTGGCAATGATTGGCTTGCCTGCGGGCACCCAGCCCAACGGGCGTGCCGGCTGGCTGGCCTGTCTGCATCCCGATGACCGAGAGCGCGCCGGTGCCTATTTTGATCAGTGCCTGGCAGGCACCGAAACCTATCTGCGCAATTCCTGGCGCATCGTGCGCCCCGATGGCGAGGTGCGCTGGTTTCTGGAGGCCGCCCGCATTGTCCGCGACGCCGCCGGAAAGGCCGTGCGCGTGGTCGGGGTCAATGTGGATATCCACGACCAGAAGCAGCTCGAAGCGCAGGTGGCGGAGCAACTGGGCTTTCAGCAGGCCCTGATCGATGCCATTCCGGTGCCGCTTTTCTACAAGGACGCCCAGGGGCGGTACATCGGGTTCAACGTGGCCTACGAAGAGGCCTTTGGCGTGCGCCGCGAAGACCTGATCGGCAAGACTGTGCTGGACCTGCAGTTTCTGACGGCGGCGGAGCGGGCCCGGTTTGATGCGGATGCGGGTGCGGTGATGACGGGAACGCAATCGGTGCACAAGGATGTGGACCTGCCCTTCGCCGACGGCAGCGTGCACCACATGCTCTTTTGGTTGCACGGGTTTTTGCGTCCGGACGGCTCGCAGGGTGGCGCCATTGGTACCTTTGTCGATATCACCGACCGCACGAAGGCACAGCAAAACCTGCGCCTGGCCAAGGAAATGGCAGAGGAAAACGCGGCCCTCAAGTCCAATTTTCTGGCCAACATGAGCCATGAAATCCGCACGCCCATGAACGCCATCATCGGCATGTCGCACCTGGCACTCAAGTCGGGCCTGAACGCCCGGCAACACGACTATGTGAGCAAGATCCAGCAGGCGGGCCAGCACCTGCTGGGCGTGATCAACGACATCCTCGATTTCTCCAAGATCGAGGCGGGCAAGCTAGAGGTGGAAAAGCACCCCTTTGTGCTCGACCGCTTGCTCGAAGGCGTCACTGATGTGGTGGGCTACAAGGCCGGCGCCAAAGGGCTGGAACTGGTCTGCGATGTGGCCGCCGATGTGCCCGCCAATCTGGTGGGCGACTCCCTGCGACTGGGGCAGATTCTCATCAACTTTTCCAACAACGCTGTCAAGTTCACCGACCACGGCGAGATCAGCATCGCCGTGCGGGTGCACGAGCAGGATGCCCGGCGCGTGCTGCTGCGCTTTGAGGTGCGCGACACAGGCATCGGCCTCACGCCCGAGCAGATGGGCCGACTGTTCCAGAGTTTTCAGCAGGCCGACCCGTCCACCACGCGCCGCCACGGCGGCACCGGGCTGGGCTTGGCGATCTGCAAGAGCCTGGCCGAGCTGATGGGCGGCGAGGTGGGCGTGCGCAGTGAGTTGGGCAAGGGCTCGACCTTCTGGGTGACGCTGCCGCTGGAGCGCGGGGCGCCGGCACGCCGGCTGCAGCCGCCTACCAGCATGCGCGGGCGCCGCGTGCTGGTGGTGGACGACAACCACACGGCCGCCACGGTGCTGTCGGACATGCTGCAGTCCATGGGCTTTGAGGTGCAGCAGGCGCATTCGGGCGCCCAGGCCCTGGACGTGCTGCGCACCGCCATGCAGCAGCAAAAGCCGTTCGGGCTGCTGCTGCTGGACTGGCACATGCCAGGCATGGACGGCATTGAGCTGGCGGGGCATATCCGCAGCCTGGGCCTGGCGCAGGTGCCGCAGATGCTGATGGTCACGGCCTACGGGCGCGAAGACGTGATGCGCGCGGCGCGCGCGCAGGGCATCGACGCCGTGCTGATCAAGCCGGTGAATGCCTCGGTTCTTTTTGACACCTTGATGCATCCCACGGAAGGCGCCGGACTGGCTGAACGCCAGGAGCCTGGCCCCGCGCCCGATAGCGATGTGTTGCCCGAGGCGATTCGGGGGGCGCGTGTGTTGCTCGTCGAGGACAACGAACTCAACCAGCTGGTGGCGGTGGAGTTGCTGCGCGATGCCGGTTTCGAGGTGGACGTTGCAGACAACGGGCAGGTCGCCATCGAAAAGCTGGACAGCGCCCATTACGACGTGGTGCTGATGGACATGCAGATGCCCGTGATGGACGGCGAAACGGCCACTCGGCGGCTGCGCGCCGACCCGCGCCATGCCCGCCTGCCCATCGTCGCCATGACTGCCAATGCCCTGGAGGCCGACCGCCAGCGGTGTTTTGCCGCCGGCATGAACGACCATGTGGCCAAACCCATCGAGCCGGCCGTGCTGTGGGCGGCGCTGGCGCGGTGGATTCGCCCGCGCCCGGCGCTGGGTCAACCGGCCAGCGCCGGTGGGGTAGCGCCGGGTGTGGCCGCACCGGCGCCCCTGTCCGAGCAGATAGCCTCACTGTCGGTGCCGGGGCTCGATACGGCCCTGGGCCTGCAGCGCGCGCTGGGCAAGCCGGCGCTCTATGCCGATCTGCTGCGCCGGTTCTGCGCGGGGCAGGGCCTGGCGGTGCACCGGGTGCGGGAGGCCCTGGCAGCGGGCCAGATGCCGCTGGCAGAGCGGCTGGCCCACACCTTGCGATCGGTTGCCGCCAACATCGGCGCCACCGGTGTTTCCGATGCGGCGCAGGCGCTGGAACACGGGTTGAGGCAGGCTGACGCGGTGTCGGCATTGCACGCGCGGGTCGATACGCTGGCCGTTCACCTGCAGCCGTTGCTGGAAGGACTGCAGGCGTGGCAGCAACGCGCCTCTTCTGCGTCGAATCCGGTGCCCCAGGTGGCGCACCAGGAGGCGCACCAGACGCTCGCGCAGCTGCGCAGCCTGCTGGCGCGGGACGATCCAGCAGCGGTTGAATATTTGAAACACAATGTGACTGTGCTTGATGCGTTGCTTGGCGATGCCTTTCGGACGGTTGCAGAACATGCTGGCAATTACGATTTTGAAAAGGCGCTGGACATGTTGGCCACAATCAACCCCGTGCCAACGCCGCCAACGGATGCCCCGCCTTGAGCGCGCACCTGAGGGAAAGACCATGGAAAACGCGCCTTCTTATTCCAGCCTCGCGCAGTATGTGGAAAAACCCATCGCCACGGTGCTGGTGGTGGACGACACACCGGAAAACCTCACCCTGATGGGCAGCCTGCTGCGCGAGCATTTTCTGGTCAAGGTGGCCAATCATGGCGAGAAGGCGCTCAAGATTGCGCAGTCTGGCGCGCCGCCCGATCTGATCTTGCTCGACATCATGATGCCGGACATGGACGGCCATGAAGTGTGTCGGCGCCTCAAGGCCGGGTCGGCCACGCGGGACATTCCGGTGATCTTTCTGACCGCACGCTCCGAACCCGACGACGAGCGGGCGGGCCTGGCGCTGGGGGCCGTGGACTACATCACCAAGCCCATCAGCCCGGCCATTTTGCTGGCGCGCGTCAACACCCACCTGGCGCTCAAGGCCACGGCCGATTTTCTGCGCGACAAAAGCGCCTACCTGGAGCGCGAAGTGGCCATGCGCACGCTGGAGGTGCAGGCCATCCAGGACGTGACCATCATGGCCATGACCTCGCTGGCCGAAACTCGCGACAACGAAACCGGCAACCACATCCGCCGCACCCAGCTGTATGTCAAAACCCTGGCCGAGCGGCTGCGCCACCACCCGCGCTTCGAGCACCTGCTCAATGACCGCATGATCGAGCTGCTGTACAAGTCGGCCCCGCTGCACGACATCGGCAAGATCGGCATTCCCGACCATATCCTGCTCAAGCCCGGCAAGCTCACGGTGGAAGAGTTTGAAATCATGAAAACCCACACCACGCTGGGCCGCAATGCCATTGAGGATGCGGAGCGCCGGCTGGGCATGCGCGTGGCGTTTCTCAGCGTGTCCAAGGAAATCGCCTACAGCCACCAGGAAAAGTGGGATGGCTCAGGCTACCCCGAGGGGCTGGCGGGGGACGCCATTCCCGTGTCTGCCCGGCTCATGGCCGTGGCCGACGTGTATGACGCGCTGATCAGCAAGCGTGTTTACAAGCCCGCCTTCTCGCACGACCAGGCCTGCGGCATCATCGTCCGGGGCAAAGGCGCGCATTTCGCCCCCGACATGGTGGACGCCTTTGTAGACCTCGCCGAAGACTTTCGCCGCATCGCCCAGAAGTACCCGGACCCTGCGTGATCCCGCTCCAGGGGGAGGGGGCTCAGCGTGAACGGTATGGAGTGATTGAACGCGAATGCGTGTCCGGCGTTAGAACGGCGCGTTGTCGCTCTTGGGGGCGTCGGCCTGTGGGATGGCTGCGGATGCGTTGGCGTCCACATCCCCAGCCACATCGGCCTCAGCGTTTGCCGGTGCGTCTGCCTCAGCCGCCTGGCGCACGGCGGCCTTGTCGCCTGCGCTGGCGAACTTGCTGTATTTGCCCAGAAGCGGCACCAACTGGCCATAGATGCGCGGGCTGCCGGCCATGCATTCGCGCTGCTCCAGAAAGTCGGCCTCGCCCGTGAAATTGCCCACCAGGCCACCGGCTTCGGTGACCAGCAGCGAGCCGGCCGCCACGTCCCAGATCGACAGGCCGGTTTCAAAGAAACCGTCGGTGAAGCCTGCGGCGACATAGGCCAGGTCGAGCGCGGCGGCGCCGGGGCGGCGCAGGCCGGCCGTGCGCTGCATCACGTCGCTCATCATGTTCAGGTAGTTCTTGAAGTTGTCGCCCGGGCGGAAGGGAAAGCCGGTGGAGATCAGGCAGTCCTTGAGCTGGGTGCGCTTGCTCACGCGGATGCGGCGCTCGTTCAGATAGGCGCCGCGGCCCTTGGTGGACGTGAACAGGTCGTTGCGCGAGGGGTCGTAAATGACGGCCTGCTCAATCTTGCCGCGCACGGCCAGCGCAATGCTGACGCAATAGACGGGAAAGCCGTGGATGAAGTTGGTGGTGCCGTCCAGCGGGTCGATGATCCAGACAAACTCGGAATCCTTGGCGCCGTATTCGCTGCCCGATTCTTCGGCCAGGATGCCGTGGCCGGGGTAGGCCGTGAGCAGCGTCTCGATGATGATTTTTTCGGACGCGTGGTCCACTTCGGTCACGAAGTCGTTGATCTGCTTTTGCGAGATCCGCACCGATTCCACGTCCAGGGCCGCGCGGTTGATGATGGCGCCGGCGGCGCGTGCGGCCTTGATGGCCACGTTGAGCATGGGGTGCAGATTGGTCGACATAGATTGTGAGAGAAGGACAGGGGCCGAAGTGCAAGGCCTGGACCGACGATGCGGCGACAAGGGGAGAGATTCTACCCGCTGTGCTCCGGGCGGCCTTCTGGCGGCCTGCTGGCGGGAGCCCGGCCCGGCCAGCGGCGACAATGGCGCATGCCCCGGTGGCCCGCCGTTCCTCTCTGATTTTTCCATGCGTACCCGTTTCATCCTTATTCAAACCAGCCATGCCGGCAATGTGGGCGCTGCCGCCCGCGCCATGAAAACCATGGGTTTTGACGACCTGGTGCTGGTGGCGCCGCGCTGGCCCAACGTGCTGCGGCGCGAGGAAACCATCCAGCGCGCCAGCGGTGCCCTGGATGTGCTGGAAAACGCCCGCATCGTCGCCACGCTCGATGAAGCCCTGGACGGCATGAGCCACCTGTGCGCCACCGCCATGACGCCGCGTGACTTTGGGCCGCCCACGGCCAGCCCCCGGGCGCATTTTGAAATGGTATTGAAAAAAGAGCAGCTTGCGCTGGATGGGCAAGCGCTAGAGGCCAAAAACGCTTCAAATGTCGAGGCTGCGGCGGCTCCATCGGGTGTGGCCTTTCTGTTCGGCTCCGAGCGTTTTGGCATGGCCAACGAGGATGTGTACCGCTGCCATGTGGCGCTTTCCATTCCCACCAACCCGGGGTTTGGCTCGCTCAACCTGGGTGCCGCCATCCAGGTGATTGCCTATGAGTGGCGCCAGGCGCTGGGTGGTTTTGCCGTGCAAAATGCCACCCCCGCCCGCGTGCAGGCCGATGCCGCACAGGTGGCCGGCATGCTGGCCCACTGGGAGCAGGCGCTCACCGGCATCGGTTTTCTTGACCCCTCCGCGCCCAAGAAGCTCATGCCGCGCCTGAACCAGCTTTTCAACCGCGCGCAACTGAGCCCGGAAGAAATCCACATCCTGCGTGGTGTCGCCAAAGCCATGCTCGAGACGGCACAGGCAAAGCGCTAGACTGCATTTCCATATTCCAAAAACAACCAAGCCATGTTTGCCCGCCTGCGTTCCGACATCCAGTGCATCCTTGATCGCGACCCTGCGGCGCGCAGTACCTGGGAGGTGATTACCTGCTATCCCGGCCTGCACGCGGTGTGGCTGCACCGCCCGGCGCACTGGTGCTGGGGCCATGGCTTCAAGTGGCTGGGGCGCTTCATCTCGCATTGCGCGCGCTGGTTCACGGGCATCGAGATCCATCCGGGTGCCAAGCTGGGTGAACGTGTTTTTTTCGACCATGCCATGGGCGTGGTGGTGGGCGAGACGGCCGAAATCGGCGACGGCTGCACCATCTACCAGGGCGTCACGCTGGGCGGCACCTCGCTCTACAAGGGCGCCAAGCGCCACCCCACGCTGGGCCGCGATGTGGTGGTGAGCGCCGGTGCCAAGGTGTTGGGCGGCTTTGAGGTGGGCGACGGCGCAAAAATCGGCAGCAACGCCGTGGTCATCAAGCCCGTGCCGGCGGGGGCCACGGCGGTGGGCATTCCGGCGCGCATCATCCCGTCCAAGGAAGGCCACAGCGCCGACGTGACCGAGCCGCACCAGGCGCGCAAGTTCACGGCCTATGGCATCACGCAAGAGGACGACCCGCTGTCGCAGGCCATGCGCGGCCTGATCGACAACGCTTCCTCGCAAGAGCACCAGATCGCGCTGCTGTGGCAGGCCATCGAGAAGCTGTCCGAGTGCGTCAAGACGGGCGATTGCGTGCCCGATGGCGCGGCGCTCAAGGAGCAGTTCGAGGCGGGCAAGCTCAACGACCTCGTGGGCAAGTAGGGTGTTGGCCGCGGTTCAGTCGCGGTTCAAAACGGCTTGATCGCCACCTTCAGCACCCCGTCGCGCTGGTGGGAGAACAGGTCGTAGGCCGCCACGATGTCGTTGAGCTTGTAGTGGTGCGTGACCAGCACGCCCAGGTCGAGGCGGCTCGATGCCACCACGTTCATCAGGCGGCGCATGCGCTCTTTGCCGCCGGGGCACAGCGCGGTGCGGATGGTGTGGTCGCCCAGGCCGGCAGCAAACTGCGCCAGCGGGATGGTCAGGTCTTCGGAATACACGCCCAGGC
This sequence comes from Acidovorax sp. JG5, assembly GCF_017939685.1. Taxonomy (NCBI): domain Bacteria; kingdom Pseudomonadati; phylum Pseudomonadota; class Betaproteobacteria; order Burkholderiales; family Comamonadaceae; genus Acidovorax; species Acidovorax sp. JG5. The sequence goes on from NZ_JAGKSE010000007.1 coordinate 110,821, forward strand.
TCGACAGCGTGCCGCCGGGCTTGAGCACCTTCATGGCCTGCGCAAACGTGGCCTGGGTGCCCAGCGCCTCGATGGAGCTGTCGGCGCCCTTGCCGCCGGTGAGTTTCATCACCTCGTCAATCACGTCCACGTTGCGGAAGTTCAGCGTCACGTCGGCGCCCATCTTCTTGGCGATGCCCAGGCGGTGGTCGTTGCCATCCACCGCGATGATGGTGGTGGCGCCCAGCAGGCGCGCGCCCGCCGTGGCGCACAGGCCAATCGGCCCCTGCGCGAACACCACCACCGTGTCGCCGATGCGGATGTTGGCGTTCTCGGCGCCCTTGAAGCCGGTGGACATGATGTCGGGGCACATCAGCACCTGCTCGTCGGTCAGGCCGTCGGGGATGGGCGCCAGGTTGGCCTGCGCGTCGGGCACCAGCACATATTCGGCCTGGGTGCCGTCGATCAGGTTGCCAAAGCGCCAGCCGGCCGTGGCCTTGTAGCCGTGACAGCCGCACAGGCCGCGCGCCACCAGGTAGCTGCCGTCTTGCGAGGGTGCGCCATCCTGCGCGGCATACGAGTTGAAGTTGGGGCAGATGGCGCCCGCAATCACGCGCTGGCCCTCGGTGTAGCCCTGCACGGCACTGCCCAGTTTTTCGATTACGCCCACGGGTTCATGCCCCACCGTCAGGCCCTTGGCCACGGGGTATTCGCCCTTGAGGATGTGCACGTCGGTGCCGCAGATGGTGGTGGTGGTGATGCGCACCAGCGCATCGTTGGGGCCGACGTCGGGGATGGGCTTGTCGGCCAGCTCGATGCGGCCTTTTTCAACAAAAACAGCGGCTTTCATCATGGCGGTCATGGGGGTCTCCATTGAGTGAAGAACTCACCTTACTCTGACCACATGTCTGCGGCGCAGCGGCGCCTGAGTGGGCTGCTCGGGTATGTGAAAAAGATTCACCGCCTCTCAGCGCGTGCGCACCGCCGATTTGGGCCGAAAGGCTTTGCAGACCGCGTCGCGCGTTTCCAGGTAAGGCCCGCCAATCAGGTCCACACAGTAGGGCACGGCGGCAAAGATGCCCGGCACGAGTTGCGCGCCGGTCGCATCCTTGAGGCCTTCCAGCGTTTCGGCAATCGCCTTGGGCTGGCCGGGCAGGTTGATGATGAGGCTCTGGTCGCGCACCACGGCCACCTGGCGCGAGAGGATGGCGGTGGGCACGAAGCGCAACGAGATCTGGCGCATCTGCTCGCCAAAGCCCGGCATCTCCTTGTGCGCCACGGCCAGCGTGGCCTCGGGCGTCACGTCGCGCAGGGCGGGGCCGGTGCCGCCAGTGGTCAGCACCAGGCTGCAGCCCTCCTGCACCAGCGCGATCAGCGTGGCGCTGATGGTGTCCTGTTCGTCGGGGATCAGGCGGGGCTCGAACGTGACGGGGTTGAGCAGGGCGCGGTTAAGCCAGTCCTGCAGGGCGGGCAGGCCCTTGTCTTCATACACGCCGGTGCTGGCGCGATCACTGATCGAGACGATGCCGATCTTGACCGGGTCGTGGCGCGGTTCAGTCATCGCGGGCCTCGTCGTCGCCGTCTTCGCCCTCGGGCATTTCTTCTTCTGCACCGGCCGCGCCGCCCAGGTGCTCGCGCACCAGCTGGAACAGCTCGCGGTAGGCCCGGCCCTTGCGCGGGGCCAGGCCCTGCGAGACCTGCACATTGGCGGTCTTGCCAGCCGGCGTTGCATCCTTGCGCGCCTGGCGGACCAGGGCGCGCAGCTGCTGCGTGTCGGTGTCGGGGTGCTCGGCCATCCAGGGGGCCAGGGCTTCGTCATCGGCAATCAGCCGGTCGCGCCAGTGCTCGGCCAGGTGCAGCGACAGCTTTTCGCTGGCCGAGCCCTTGTGCTGCTCTTCCAGCGCTTGGCGTGCCGCTTGCACCAGTTCGGGTTCGAGCTTGCGCATGAGCTTGCCCACATATTGCATCTGGCGGCGCTTGCCCTCGAAGTTGGTGATGCGCTTGGCCTCGGCCAGCGCGTCCACCAGCTTGTCGGGCAGACCCACGGCTTCGAACAGGTCGGTGCGCAGGCTCAAAAGCTCTTTGCCCAGGTCTTGCAGCTCATCGCTTTCGCGCTTGAGATCGGTGCGGCTGGCATCGGGCGTGCCTTTGAGTTCGGCCTTGAGCTGAATGTCCATTTCGCTGCCTTCGGCAACGAACTGGCCTCGCACAAAGTAGCCTTTTTTGGGTTTGCGTGACATGGGTGGGGGCAAAGAGAGAGGTGGCGCAGCGCGCACCACAGCGGCAAGTATCATAGCCGCCGCTATGAACAAACCCTCCAATCGCGCCGCGCGCGCTTCCGGCACTGCGGCCACCGCCCCCGCCGCTGCCCAATCTTCCGCTCCGGAACGCGGTTTCAGCTACAGCCGCCCGTTCTTTGAAGGCCTGGTGGACCGCGCGCTGGCCCACGCCAAGAAGCTGGGCGCCACCGATGCGGGCGCCGAGGCGTCCGAGGGCTGCGGCCTGTCGGTCAGCGTGCGCAAGGGCGAGCTGGAGAACGTGGAACGCAACCGCGACAAGTCGCTGGGCGTGACGGTCTACATCGGCCACCGCCGCGGCAACGCCAGCACCTCCGACTTCTCGGACAAGGCCATCGAGCAGACCGTGCAGGCCGCCTACGACATCGCCCGCTTCACCGCCGAAGACCCCATGGCCGGTCTGCCCGATGCCGACGACATTGCGCCACCCGATTCCCACCGCGACCTGGACCTGTTCCACCCCTGGGCCATCGACAGCGAGCAGGCGGCCCACCTGGCCATGGAGTGCGAGGCCGCAGCCCTCAAGACCCACCGCCGCATCACCAACAGCGAGGGTGCGGGCGTGTCGGCCCAGCAAAGCCATTTTTTCAGCGCGCACACGCGCGGCTTTCGCGGTGGCTATGCCAGCTCGCGCCACAGCTTTTCGGTGTCGCCCATCGCCTCGCTGCCCGGCCGCAATGCCGAGATGCAGCGCGACGCCTGGTACAGCTCCATGCGCGACGCCGCCGAACTGGCCTCGCCCGAGGCCGTGGGCCGCTACGCCGCGCAGCGCGCCTTGAGCCGCCTGGGCAGCCGCAAGATCCCCACCACGCAATGCCCGGTGCTGTTTGAATCCACGCTGGCCGCAGGCCTGCTGGGCGGTTTTGTGCAGGCCGTGAGCGGCGGCGCGCTGTATCGCAAGAGCAGCTTTCTGCTCGACTCGCTGGGCAAGATGGTCTTCCCCAAGCACATCGACATTCTGGAAGACCCCTTTGTGCCGCGCGGCAAGGGCAGCTCGCCCTTTGACGAAGAGGGCGTGCGCGTGGCGCCGCGCAAGGTGGTGCAGGGCGGGCGCGTGCAGGGCTATTTCCTCAGCAGCTACTCGGCGCGCAAGCTGGGCATGAAGACCACGGGCAACGCCGGTGGCTCGCACAACCTGGTGATGACCTCGCGCCTCACGCAAGCCAGCGACAACCTCGACGCCATGCTGCAAAAGCTGGGCACGGGCCTGTTTGTGGTGGAGCTGATGGGCCAGGGCGTGAACTATGTGACGGGCGACTACTCGCGCGGCGCCAGCGGTTTTTGGGTGGAAAACGGCCAAATCGCCTTCCCGGTGCACGAAATCACCATCGCTGGCAACCTCAAGGACATGCTCAAGGGCATTGAGGCCGTGGGCGCAGATGCCTACAACTACGGGGCCAAGACGGTGGGCTCCATCCTGGTCAACCGCATGAAGGTGGCGGGCAGCTGAGCCTTCGCTCTGCCACGCTCTTCACCGCAGAAGCAGCCTTTGGGCTGCTTTTGTTTTGATAGCTGTCAGCGCTTGATGGGTAAGCGCTAGAGCCCGATTTGGCTTGAATATTAGGTCGAAATCCCTGAGGCCGCAGCGCTACCGTGGCAGTGCGCCCCGCGCGCGGGCCTCTTGGCGGCACGCAACGCACGGGCTTTGTAAAGCATCGAACTGCCGCGCTCGCGTACCCCGGTAAAATGCACGGTTCGTCGAAAGAACCGTCATGGCCGCGGCCATGGAAGGCTTTCATTCTTGAAACCAAAGGTGGTGAAGATGAACAAGCCTTTCATTTCCCTGTGTCCCGAAATCACTCGGGCCAATGCGCTCACTCTGATGGACTGGTTGGAAGATGAGGAAGTTACCCGCTTCCTGAGCGATTCGCGCCATGTCTCCCGATTCATCGAGCAGGTCATCGGCCGGGTCCAGTTGCCGATCCTGACCCATCTGTTCAACCAGGGCGGCCGGTTCTTCATGGCCTACGACCGGCATGACGTGCCGATCGGCTTCGTGCGCCTCGTCAAGGCGGGGCCGGACTGCGAAATGGTCCTGGTCGTCGGCAACCGCGACAACTGGGGCCGCAAGCTCGGCGCCAGCACCATCCGTGAAGGCATGAAGCTCGCCTTCTTCGACATGCGGGCCGAGAAGCTCATCGCCAAAATCCACCCGGACAACGGGCGATCCATCAAGGCCTTCCTGCACAGCGGCTTTCTGCTGGAAAACGAAACGCCTGCGATGAAGTCGTTTGTCATGAGCTCGGAGCGCTATCTGCGGCTCTTGCGCGAAAGCCCTGCAGTTCATGCCTCGGATATCTACATCACCGAGATCGACAAGGCCCGGCTCAGGAGCCTGGTCGAGCTCGAACGGGGTTCGGATATTTTTGAGCTGGAGCATGAGATCGAGCGGGCCATCGTCGTCGATCCATGGAATGTGGCGGAGGATGTCGTGACGATGAACTCCAAGGCCTTGCTGCAGGTGGACGACGAGAAGGTGGAAGTTGCGCTGGTTTACCCAGAGGATGCGGACGAACGTGCCGGGAAACTGTCGGTGAGCTCCGGCATCGGCACCGCGATCCTGGGCTACAAGGAGGGCGATGCCTTCAGCTGGCGGATTCCGAACCGAACCTGCCATATCCGGATTGACAAAGTGCTTTATCAGCCGGAAGCCGCGGGTGATTTTCACCTCTAGCTTGGCACGCTGCGCAGACCCGGATCCGGCATGTGCGGCCTCGCTGTGATGGCGTTCGCAGACTGCGGCGGCGCAGGCGCTGCAGATCACGCGAAATGAAAGCGAAAATAGCCGCTAGCCCTTGTCTAGCAAGCGCTGGCAGCTATCAAAATAATACCGACCGTTGTGTGGCCAGCCGGGGTTATCTCCATCAATCAGCCCGCCAGCGCGGCCTTCACAGCCGCCGAGACCTGGCCCATGTCGGCCTTGCCGGCCAGGCGGGTCTTGACCACGCCCATCACCTTGCCCATGTCGCCGGGGCCCACACCGCGTCCAAGTTCAGCGCCCAGCTCGGCCACGATGGCTTTCACGGCGGTCAGGGTTTCATCGGCCGACATGCGCTCGGGCAGGTAGGCCTGCAGCACGGCCATTTCGGATTTTTCCTTGTCGGCCAGGTCCTGGCGGCCCGCGCCTTCAAAGGCGGTGATGCTGTCCTTGCGCTGCTTGATGAGCTTGTCCACGATGGCGACGATGGCCGCATCGTCCAGCACGACGCGTTCGTCCACTTCCTTTTGCTTCATCGCGGCCTGCAGCAGGCGGATGGTGCCCAGGCGCTCGCTGTCCTTGGCGCGCATGGCGGTTTTCATGTCTTCGGTGATCTGGTCTTTGAGGCTCATGGCGGCTTCCTTCAGAAAGAGGGTGGAAGGGACAGGGTTTGCCAAAAGGTTTTCTGGCTAGGCGCAACGCCGCAGACAGTAGTCCAGCTACGGCAAGGCGTTGCAACGACGCCAGAAAGCCTTTTGGCAAACCCGAAAAAACAAAAACCCGCGCTTGGCGTCCCTAGCGCGGGTTTTGGGACCCAAGCAGGCTTGGGGTCCGAAGATCAGTACATCTTCTTGGGCAGTTGCATGCTGCGAACGCGCTTGTAGTGGCGCTTCACGGCGGCGGCCTTCTTGCGCTTGCGCTCGGCGGTGGGCTTTTCATAGAACTCGCGGGCGCGCAGGTCGGTCAGCAGGCCGAGCTTTTCAATGGTGCGCTTGAAGCGGCGCAGTGCAACGTCAAAGGGTTCGTTTTCTTTTACGCGGATCGTAGTCATTAGCTAATGTTTTCCAAATGGTGCCTGCAGAGGGGCTTGGGGAGATCGGGCCTCAAGTCCGTACAAAGCGGTTTCCCCGTCTGTAACTAGTATTTGGCCGACGGGGCATTGCCAGCAAAGCCGGAGATTATAGCCTTTATCCGCGCCTGTACAAGGGCCGCCCGTCGGTCCGCAGACACCGCGCCAGGATGGCATCTCGCGGGCGGCGCTGCAATGGCGCGGAAGTTGCTTCATGCTGTAACACTCTTATTCATCGGTGGGGTGCCCTGGCCAGCTGCCCGGGCGGCTCCCGCCGCAGACACCATGGCATTCACGCACCGCGTATCGGGTTGGCTGGGCCGACTCAGTGTGGGCCGCAAGCTCATGCTCATCTATCTGCTGGATCTGACGGCGGTGATCTACGTCTCCAGCATCCTGATTCACGAAAAATACCTGGCCATTGACTTCACGCGCAAGGAAGTGGTGGGCACCACCTATGCCGCCGTGGTGCGCGACGGGCTGATGGGGCAGTTTCTGGACGCATCGCAGCAGCCACCGCTGGTGGCCGATGTACTGACCCGGCTGGACACTGTGCGTGCGGCACACGACGAGCAACTGCGCACGGCCGATGCCGGGCAGCGCTTTGGTTCGGCGTTGAAAGCGCTGGTGGGGCGCGCAGCCGAGGGTGGTGCGGGCGGTGATGGGCAGTCGCTCACCCACCTGCGCAGCCAGCTGCTGCGCGAGGGGCGCGAGCTGCTCACCACCGTGGGCAACCAGTCCAACCTGATCCTGGACCCAGACCTGGACAGCTACTACGTCATGTCGTTGGTGGTGCTGCGGTTTCCCGAGCTGCTGCAGGCGGTGCATGACACCGTCAGTTTTTTGAACGCGGCGCCGTCGCGGCGCGGGCCGCAGTGGTCATCGGAGCTGCTGACGCTGGTGGGGCGGCTGGATGCGGTGATGCTGGGCATCGAGTCGGACTACAACCAGGCCTTCATTGCCGGATCGCCCGAGATGCGCGCCGCGCTGGTACGCCAGCGCGAGGCGCTGAAGGCGGCACAAGAGGGCTTTCAGGCACTGCTGCAAGGTATTGCTTCGGGCGAGTCACGCCTGACGGTGGCGCAGGTGGGCGTGCAGGAGGCCCTGGTGCTGGGTGCGTTGCACGATGCCTGGTCGGTGGGCATTGTGGACCTGGAGCGTTTGCTGAACCAGCGCGTAGACAGCCTGTTTGCCCGCATGTGGCTGCACCTGGGCACGGCGCTGGTGCTGCTGGGCTGCATCCTGAGCCTGGTGACGCTGGTGGCCCGGCAGATTGCCAAGCCGCTGCAGCAGCTGGCCCGCGTGGCCGACGAGGTGCGCAAGAGCGGCGACCACACGCTGCGCGCGCACTGGGTCAGCCGTGACGAGATTGGCCGCCTGGTCACGGCCTTCAACGAAATGCTGGCCCAGCTCGACCGCGAACGCCTGCTGCAGCAGGAGCTGGCCGCCAGCGCCCGCGCGGCCGAGGCCCAGCGCGAGCTGGTGGAGGCCTTCCCTATCCCCATGGTCGTCACCTCGGTGCCCGAGCATGAGGTGTTGCACTTCAACGCGCCCGCCGCCCACTGGCTGGGCGGCCGAAAGACCGACCCCTGGGCCGTTGGGCTGGAGCCTGGCGTGCGTGCGCGCTTCTTCCAGCGCCTGGCGGACCATGGCTCGGTTGATGAATTTGAAGTGCGCTGGAAGGGCAGCCCCGAGCCATCGTGGGCCGTGCTGTCGGCGCGGCGCCTGCAGTTCCAGGGGCGCGACTCGGTGCTCACGGCGTTCACGCCCATCAACGTGCTCAAGGTGATGGAGCAGCGCCTGGAGCTGTGGGCCAAGGTGTTCGAGGCCTCGTCGGAGGGCATCATCATCATGAACGCCGAGCAGCAGATCATCAGCGTGAACAAGGCGTTCTGCCGCAGCACGCACTACGACTTCTACGAAGTCATCGGCGAGGACCTGGGCTTTTTGCTGGACGAGGCGGGCGCCGAGCCGCTGTCGGCGCAGATCCAGCGCACCATGCTCGACAAGGAGTCCTGGCAGGGCGAGGTGCGGTTTCGCCGCCGTTCGGGCGAGACCTATCCGGCCTGGCTCATGGTGTCGGCCGTGCGCGAGGGCAAGGGCCATGACAACAGTGCAGGCGTGGCCAACCACATCGGCATTGCCATCGACATCACCGACCGCAAGCGCAGCGAGGAGCGCATCCAGTTTCTGGCCCACCACGACGTGCTCACCGAGCTGCCCAACCGTTCACTGTGCGTGCAGCGCCTGCAGCTGGCGCTGGCGCAGGCGCCCATCACGGGCGAAAAGGTGGCCGTGCTGTTCATCGACCTGGACCGCTTCAAGGCCATCAACGATACGTTGGGCCACCACATTGGCGACGGCCTGCTGCGCTCGGTGGCGGCGCGCCTTACCCAGGCCGTGCGCAGCCGCGACACCGTGAGCCGCCTGGGGGGCGATGAGTTCGTGGTGGTGATGCGTGACGTGACAGGGCGCGAGGATGTGCAGCAGCTGGTGGAGCGGCGGCTGATCCCGCTCATCCGCCAGAGCCATCCGGTGGAAGGGCACGAGCTGAACGTGTCCTGCAGCGTGGGCATCGCCGTGTACCCCGAGGACGGCAGCGACATCGACGAACTCATGCGCCGCGCCGACGCCGCCATGTACGAGGCCAAGACCACCGGGCGCGACATGGCGCGGTTCTATTCGATGGAGACCGACCAGCGCGCCGTGGCCCGCCAGACCATGGAGCAGCACCTGCGCCGTGCGCTGGAGCGCAACGAACTGAGCCTGCACTACCAGCCCCGCCTGAGCGCCAAAGGCGCCCAGCTGCTGGGCGTGGAGGCCCTGCTGCGCTGGACCAGCCCGGTGCTGGGCGCCATCCCGCCCAGCGAATTCATCCCCATCGCCGAAGAGACCGGCATGATCCGCGCCATTGGCAGCTGGGTGCTGCAGCAGGCCTGCGAGCAGTGGGTGCGCTGGCAAAACCTGGCGCTAGACCCGGGCCCGGGCGACGCCGTGGCGCTACACCCCTTGGCCCAGGTGTCGATCTCGGTCAACCTGTCGGCCGCGCAGATGTCCGACCCATCGCTGGTGACCGACATCGAGGCGCTGCTGGCCCGCACCGGCATGCCCGCCCACCGGCTGGAGCTGGAGATCACCGAGTCCCAGTTGATGGACAACGCCCATGCGTCCGAGCTGCAGCTGGCGGCGCTCAAGCTGCTGGGCGTGCAGCTGTCCATCGACGACTTTGGCACGGGGTATTCCAGCCTGGCCTACCTCAAGCGTTTCGACGTCGACCGGCTCAAGGTGGACAAGTCCTTTGTGCACGACATGCTGACCAACCCCGCCGACATGGCCATCACCCGCGCCATCATCGCCCTGGGCCATACGTTGGGCCTCAAGATCGTGGCCGAGGGCGTCGAAGACCTGGCCACGGCCCAGGTGCTGAGCGCGCTGGACTGCGAGGAGCTGCAGGGCTACCACTTCAGCCGCCCGCTGCCGGTGCCAGAGCTTGAGGCCTGGGCCTGCCAGCACTGGCCGTCGGGAGTGCCGGTGCGCGAGGTGCTGGCGGCCGCTTGACGGAGCGTTGACTTGTCAGTGCGCCATGGCCTCCGCCATTGGCAGCGCCTGGGCGCATGCATGGGCGCTGGCCCAGGCCCACTGGAAGTTGTAGCCGCCCAGCCAGCCCGTCACGTCCACCACTTCGCCGATGAAGTACAGGCCCGGCTGCGTCTTGCACTCCATGGTCTGCTGCGACAGCACGCGCGTGTCCACGCCGCCCAGTGTGACCTCGGCCTTTTTGTAGCCCTCGGTGCCGGTGGGCGTCAGCTCCCAGCGCGCCAGCTGCTCGGCCAGACGGGCTAGCGCCTTGTCGCTGGCCTCGTTGATGGGCCGCTGCCAGTCGGCCTCGCGCCCCGCCCAGGCATCGGCCAGACGGCTGGGGACCAGCGTGGCCAGCTCGTTGGCAATCAGCTTCTTTGAGCGGGCCTTGCCTTGCGCCAACGCAGCGGGCAAATCGACCGTGGGCGCCAGGTTGATGGCCAGCGGTGTGCCCTCTTGCCAGTAGCTGGAGATTTGCAGCACCGCAGGGCCCGACAGCCCCCGGTGGGTGAACAGCAGGTCTTCGTCAAAGGCCATGCGATTTTTCTTGGCCCCCGTGCTGATCTGCACCGGCAGCGCCAGCCCGGCCAGCTGCGCATAGGGCGCCCAGCCCGCGCCGTCAAAGGTCAGCGGCACCAGGCCCGGACGGCGCTCGATGAGCGGGACGTTGAACTGCTGCGCGAGCCGGTAGCCAAAGTCGGTGGCGCCGATCTTGGGAATGGACAGCCCGCCCGTGGCAATCACCAGCGAGTGCGCCCGCACCGGGCCCCGGTCGGTATCAATTTGATAGCTGCCAGCGCTTGATGGATCTGCACTTGAGGCCAAAAACACTATATTTTTTACACCGCAAGGCTGCCAGCGGGTCACGCCACCCGCCGCGCACTCGGCCAGCAGCATGGCGATGATGTCCTCGGCCGAGCGGTCGGCAAACAGCTGGCCCTTGTGCTTTTCATGAAAGGCGATGCCGTGCTTTTGCACCAGCGCGATGAAGTCCGCAGGCGTGTAGCGCGACAGCGCCGAGCGGCAGAATTGCGGGTTTTGCCCCACGAAGTGTTTGTGCGGCGCCGAGGGGTCGAGGTCGCGGTTGGTGAAGTTGCAGCGCCCGCCGCCCGAGATGCGGATCTTCTCGGCCACCTTGTCGGCGTGGTCGATGAGCAAAACGTTCAGGCCGCGCTGGCCGGCCTGGGCGGCGCAGAACAGGCCGGCGGCGCCGGCGCCGATGACGATGGCGTCGTAAAAAGGAATGGGCACGGGGGTGATGGGGGTGGAAGCGGAAACGGCAATTTTGCCCGGTGAGCGCGGGCGGGCTTTTAAAATCAGAGCATGAACATCCCATCCCACCAGCTCAGCATGACCGTGCTGATGACCCCCGACATGGCCAATTTTTCGGGCAACGTGCACGGCGGCGCCATTCTCAAGCTGCTCGACCAGGTGGCGTATTCGTGCGCCAGCCGCTATTCGGCCTGCTACGTGGTCACGCTGAGCGTGGACCAGGTGATGTTTCTGCAGCCCATCCATGTGGGCGAGCTGGTGACGTTTCTGGCCAGCGTCAACTACACGGGCTCGTCGTCGATGGAGGTGGGCATCAAGGTGGTGGCCGAAGACATTCGCTCGCAGGTGGTGCGGCATGTGAACAGCTGCTTTTTCACGATGGTGGCGGTGGACGAGGCGCGCAAGCCCGTGCAGGTGCCCCGGCTGTCGCCGTCCACAACGGACGAGCACCGCCGCTGGAATGCGGCCGTCATGCGCAAGACCCTGCGCAAGGAGCTGGCCGCGCGCTTCGAGCAGGCCCGTTCGGCGCCAGTGCCTGCACCCTTGGGCTGACCTTGGGCTGAGGGCTTTCAGCCTGCGCGGCGGTCGGCGCTAAGCCGTGCGGGCAAAGTGCCTTGCCTTCAAAGCGGGCGCACCCGTTTCGCTATGGCGCCTTCTGTCGCCCAGACTCCAGGGGCAAACATTGCGCGGTACGTGAATTCGTCCAATGCCTGGCGCTGTCTGCCAGCTGCGCGGCGAGATCGGCCAGTGCGCTTTGCTGCGCCTGTACCACCTGGGGATAGGCGGGGCCGGCGGGCACCACTTGCCGCGTGCTGCACACCAAACGCGCGCCATTGGGCTCGTCCGCGAACCCCAGGCTCCAGTCCGCATCGAGTTGCACCTGTTGGCCAGGCCAGGCATCGAAGCGGCGGATCTGCACCTTGATGCGCAGGACCGGCCTGCCCTTGGGGGGCGCCAGCCCTGCGACGTCGGTCGTGCCAAGGCGTTGCGTCAACTGTGCCGACAGTGCGCTGCGCGCTTCGTCGGCAAACGGGCCGATCCAGCGCTCGTCATTCAGGGCGACGACGGTGCTGTCGCCCTGGCGCACCAGCAGTTGGGACGTATCCAGCTGCGCCGGTATGCCGACGGGCAGCACGTCGATGAGGAAGGGGGGCGATGCGGCGGAGGTCGCGGCCGGGGGCGCTGAGGCTGCCGGTTGGGCTGTCGAATGGACCGCCGGTTGGGCTATGGGCGATGCCAGCGTGTGAAAGCGTATGGGGGTCGGGGCCTGGCAACCCAGAAGGCCGCCCGTGAGCGCAAGCAGCCCGATGCCGAAAAAGCGGTTCATTGCGAAGATTCCCGAAGATTGGAGGGTGATGAAGCGCCTGGTGCGGGCTGGGGGTCGCTGGGGCGGCCGCGCAGCAGGGAGTCGGGATTGCGCCCCAGCAGGTCGGTCAGGGTGCGCAGCGACCTGGCCGCGCGCTGGGTTTCGAGCAGGGTTTGCTCCAGGTTTTGCTGCAGGGGGCCGTCCTCGGCGGTCAGGCCCTGTGCCGATTGCGTGAGACCCTGCACGGATTGCGCAGTCTGCTGGAACTCTTGGGCCATTTGCTGGAGCCGCTGCAGCGTGCGCGTGGTTTCGGGCAGCATCTGGGTGTTGACCTGTGTCAGCGTCTGGTTGAGCCCCGATAGCGAGGCGTCGAGGTTGCGGCCGATCGAATCCAGCGGCATTTTCTCGACCTTTGTGATGATGTTGGCCAGCTGCTCCTGCATCTTGTCGAAGCTGCCGTCGATCGTGGGGATGGAGATGGGCCGTGCGCTGGCATCAAATGCCACCTTGGGCGCATTGGGCACGAAATCCAGGGCGATGTAGAGCTGGCCCGTGAGCAGGTTCCCCGAGCGCGCCTGGGCGCGCAGGCCGTTATCCACCATGCCCTGCAGGAGCCGCGCTGACGTCTCGTCGGGGGAGTCCGTCTCGCGTTTCGGGAGCTTGTCCAGCACCCGTCCCAGCCGCTGGGGATAGATGAGCACACCGACGATGGTGGGAAAGCGGTGGGCGTCGGCGTCGTAGTCCACACTGATCGACACCACCCGGCCCAGGTCCACGCCGGCGAACTGCACGGGGGCGCCAGTTGACAGGCCGCGCAAAGGCTGGCGGAAACGCAACTGGATGAACTGGGCTGGCCCGTCCGGGGGCGCCATGGCTTCGGCCTGGTCCTTGGAGACGGTGAACTCCGTGTTCTCGGCAGCCGCTGGAGCGTCGCGGTACGCGGGCGTGGCAAACGCCAGGCCGCCGGCAACGATCGTGGCCACGGATTGGGTCTTGAGCTTCAGGCCATCGGCGCTGATCGACAGGTCGACGCCACTGGCATTCCAGAAGCGCGTGTCGGTGGTGACAAACGCGTCATAGGGCGCATCGACAAAGACCAGCAGCCTGACATGCTTGCCCGCTGGGTCCAGTTGGTACGAAGCGACACGGCCGACCGGGATGCGTCGGTAGTAGATGGGCGAGCCGACATCCAGGGAGCCGAGGTCGTCGACCAGCAGGGTGAAGGACTTGCCGGCCGCGCCGCCCACGATGGTGGGTGGGGTCTCCAGGCCGGCAAAGTCCGTGGCGGACTCTTGCTTGCTACCCGCGTCCGCCGAGATGTAGGCGCCGGAGAGCAGCGTGTCGATGCCCGATATGCCGCCCGTGCCGATGCGTGGCCGCACCACCCAGAAACGCGTGTCCTGGCGCGTCAGGCGTTCGGCGCTCTTGTCCAGCGCTACCGTGGCGACCACGTGCGAGTCGTCGTCGCTGAGCCGGATGGCCGTGACGGTGCCGACGGTGACGTCCTTGTACTTCACGGGCGTCTTGCCTGCCTCCAATCCCGCTGCGGTCCTGAACGTGATGGTGATTTCGGGCCCAGCGGACATCCAGGCATGCACCAGCATCGACACGCCGATCAGGGCCGCAACGGCCGGCACCAGCCAGACCAGCGATGGCCGCATGGTGCGCTGTTGAATGGTGGGTGTGGCGGGGGAGGGTGTTGCGCCGTGGGGATCATTCATCTTTATTACCGTCCCAGATCAACCGAGGATCAAAACTGATGGCCGACAGCATGGTGAGAATCACCACCATGCCAAAAAAGAGGATTCCAATGCGTGGCGCGATGTCGGCCAGACCCTGGAACTTCACGAGGGCCGCAATCACGGCGACGACCAGCACATCGAGCATCGACCAGTAGCCGATCACTTCCACCATGCGGTAGAGCTTGCTGCGCTCACGTCTGGCCCAGGAAGTGCCACGGCCCGTGGTCACGAGCAGCAGGCCGAGGGTGAGAAACTTGGCACAAGGCACGGCAACGCTGGCAATGAAAATCACCAGCGCGATGCCATAGGAGCCCGAATTCCAGAACGCCACCACGCCGCTCATGATGGTGCTGTCCATGCCGCTGCCGAGCAGGTTGGTGTACATGACGGGCAGCACGTTCGCGGGGATGTAGAGGATCAGGGCCGCGATCAGGAGCGCCCAGGTGCGCCCCAGGCTGTTGGGCTTGCGCCGGTGCAGCGGCGCACCGCATCGGGGGCAGTGGACGTGGCCTTGCCGATCCAGTACATCCTCGCAGACCAAGCCGCATGCATGACAGGACACCAGCCCCGTCTCCAGGGCGCGCGCATGCGTGCTCATGGCGCCACCTTGCCGCAGGGCCTGTCACTGTCGGTGAAGTCCCAGAGCCAGTGGACGTCGCGGTTGGCCACGAGCGTGATCAAGATCATCAATGCCGTCGTCGCCCAGATGCCCGCGCCAGGCACGACGTCCACCATGCTCAACAGCTTGATGACGGACACCAAAATGCCCAGCAGGGCCACTTCAACCATGCTCCAGGGGCGCAGTCCCACGAGCATGCGCATGGCCAGGGAAAAACCTGGGGCGCGGCGGCCGCCGCGCGCATGGCCCAGCACCCACAGCAAGAGGCTGATCTGCATGAACGGGATCACGATGATGGCGATGGCGGTGGGGACGGCGATCGGGGCCGCCTGGCCTTGGGCGAGTGCCGCAGCCGATTGCCACAAGGTGGCTTGGCTGTGCAGTCCCTGCAGGCTGATTTTCACCACCGGACAGACATTGGCGATCACGAAGGCGACCGCCGCGGCAACGGTAAGTGCCAGCCACCGGTCGATGTCGAGCCGGCTGGCGCGATAAAGAACCGCATCGCATTGTCCGCAGCGAGCCAATTCGCCGGGCGCCAAGGGCGCGCGCGCGTAGATGGTGTCGCAGTGCTCGCAGGCAACCAGATTCGTGAACGTTTTCATATTTAACGTGCCACTGTTGTCGGGATGTCGCGCCAAATCTCGCTTTCAGTCTTGAAGTTCGAACCATCGGGCCATGCGCGCATCGAAAAAATGGCTTCCATTTGTTGCGTCGCACATGGCGCAATATATTCTCTGTTCGCTTGACAGAAGTCATGTCCTTGCGCGGCAGGATGGTTCAGAGCCTGCAAGCATTGAGCGGCACGGATGCAGCTTGCCGATGGGCATGGGCAGCATTTCCACCGAATCGGCATCGAACGGACGCACAGGCGCACCAGGCGCGCTCCGTCTGGGCCTTGGTGCAGGCGCTCGATCTTCAAGCCCTGTACGCGCAGTTCCGCGCCGTTTTCAGGGGCAAGCGCAGTTGGCGGACTTGGGGGGCTCAGCCCGCGCGCAGCGCCATCGACGGCACATCGGACGACGCCAGCGCCACGCCCTGCACCACATCGCCCACCACGATCACCGAGGGGCTGGCCAGCTTTTCACGCGTGATGGTGGCGTGCAGCCGGCCCAGCGTGGTGATGGCATGGCGTTGCTGGGGCAGGCTGGCGTGCTGGATGATGGCCACGGGGGTGTCGGCCGGCAGGCCGGTGAGCAGCTCTTGCTCAATGTGCCCCGCGCCGCTGACACCCATGTAGATCACCAGCGTCAGCCGGGCGTTGCGCGCGGTGGCGGCCAGCTGGCGCCAGTCGGTGCCAGCGTCGCCGGGCTTGGCGTGGCCCGTGATGAAGACCACGCCATGCGCATGCGCGCGGTGCGTGAGCGGTGCGCCAAGCGAGGTCAGCCCCGCTAGCCCCGCCGTGATGCCGTTGACCACCGTGACCGGCACCCCGGCGGCACGCAGGTGCTCCACCTCTTCGCCGCCGCGGCCGAAGATGAACGGGTCGCCCCCTTTGAGGCGCACCACGTTTTCGCCTTCGTTCACGGCCATGAGCATCAGCTTTTCGATGAAGGCCTGCGGCGTGCTCTTGCAGCCGCCGCGTTTGCCCACATAGACGATGCGTGCCGTGGGCGATGCGTGCGCCACGATGGCATCGCTCACCAAGTCGTCCACCAGCAGCACGGTGGCCGCCTGGATGGCCTTGAGCGCCTTGATGGTCAGCAGTTCCGGGTCGCCAGGGCCTGCGCCGACCAGAGTGCAGCTGCCGCCGGTGCCCAGGTGGGGTTTGGCTGTGGGCGATGTGGTGGAAGGCGTGGGGCGGCTCATGGGGATGTCTCCGAAACGGTTTGATCAGCAAGTCGCAAGATATGTTCCACCTGCCGTTCGATGGCGGGCGGCACGGGCAATTCACCGGCCAGCACGCGCTGTGTGTAGGTGGCGGTAGTGGCCACGTCGATGTCGGTGGGCAGCCCGGTGACCTCGCTGGCCGTGCCCGGCTGTTGTTCTTCGAGCACGGTGTGCACGCCGTGCACAAAGCCGTCATAGCGGGGTGTGCGGCGCGGGTCGGTGGCCACTTCGCCTTCGAGCCCGCGCGAGAGCAGCGCGCTGGTGCCCAGCGTGCAAAAGGTGGTGCGCAGCATCTCGAAATATTCGGGGTGGGTGTAAGCCGTGACCACCACCGAAGGCCCCGCGCAGGGCGCCATCAGCTTGACGACGCTGTGCCCCGGGTTGCGCAGGCCCACCACTTCGCGCACCGACAGCAGCCGTGCCAGGCCCGCATGCAGGTGCTGCGTAGGGATATGGCGCACCGTTCCATTTGCTATCTTTTCGGGAGCTGCTAGCGCAAGTACATCAAGCGCTGCAAGCACATCCGATGCCAAAATTCGCCGCGCCTCGGTGCGCATGCCGTGCAGCAGCACGGGCAGGCCCTTGCGCGCCAGCAGCAGCGCCAGCAGCGGCGTCAGCACCGGCAGCTTGCGTGCGCCGTTGTAGCTGGGCAGCACGATCAGCGGCCGGTCGCTGGCGGGCAGCAGCGCCAGGCGCTGGTGGGTGGCATCCAGAAAGCCGCACATCTCCTCGGGTGTTTCGCCCTTGATGCGCATGGCGATGCAGAACGCACCGATCTCCAGGTCGCTCACCGTGCCGTCCAGCACCTGGCCGAACAGGTCGGCTGCCTGCTCGCGCGACAGCGGCTTGGCGCCGCGCGCGCCGCGCCCGATCTCTTTGATGTACTGGCTAATGCCCATGGTTTTGGTTGGCGGGATGGGTGCAACAGGGCTCCAGCGTCGTTATCTCGGCTTGCCGTACGCAAGTACTGTCTGCGCCGAGATGCCTAGGAGCCCTGTTGCACCCATCCTGATGCTGTGGGTGATTTGTTTGCTATTTTCCTTGAGTGCAGACAACTTTTGGTTATATGGTGGCCTGCGCCGTTGCAGGGGTTGCGAGCGGCCCGGTGGCGCGCACCATGCGCTTGAGCTCGGGCACGCACGAGCCGCAGTGGGTGCCGCAGCGCAGCTTGCCTTGCAACTGGGCCAGGCGGTCGTCGTCGGTGCCGTGGCAGTGCGCCAGTTCGGCGGTGATGGCGGCGTCCGTTACGTTCAGGCAGGTGCACACCGGCTTGCCGCGCGACTGCACGGCCACGGGGGCCTTGGCGCCGGGCACGAGCAGCAGGCGGCCGTAGGTCTGTGCGGGCAGTTCTTCCTGCAGCAGGGTCTTGAGCCATCCTTCGGCGCTGGTATCGCCTGCGAGCACGACGCCTTCGAGCGTGGTGTTGTCGCCCTGGCGCGCCAGCCGTGCGGCCCGGCGCTGGCCGCGCTTTTTGTCGGCATAACGCAGCGTGTCGGCGCCCGCCATGCCCAGCAGGGTTTCGATCTGGGCGATCAAGGCGTCGGGCGGTGCTTCGTGAGCGGCGGCGCGCAGCAGCACGCCGGTGCGCTCGCGGCCCGGCTCGTCCAGCGGGGTGTTGTTGCTGAAGGGCATGCAGCTCGTGAACTGGAATGCGGAGAACTGCGCCATCAGCGCAGACAGCGCCTCGCGCGTGGCCTGGGCGCTGTCGGCGGGCAGCCACGCCATGGCCAGCAGCGTCCACGGCAGTTCGGCCTTGAGCACCTTGACGGCGGCGTGTTTCAGCTCCGGCTGTTTGGAGGTGGGGCAGAACGCAGACGTGGTGAGCGCATTCACACCCGCCAGCCGCTCGCCGGTGGACGAGATGCCGCTCAAGAATTCGCTGCCCCAGTGCATCGCCATGAACACCTGCGACAGGCCCAGCGTGGTGTCGGCCTGCACGGGCACCACGATGGAGCCGCGCTTGCTGGTCACATGCACCAGGTCGCCGCTGGCCAGCTTGCGCCGCTCCATGTCCTGCGGGTGCATCTGCAGGCTGGGTTCGGCCACATGGCCAAACAGGCGGCCCAGCGTGCCGGTGCGGGTCATGCCGTGCCACTGGTCGCGCAGGCGGCCGGTGGTCAAGCTGAAGGGGTAGCGCGATTCGCGTTGTTCGGCCGTGGGCTGCCATGCATGCGCAGCAAAACGCGCGCGGCCGTCGGTGGTGGGGAAGATGCCGTCTTCGTACAGGCGGGCCTTGCCCGTGGCGGCGTCTGCAGCGAACGGCCACTGCTGCGGGCCTTGGGATTCGAGCATCTCCCACGACAGGCCGGTGATGTCCAGGTCGCGCCCGCGCGTGCTTTCGCGGTGTTCGTTCCACACGGCCTCGGCGCCCTGGTTGGCGTGGTCGGTGGTGTAGGGGAACAGCGTGGGCTGGCCGGGCCGCAGGCGTGCCTCCAGCTGGTGCGCAAACTGCACCGCGATGGCCCAGTCGTGGCGTGCCGCACCGGGCGCGGGCACGGCGGGGCGCACGCGCGAGATGCGGCGCTCGCTGTTGGTCACGGT
This sequence comes from Acidovorax sp. JG5, assembly GCF_017939685.1. Lineage (NCBI taxonomy): Bacteria > Pseudomonadati > Pseudomonadota > Betaproteobacteria > Burkholderiales > Comamonadaceae > Acidovorax > Acidovorax sp. JG5. The sequence continues at coordinate 129,753 of NZ_JAGKSE010000007.1, forward strand.
GCCGGTCTTCTCGCCCCAGGTGGTGGCGGGCAGCAGCAGGTCGGCATAGGCACAGGTCTCGGCCGTGGCAAAGGCTTCCTGCACCACCACGAATTCGGCGCGCTGCAGCGCGCGGCGCACGGTGGCCTGGTCGGGCATGCTCTGCGCCGGGTTGGTGCAGGCAATCCACAGGGCCTTGATCTCGCCATCGGCGGCGGCCTGGAACATCTCCACCGCCGTCTTGCCCGGCTTGGATGGCACATCGGCCACGCCCCACAGTGCGGCCACTTCGGCGCGGTGCTGGGGAAGGCCCAAGTCGCGGTGGGCGCTGAGCAAGTTGGCCATGCCACCCACCTCGCGGCCGCCCATGGCGTTGGGCTGGCCGGTCAGGCTGAACGGGCCCGCGCCGGGTTTGCCGATCTGCGCAGTGGCCAGGTGCAGGTTGATGAGTGATGCGTTCTTGGCCGTGCCGCTGCTGCTCTGGTTCAGGCCTTGGCAGTACAGGCTCAGGGTCGCTTTGGAGGTCGCGAACCACTTTGCCGCCGTGGTCAGGTCGGCCACGCTGATGCCGCAGGTCTGCGCCACGCGCTCTGGAGTGCAGTCGCGCACCAACGCCTTGAGTTCGTCAAAGCCCGTGGTGTGCGCGGCGATGTAATTGGCGTCGATCCAGCCCTCCCACAGCATCAGGTGCAGCATGCCGTTGAACAGCATCACGTCGCTGCCGGGCTGGATGGGCAAGAACAGGTCGGCCATGCCGGCGGTGTCGGTGCGGCGCGGGTCGGCCACGATGACCTTCATGCCGGGGTTGGCGGCGCGTGCGTCTTCAATGCGCCGGAACAGGATGGGGTGCGCCCAGGCCGCATTGCTGCCCACGATGAACAGGCACTGCGCGTGGTTCACGTCGTCGTAGCAGGCGGGCGGTGCGTCGGCGCCCAGGGTCTGTTTGTAGCCCGCCACGGCGCTGCTCATGCACAGGCGCGAGTTGGTGTCGATGTTGTTGGTGCCGATCAGGCCCTTGGCGAGCTTGTTGAAGACGTAGTAGTCCTCGGTGAGCAACTGGCCGCTGACGTAAAAGCCCACGGCGTCGGGGCCGTGTTGGGCGATGGTTGCTGCGAATTTTTCGGCGGCCAGGGTGAGGGCTGCGTCCCAGGTCACGGGCAGGGCGGCCTCGTTGCGTTGTGCGCGGTGCAGGGGGTGCAGCAGGCGGGTTTGCAGGGTGATGGGGCTGGTGGCGGTGAGGTGCAGGGTGGAGCCCTTGGTGCACAGGCGGCCGAAGTTGGCGGGGTGGCTGGGGTCGCCGCGCACGCCGGTGATCTGGGGGCCTTCGGATTCGATGATCACGCCGCAGCCTACGCCGCAGTAGGGGCAGGTGGATTGGGTTTCTTGCATGGCGTGGGTTCTTCAGTGTTTTTGGGCTCTGGCGCTTTTGTGTCAAGCGTTGGTAGCTATTGTTTTGATGGTTTTTTGCGTGCTTTTTTGAGGGTGGGGGCCGGGTCTCGGCCCGGCGGCCGACTCACTTTCTTTTGCTTCGCCAAAAGAAAGTAAGCAAAGAAAAGGCGACCCACAGTCTGCGACCCCTTCGGGGCAAACCTGCGGCGGTGCGGTTGCGGGGTGCGCCGTGGAACTCGCTTTGCGCTGCGCGCGCCGCTCGGACAACCACGGCGAGTCAGATGACGAGGCATGCGCGCTTCGACGCGCATGCTCACCCCGCAACCGCACCGCCGCAGGCGCAGCCAGATGGGGGGAACCACCGGACAGCCGAACAGCCCAACATCCACACGGGCCTTTGCTGCGCTCGGCCCCGTCTCGCGGGCGCAAGTGCCACGCGCTGCGCAACCTGGGCCGAGCGCAGCGATGGCCCGTGTGGCTGTTGGCTCCCAAACCCTTCTGGATGCGCCTGGGGCGCGCAGGGCGCGGGGTGGCGGGTGTGCCGCAGGACACACCCGCTTCGTCATCTGACTCGCCGTGGTTGTCCGAGCGCAGCGCGCCAGCGCGCAGTGAGTTCCACGGCGCACCCCGCGCACGAGCACCCCANCATCTGACTCGCCGTGGTTGTCCGAGCGCAGCGCGCCAGCGCGCAGTGAGTTCCACGGCGCACCCCGCGCACGAGCACCCCAGGTTGCCCGCAGCGAAGCGGAGGGTCGCAGACAGCAGGGTCGCCTTTCTTTTGGGTACTTTTCTTTGGCGAAGCAAAGAAAAGTGCCTCGCCCGCCGGGGCGAGACCCGGCCCCCACCCTCAGCAAAGGCACACCACCAAAAATAGGCAAACCCGCAAACATCTCAAACCCCAGCCACCCGCCGCGCAGGCCCGGCCACAGGCCGCGTCAGATCGGTAGCCACAGACGCCAGCTCATCGGCATCCAGATACACCCCCCCATCCTCCACCTTCACCGCAAACTTCGGCGTACACCCCTCATCCGGCGCAGCCGCCTGCCCGTCGCACAAGCCAATCGTCCAGTTGTGCATGGGGCACGCCACCTGCGTGCCAAACACAATGCCCTGGCTCAGCGGGCCGCCCTTGTGGGGGCAGCGGTCCAGCAGGGCAAACACGCCGCCCGCATCGTTGCGGAACACCGCCACATCCAGGCCTTTGTCGCGGGCCACGCGGCGGGAGCCGAGCACGGGGATGTCGTCCACGCGGCAGATCAGTTTCCATTCGCTCATTGCTATTCCTTTGGTAGCTGTTAGCGCTTATCCATAAAGCGCTAGAGGCACTTTTGATTGAAAAGTTGGGGTCAAGCCACGGCGATCGGGATGAACTGGCGCGTGTCCACCGCTGCCTTGTCAAACTCGAACCACGGGTCGGGCTCGCCATCCAGCGCAAACTGCAGCTGCTCCCACAGCGCCTTGCGGCCTGCGTGGTCTTCGAGGATGCGTTTTTTCACATAGTCCAGGCCCACGCGGCTCACGTAGTGCACGGTGCGCTCCAGGTACCAGCCTTCCTGGCGGTACAGCTCGCAAAATGCGCCGGTGTACTCCAGCACTTCTTCAGCGGTTTTCAGCTTGGTGAAGAAGTGCGCCACCTCGGTCTTGATGCCGCCGTTGCCGGCCACGTACATCTCCCAGCCGCTGTCCACGCCGATGATGCCCACGTCCTTGATGCCGGCCTCGGCGCAGTTGCGCGGGCAGCCGCTCACCGCAAACTTGACCTTGTGCGGGGCATACATGCGCCACATGGCGCGCTCCAGGTCCTTGCCCATCTGCGTGCTGTCTTGGGTGCCCATGCGGCACCACTCGCTGCCCACGCAGGTCTTCACGGTGCGCAGCGCCTTGGCATAGGCGTGGCCGCTGGGCATGCCGATGTCCTTCCACACGTTGACCAGGTCTTCCTTCTTCACGCCCAGCAAATCGATGCGCTGGCCGCCCGTGACCTTGATGGTGGGGATGTGGTACTTGTCGGCCGCATCGGCAATGCGGCGCAGCTCGTCGGCCGTGGTCTCTCCCCCCCACATGCGGGGGATGACGCTGTAGGTGCCGTCTTTCTGGATGTTGGCGTGGCTGCGCTCGTTGATGGCGCGGCTTTGCGGGTCGTCCTTGGCGTCCTTGGGCCAAGTGCTGATGAGGTAGTAGTTGACGGCGGGGCGGCAGGTGGCGCAGCCGTTGGGCGTCTTCCACTCCATGAATCGGAACACGTCGCCAATGCTCAGCAGCTTGTTGGCGCGGATCGCGTCGCGCACGGCCTGGTGCCCATGGTCGGTGCAGCCGCACAGGGCCTTGGTCTTGGGTGTGGCGCTGTAGTCGCCACCGGCGGTGAACATGATGATCTGCTCAACCAGCCCGGTGCACGAACCGCAACTCGCGCTGGCCTTGGTGTGCTTGCGCACTTCATCGAGCGTGAACAGGCCCTTGTCCTTGATGGCCTTGCAGATGGCGCCCTTGGTCACGCCGTTGCAGCCGCAGACCTCGTCGGTGTCGGCCATGGCGGCGGCCTTGCTCTGGCCCTGGTGGCCGGTGTCACCCAGGTGCGATTCGCCAAACATCAGCTTGTCGCGGATGTCGGTCACGCTGCGGCCATCGCGCAGCAGCTTGAAGTACCAGCTGCCGTCCACGGTGTCGCCATACAGGCAGGCGCCCACCAGCTTGTCGTCCTTGATGACGAGCTTTTTGTACACGCCGCCAAAGGGGTCGCTCATCACGATCTCTTCGGTGTTCTCGCCGCCCTGGAAGTCGCCCGCGCTGAACAGATCGATGCCCGTCACCTTGAGCTTGGTGGACGTGAGCGAGCCCTGGTAGCGGCCAATGCCGAATTCGGCCAAATGGTTGGCCAGCACCTTGCCTTGCTCAAACAGCGGGGCTACCAGGCCATAGGCAATGCCCCGGTGCGCGGCGCATTCACCCACGGCGTAGATGCGGGCGTCGGTGGTGGTCTGCAGCGTGTCGCTCACCACAATGCCGCGGTTCACGTGCAGGCGCATTTTCTCGGCCAAGGCCGTGTTGGGGCGGATGCCCACGGCCATCACCACCAGGTCGGCGGGCACCTCGGTGCCGTCCTTGAACTTGACGCTGGCCACGCGGCCCTCGGCGTTGCCCACCAGCTCTTGGGTCTGCGCTTTCATCAAGAACTGCATGCCGCGCTCTTGCAGCGACTTTTGCAGCATCTTGCCGGCCACGTCGTCCAACTGGCGCTCCATCAGCCAGTCGCCCACATGCACCACGGTCACCGTCATGCCGCGCTTCATCAGGCCGTTGGCGGCCTCCAGGCCCAGCAGGCCGCCGCCGATCACCACGGCGTGCTTGTACGTGGCGGCGGCGTCGATCATGGCCTGGGTGTCGGCAATGTCGCGGTAGGCCAGCACGCCCTGCAGGTCTTTGCCGGGGATGGGCAGGATGAAGGGGTTGGAGCCGGTGGCGATGATGAGGCGGTCGTATTCGGCAGTAATGGTTTCGCCTGCTGCATTGGTGGCATGGACGATGCGGCGCACGCGGTCCACGTCGGTCACGGTGAAGCCGGTGTGCAGTGTGATGTGGTGGTCGGCATACCACTGCCAGTCGTTGAGGATGATCTCGTCGATGGTCTGCTCGCCCGCCAGCACGGGCGACAGCAGGATGCGGTTGTAGTTGGGGTGCGGCTCGGCGCCGAATACCGTGATGTCGTACAGGTCGGGCGCAATTTTGAGCAGCTCTTCGAGCGTGCGCACACCGGCCATGCCGTTCCCCACCATCACCAGCCTGGATTTTTTCATCGTGACCCCCGTAGGCGTTTCGGAAAAACAAAAAGGCGTCCGCACGGTGCGCTGGCTTGGTAGCCAACACTCGCAGGGACGCCATCGTCTTCGTCAGCCCAACACGCCATTGCACCGGGCCAACCATGTGGCCTACCTCGGCCACGCCCAGGGTGATGCAAGGCTTGTGCCAGCGATGGTGGAAATGGATGTTTTTGGTGAAATAGGGCTGTAGCGCTTATGTATAAAGCGCTAATAGCTATCAATAATGTAGCTAATGTGAAAAACGGGCATGCATTGCCGGTGCAAGGCCTGCGTGGCGGTTGGGCCAGCTTGGTGCATGTGCACCACGAGGCGCCAGAAACCTTCGCGCACCTGATTCAGGTGCCGGGCACCGGGGCGCTGTCATCCGTGGCGGTGTCGGTCCAGTTGCCTCCCAGCACCTTGTACAGCGTGATGCGGTTGGCCTGCTCGGCCAGCGCCAGTCCAATCAGGGTTTGCTGCGCGGTGTACAGCGAGCGCTGGGCGTCCAGCACGGGCAGGTAGCTGTCGGCGCCCAGGCGGTAGCGTGCTTCGGACAACTGCAGCGCTTTCAGCGTGGCCGCTTGCAGCGATTGCTGGGCCTGCAGGCGCTCGGCCAGCGTGGCGCGGTCGGCCAGGGCATCGGCCACTTCACGGAATGCGGTTTGCACGGCCTTGTCGTATTGGGCCAGGGCGGTGTCGCGCGCGGTTTCGGCGATCTGGAGGTTGGCGCGGTTGCGGCCCGCATCAAAGATGGGCAGGCGGATCTGCGGCGCAAAACTCCAGGTGCCGTTGCCGCCGTCGAACAGGCCCGACAGTGCGTTGCTGGCGGTGCCCGCCGACGCCGTGAGCGTGATGCTGGGGAAGAACGCGGCGCGGGCCGCGCCAATGCTGGCGTACGCGCCGCGCAGCGTGTACTCGGCGGCGCGCACGTCGGGGCGGTTGAGCAGCACCGACGAGGGCAGATCGGCCGGCACCGCCAGCAAAGTGGCGGCGGGCTCCGCGAGGCGGGGGGTGGATGCCGCCGACGTTGTTGCCGGCGCCGGCGTGGCCTGGGCGGGCGACGCCTCTGGCGCCACGGTTGCCGGGTTTGCGCCATCGGGCAGCAGGGCCGCAGGTACCGGCGCGCCGGCCAGCAGGGCCAGCGCATTGCGGTCGCGCGCCACCTGGCTGGTGAAGGTGGCCACATCGGCGCGGGCGGCGTCCACGGTGGTCTGGGTTTGCGCCAGCGTCAGGCCCGAGGCGGCGCCCAGTTCGTAGCTGCGCTCTGTCAGCTCGTACGACTTCTGGCGGCTGCGCAAGGTGTCTTGCGCCAGTTGCAGGCGCCGGCCATCGGCGTCCAGCGTGAGCCAGGCATTGGTCACCTCGGCCACCAGGCTCAGCTGCACGCTGCGGCGGTTTTCGGTGGTGCGCAAAAACTCTTGCAGCGCGGCCTCATTGAGGTTCTTCACCCGGCCAAACAGGTCGATCTCGTAGCTGCTGAACCCGAGCTGCGCGCTGTACTGGCTGCTGGTAGGCGAGCGGCCGCTGGTGGTCAGGTCCGCGGCCGTGCGCGTGCGGGTGCCGGCGCCGGTGGCGCCCACGGCAGGGAAACGGTTGGACTGCTCCACGCCGTATTGCGCGCGGGCCTTCTCGATGGCCAGCACCGCCACGCGCAGGTCGCGGTTGTTCTGCAGCGCCAGCGCCACCAACTCGCGCAGGCGCGGCTCCTGCAGAAATTCCTGCCAGCCCATGGGGCCGGTCTCGGGCGCCAGTGCGGTGCCTTCCGCTCCGTTCGTGGCGGCCAGCGTGGCTGGCACGGGCAGCGTGGGGCGCGCATAGTCTGGTGCCAGGCTGGTGCAGCCCGCCAGTGCCAGCATTGTCAGCAGGGTTAGCGCGCCTGCGGTGGTGGTGCGCACCAGGGCGCGGCCCGTCAGCAGGGTAGGGGTGCGGCTCATGCGGGGGCTCCGGGTTCGTTGGCAGGCTGCTTGGCCTTGCGGTCGGCAAAATAACCGCGAATCAGGACAAAGAACACCGGTACAAAAAAGATGCCCAGCACGGTGGCGGAAATCATGCCGCCCAGCACGGCCGTGCCAATGGCCTGGCGCCCGCCGGCCCCCGCGCCGCTGCCCAGGGCCAGGGGCAGCACGCCAAAACCAAACGCCAGCGAGGTCATCAAGATGGGCCGCAGCCGCAGGCGCACGGCCTCCAGCGTGGCGTCGACCACGCTTCTGCCCTGGGCCTGCAGCTGGGTGGCGAACTCGACGATCAAAATGGCGTTCTTGGATGAAAGCCCCACGGTGGTGAGCAGCCCCACCTGAAAGTACACGTCGTTCGACAGTCCCCGAAACCCGATGCCCAGCAGCGCTCCGACAATGCCCAGCGGCACCACCAAAATGACCGAGAACGGCACCGACCAGCTTTCGTACAGCGCCGCCAGGCACAGGAACACGAACAGAATCGACACCGCATACAGCAGCGGCGCCTGCGAGCCCGACAGCCGCTCCTGGAACGAGGCGCCGGTCCACTCGTAGCCAATGCCCGGGGGCATTTCCTTCATGATGTTTTCGACCGCCGCCATGGCTGCGCCCGAACTCACGCCCGCCGCCGCATTGCCCACGAACTCGTAGCTGGGGCTGCCGTTGTAGCGCTGCAGCTGGGGCGAGCCATAGGTCCAGCGGGTGCTCGAAAACGCCGAGAACGGCACCATCTGCCCCTGGTTGTTGCGCACCGTCCAGGGCGCCACGTCCTGCGGCAGCATGCGAAAGGGTGCGTCGCCCTGCATGTAAACCCGCTTGACGCGCCCCTTGTTCAGAAAGTCATTCACATAGGTGCCGCCCAGCGCGCTCGACAGGGTGTTGTTCACGTCCGCCGTGGCCAGGCCCAGGGCGCCGGCCTTGCTGTCGTCAATGTCCACGCCCAGCTGCGCGGTGTCATCGAGGTTGGTGCTGCGCGTGTTGCTCAGTTCGGGGCGCTGGGCTGCCAATTCGAGCACCTTGTCGCGCGCGGCCACCAACGCATCGTGGCCCAGGCCGTTCAAATCCTTGAGTTGGAAGTTGAAGCCCGCATTGGCCCCCAGCCCGCGCACGGCGGGCGGCAGCAGCACGAAAATGCGCGCATCGCGGATGGTGGCCAGGTCCTTGGTGGCCTTGCGGGCGATGGCGTCCGCGCTTTGGTCGGGGCGCGTGCGCTGGCTCCAGTTGGTCAGCCGCACAAAGCCGCGCGCCGAGCTCTGGTCGCCGCTGGAGCCGGTGATCGAGTTGAAGCTGATCACATCGGGCTGGGCGGCAAAGTACTTTTGCACCTGCGCCATCACGGCCTGCAGGCGGGCGTTGGACGAGCCCGGCGGCAAGGTGATCTGCACCGACACCGCGCCCTGGTCTTCATTGGGCAAAAACGAGGTGGGCAGGCGCAGGAACAGCACCGCCATGCCGGCGCAGATCAGCACATACACCAGCATCATGCGTTTGCCCCGGCGCACCACGCCACCCACGCCGCGCTGGTAGCGGTCGGCCGTGCGGTCAAAGCGGTGGTTGAAGCCGACAAAAAAGCGGTCGATCCAGCCTGCAATGCCCTTGCGCGGTGCGCCAAACGGGCTGTGCTGCCCCTTGGCAATGGGTTTGAGCAAGGTGGCGCACAGCGCGGGCGTGAGCGTCAGGGCCACCAGCACCGACAGCACCATGGCCGACACGATGGTGATGGAAAACTGCCGGTAGATGACGCCGGTGGAGCCGCCGAAGAACGCCATCGGGATGAACACCGCCGACAGCGTGAGCGCAATGCCCACCAGGGCCGGCGTGATCTCGGCCATCGATTTGCGCGTGGCCTCCTTGGGCGACAGGCCTTCCTCGCTCATCACGCGCTCGACGTTTTCCACCACCACGATGGCGTCGTCCACCAGCAGGCCAATGGCCAGCACCAGGCCGAACATGGTCAGGGTGTTGATCGAAAAGCCGGCCGCCGACAGCACGCCAAAGGTGCCCAGCAGCACCACGGGCACGGCAATCGCCGGGATCAGCGTGGCGCGGAAGTTCTGCAAAAAGACATACATCACCAGCACCACCAGCAGCATGGCCTCGATCAGGGCCTTGACCACCTCGTCGATGGAGGCGCTGACAAATGGCGTGGTGTCGTAACTGGTAAAGGGCTTGAGCTGGTAGGGGAAGAAGGGCTGCAGCTCGGCGATCTTGGCGTTCACGGCCTCGGCCACGGCCATGGCGTTGGCGCCATCAGCCAGCACCACCCCCATGCCGGCGCCGGGCTGGCCGTTCAGGCGCGAGGTGATGGTGAGGTTTTCTGCACCCAGCTCGATGCGCGCCACGTCTTTCAGGCGCACAGCGGCGCCGTCGGTGGTGGACTTGAGCACGATCTGCTCGAACTCTTCCTTGGTTTGCAGCTTGCTGCGCGCCGTGATGGTGGCGTTGAGTTGCTGCTCGCCCACGGCGGGCAGGGCACCGAGCTGGCCGGCCGACACCTGTGCGTTCTGCGCGTTGATGGCGCTGCCGATGTCGGACGGCATGAGTGCGTATTTTTCGAGCTTGCCCGGGTCGAGCCACACGCGCATGGCGTAGCCGGTGCCCAGCGTGAGCACGTCGCCCACGCCGTCAATGCGGCTGATCACGTCCACCAGATTGCTGGAAATATAGTCACCAATGTCCACCTGCGACACGCTGGGGTCGGGCGAGGTGAAGGTGATGATCATCAGGTAGTCGTTGCCGCCCTTGGTGACGGTGACCCCCCGGCTTTGCACGGCTGGCGGCAGGCGCGACATGGCCTGCTGCAGCTTGTTTTGCACCTGCACCTGGGCCACGTCGATGTTGGTCCCGGCGTTGAAGGTGAGCGTGGTGCGCGAGCTGCCCGAGGCGTCGCTGGTCGAGCCCATGTAGATCAGGTTATCGAGGCCCTTGAGCTGCTGCTCGATCACCTGCGTGACCGACTCTTCCACGGTCTTGGCCGACGCGCCGGTGTACAGGGCGCTGATCGACACCCGCGGCGGCGCGATGTCGGGGTATTGCTCCAGCGGCAATGTCTTGATGGACATGGCGCCGGCCAGCATGATGATGATGGCGATGACCCACGCGAAGATGGGCCGGTTGATGAAGAACTGTGCCATGGCGGACCGGCCCTTAGCGTGCGGCCGATGCGGCCGTGGCGGGGGCAGGCGCGGGCGCGGGCGCGGGCGTTGGCGTTGGCGTTGGCGTTGGCGTTGCGGTGGCAGCGCTGGTCGCCGCCATCGGCTTGGGTGCCACCTCGGTCGGCTTCACGGCATCGCCGGGCTTGATGCGCTGAAAGCCATCCACCACCACGCGATCGCCGGCCGCCAGCCCGCTGCCCACCAGCCAGCGGTTGCCCACCGCCGCTTCCACCGCAATCTTGCGCCGTTCGATCTTGTTGTCCGCATTGACCAGCAGCACGCTGGCATTGCCCGCCGTGTCGCGGTTCACGCCCTGCTGGGGCACCAGCAGCGCCTGTTCGTTGATGCCGGTTTCGAGCACCGCGCGCACATACATGCCAGGCATGAGCAGACCGTCGGGGTTGGGCACCACGGCGCGCAGCGTCACGGCGCCGGTGCCGGGGTTCACGCTCACGCCGGCAAACTGCAGCTTGCCGGGGTGGGGGTAGCGGCTGCCATCCTCCAGTTGCAGTGTGATGGCCGCCTCGGCCTGGCCGCTTTTTTGGATGCGCCCGCGCGCCAGGTCGCTTTTCAGGCGCAGCACCTCGGTGCTGGACTGGGTGACATCCACATACAGCGGATCGAGCTGCGAAATGGTGGTGAGTGCAGCAGCCTGGTTGGCAGTGACCAGTGCACCCGGCGTGACCGTGGAGGTGGTGGTGCGGCCTGAAATGGGCGCCTTGATGCGCGTGTAGCCCAGGTTGATGCGTGCGTTGTCCAGTGCGGCGCGGGCCACGGCCAGGTCGGAGCGGGCCTGCACCAGCGCGGCCTGGCTGTCGTCATACACCTGCCGGCTCACCGCGTCGATCTTCACCAGCTCGGCATTGCGCCGGGCGTTGACCTCGGCTGTGCCCACGCTGGCCTGCGCCTTGGCCACCGAAGCCTGGGCACTGGCCAGCGCCACTTCATACGGCGATGCATCGAGCTGGTACAGCACCTGGCCGGCCTTGACCTGCGCGCCTTCGGTGAACAGCCGCTGCTGCACGATGCCGCCCACCTGCGGGCGGATTTCGGCGCTGAGAAAGGCGCTGGTGCGGCCGGGCAGTTCGGTGGTGACGGTCTGGCGCTCGGGTTGCAGTGTGACCACGCCCACTTCGGCCGGTCCCTTGGGCGCCGCAGGCACTGTCTTGTCAGAGCAGGCGCCCACCAGCAATGCCAAGCCCGCCAAGGTGGCCACGGCCAGCCGGCGGGATGAGCGGGAGGTTTGCAGGGGCTTGGAGCAGGGGGACGGCTTTGGGGCAGGCAGGTGGTCTGTGAAAAGAGGGGTCATGGGCGCGCGCGGTCCTTGGTTGCGAAACATTCTGACGCAAAAAGTAGGAGGAACTTGGAAGTCTGCGGTGCCTGGGGATATGGCGCGCTCCGGGGCGCCGGCGGTGCTTTAATTCATGCGCTGCGCCCGCCGCCGTTGCTGCGGCCCATCTCCTTTCCAACGTGTCACCTGCCTTGCTCCGTCTCAAACCCGGCATCACGGCCAAGCTGTTTCTGGCCGTGCTGGCCACGGCCGTCTTTGTGGTCATGGCGATGACATTGGCGGCCCAGTGGAGTTTCAGCAGGGGGTTTCTGGGCTACATCAACGAGTTGGCCGGTGAGCGGCTGGAGGCTGCGCGTCCGCGCATCGTCCAGGCTTACCTGGCCCATGGCGCCAGCTGGGACTTCGTGCGCAATGACCGGCCCCGCTGGTTCCGGCTGTTCCGGCCTGCGGTGGGCGCCGACGAGCTGCAGTCCAGCCTTGCCAACCCGGGCGCGCGCCAACCCTCTGACCTGACCGGAGCCCTGTTGCGCGCCACGTTGCTCGATGCCGAAATGCAGTTCGTCGTGGGCCATCCCGATGTGCGGCCCCAGTCGCCGCGCTGGCCGCTGCAGGTAAACGGCACCACGGTCGGCTGGGTGGCCATCGCGCCGTTTGAAACCGTGAGCGCCGCCGGCGACGTACGGTTTGCGCAAAGCCAGTTCCGCGCCAGCTGGACCATGGGCGCGGTGTCGGTGTTGCTGGCGGCCCTGATCGCCCTGTGGGCCGCGCGCGCATTGCTGCGCCCGGTGCGGCAGGTGGCCGAGGCCACGCACCGGCTGGCGGCTGGCGACTACGCCACGCGCGTGGACATGGCCTCGCACGACGAGGTTGGCCAACTGGCCCGCGACTTCAACCGCCTGGCGGTCGCGCTGGAGCGCAACGAGCAGATGCGGCGCGATTTCATGGCCGACATCTCGCACGAGCTGCGTACGCCGCTCGGGGTGCTCAATGGCGAACTGGAAGCTCTGGAAGACGGGGTGCGCCCGATGACGCGGCAGTCGCTGCATTCGCTGCAGGCCGAAGTGGCTACGCTCAACAAGCTGGTCTGCGACCTGTATGACCTGTCGCTGGCCGACGCTGGCGCCATGACGCACCGGCCCGTGCCGGTGGACCTGGCCGGCGTGTTGCAGGCCAGCCTGGCATCGTTTCGTTCGCGCCTGGCCGAAGCCGGCATTGCGCTGGAGCTGCGGCTCGATGCCCGAGCGCTGGTGGTGGCCGCCGATGCGCGCCGGCTGGGGCAGCTCTTTGGCAACCTGCTCGAAAACGCGGTGCGCTACACCGATGCAGGCGGCACGCTGCGCGTGGCGGCCCGGTGCGAAGGCAGCGCCGTTGTGGTGGAGTTCTGCGACTCGGCCCCTGGCGTTGCGCCCGAGCACCTGCCGCGCCTTTTTGACCGCTTTTACCGCGTCGAGGCCTCGCGCAACCGCGCCAGCGGCGGGGCGGGCCTGGGCCTGGCCATTAGCCGCCGCATTGTTGAGGCGCACCATGGCGAGATCAGCGCCCACGCCTCGGTGCTGGGCGGGCTGTGCATCGCCATGCGGTTTGCGCTGCTGGCAGCGGATGCCTCGCAGCAAGGTGGCCCCGCGTGAATGCGTCCCTTGCCAGCGGCCTGCCATAGCCCGCCCATATCCCCGCCCATATCCTGGTGGTGGAAGACGAGCCCAAGATGGCGGCGCTGCTCATGGACTATCTGCACGCCGCCGGGCACCGGGCCGACTGGCTGGCCGATGGCCGCGAGGTCGCTGCGTTTGTGCAGGCCCGCCACCCCGACCTGGTGCTGCTGGACGTGATGCTGCCGGGGCGCGACGGCCTGCAGGTGTGCCGCGATCTGCGCGGCTTCAGCGATGTGCCCATCATCATGCTCACGGCCCGCGCCGACGAGGCCGATCGCCTGGCCGGTCTCGAGGGTGGCGCGGACGACTACATCTGCAAAACCCCCTTCAGCCCCCGCGAGATCGTGGCCCGGGTCAAGGCCATCCTGCGGCGCAGCCGGCGTGCGCAGGCCGACGTGGCGTCCGACGAGAAGGGGGCGGCATCCACGCTGCACATCGACGCGGCGGCCTATCGGGCCAGTTTTCATGGGGTGGCGCTGGAGCTGACGCCGGTCGAGTTCCGGCTGCTGCGGTCGCTGGCGGCCGTGCCGGGGCAGGTGCTGTCGCGCGAGGTGCTGCTCAACAAGCTGCACGATGACCGCCGCGCCGTCACCGACCGCGCCGTGGACGCCCACATCAAGAATCTGCGCCGCAAGCTGGAGCAGGCGGCGCCGGGCTGCGAGCCCATCCGGGCCGTCTATGGCGTGGGCTTTCGGCTGGAGCTGTAGCGGCCGCGCTGCAGGACCATGCCGGTCGGGGTGCCAAAATTCAAGTAAAAAATGCCTCTAGCGCTTATGGATAAAGCGCTAGAAGCTATCTAATTGATAGTGGTTTCCGGCCGCGTCGGCATCAGACTGGCTTGTTCGATGCGCTGGTGTCGTCCTCGTTGCGAAAGCGCTGGAACAGCGTGGCCACCAGCGGCCCCGAGATGTTGTGCCACACGCTGAAGATCGCGCTGGGCACGGCCGCCAGGGGCGAAAAATGCGCCGTGGCCAGCGCCACGCCCAGGCCCGAGTTCTGCATGCCCACCTCGATTGACAAGGCCTTGCGCTTGGAAACCTCCATGCCCGTCAGCTTGCCCAGCCAGTAGCCCAGCAACAGGCCCAGGCCGTTGTGCAACACCACCACGGCAAAGATCATCAGGCCGCTGGTGGCGATGCGGGCCTGGTTGCCCGCCACCACCGCCGCCACAATGGCCACGATGGCGGCCACCGACACCAGTGGCAGCACCGCAACGGCCGCTTTGACCTTGTCGCGCAGCAGCGACTGCGCCACCACGCCCAGGGCAATCGGCACCACCACCACCTGCACGATGGACCAGAACATGGCCGAGGCGCTCACCTCCAGCCACTGGCTGGCCAGCAGGTAGATGAGCGCGGGCGTCACCACCGGCGCCAGCAGCGTGGTCACCGAGGTGATGGCCACCGACAGCGCCACGTCGCCGCGGGCCAGAAAAGTCATCACATTCGACGCCGTGCCGCCGGGGCAGCAGCCCACCAGAATGACGCCCACGGCCACTTCGGGCGGCAGGTTCAGCACCTTGGAAAGCCCCCACGCCAGGCCCGGCATGATGATGAATTGGCCCAGCACGCCGATGGCCACGTCCAGGGGGCGCTTGGCGACTTCCTTGAAGTCGTCCTTCGAGAGCGTCAGCCCCATGCCGAACATGATGATGCCCAGCAGCGGCACGATGTAGGGACCGATCCATTTGAACTGGGCCGGTGCATAAAACGCCAGCACGGCGAACACAAGTACCCAAAGGGCAAACGTTTTGCCAACAAACTGGCTGAGGCGGGCAATGGCCTGCATGGTGCATATCCTTGTAAGGCGCGGCGGTCGCGGCAACGCGGGTGCTGGCGTGCAGCACGCGGGCAGCGCAACGGCTGCGAAAGCTCGAATGGGTGGAGGCCTGTGAACGCCGCGCGGTACGCGGCGATGGACATGCACAGTGCGCAGGTGTGGCGCGCACAGCGTGCAACTGCCTGCAACAACCGGGTGGGTTGTTGCAGCGGCTCTAGGGTTAACCCTGATTTTAGAGGGTGTTTAATCCCTTGTCCTGGGCTCGGTTGTTGGCCGGACAAGGAGGCGCAGCGGTGTTCGATGTCACTTATTGCGCCTACCATGTCTGCCGGGCCCGGTGGCCCGTGCATTTTTTGAAAGGATGCCTGTCATGAACTCCCCCGCTTCCCTTGTTGACGAATTGATGGCCCAGCTTCAGGGCGCCCCGCTGCAGCAGATGGCCCAGCAACTGGGCACCAGCCCGGAGCAAACCGAGGGCGCCGTGAGCGCGGCCCTGCCGCTGCTGCTGGGCACGCTGGGGCGCAATGCGGCCCAGCCCCAGGGCGCGATGGACCTGTTTGGCGCCTTGCAGCGCGACCACAGCGGCAGCCCCGATCTGGGCGGGTTGCTGGGTTCGCTGCTAGGTGGTGGTGGCAGTGCGGGCGGCGGCGCGCCTGACGGCGCGGCCATTCTGGGCCACATTTTTGGCGGCAACCAGCAGCGTGCCGAGGCCGGCTTGGGCCAGGCCACGGGGCTGGGTGCCAATGCCGGGCAGTTGCTGCAGATGCTGGCACCCATCGTGATGTCGTTTCTGGCGCAGCGCATGGGCTCTGGCGGCATGGACGCCGGCGGCCTGGGCCAGGTGCTGGGCCAGGAGCAGGCGCGGGTGCAGCAGCAGGGCGGCCTGGGCGGTGGTTTGCTGGGCGGCCTGCTCGACCAGGATGGTGACGGCCAGGTGGGGCTGGGCGACCTGCTCAAGATGGGCGGCAGCCTGCTGGGTGGACGGCGCTGAAGCGTCGTTGATTGCTCTGTTTTTGATAGCTTTTGGCGCTTTGTAGATAAGCGCTGGAAGCCAATTTGATCAAAAAATTAATGTGCGGCGCCAAGGGGCGATGCGGTGTTGCCAGATGCCGCCAAACGCAGGCCTTGGCAATGCCGGTGTTGCGCGCAGGGCAGGATGCGTTGAAACTCTTTCACGTCCGCCCACCATTTTTTATCGAGGCCCTTCATGACTGCCGTTGCTGAAATTCTCAAATCCAAGAACGACAACACCGTCCATGCCATCGCACCGGGAGGTTCGGTGCTGGATGCGCTGGAGCGCATGGCCGACAAGCACATCGGGGCCCTGCTGGTAATGGAGGGCGAAGCCATCGTGGGCATATTTACCGAGCGCGACTATGCCCGCAAGATTGCCCTGATGGGCCGCACCTCGGCGGTGACGCTGGTCAGCGATGTCATGACCGCCGAAGTGATGTATGTAAGCCCCACCCAGACCAGCCAGGAGTGCATGGCTCTCATGACCGAAAACCGCCTGCGCCATCTGCCCGTGGTCGATGGCGGCAAGCTGATGGGGCTGATCTCTATCGGCGATCTGGTCAAGGACATCATTTCCGAGCAGAAATTCATCATCGAGCAGCTGGAGCACTACATCACCGGCGGCGGGCGCTGAGGTCAATCCCCCCTGAGCCGCTTCGCGTCTTCCCCTCCCGGGGGGCGCCGCCAGTGCGGCGGGGCGGCCCTCGCACGGCGGCCGCTGGCTTTAGGCCGCGCCGGTATCGTGGCGCGGGTGATGTGCAGCGTTAAGAGCGTCTATGTGCACGAATGGCAGCCCGCAGACCTGGTGATCTGGGACAACCGCAGCACCTTGCACCGAGGCCGGCGCTAGGTACTCTCGCGTACCGTCAGCTCGAACCCCAGGTTCACCGAGTTGTGCTCGGGCGCCTCGCCGCGCATCAGCGCCAGCAGCATGCGCGCGCTGGCCTCGCCGATGGACGCGCGCGGTGTGCGCACGGTGGTCAGCGTGGGCAGCATCTGGTCGCTGCCCGCCAGGTCGTTGAAGCCCGCCACAGCCACCTGGCCCGGCACGGCAATGCGCAGGCGCTGCGCCGCCAGCAGGCCGCCCTGCGCCAGGTCGTCGTTGCAAAAGAAGATGGCGTTCACGTCGGGCCGGGTGCGCAGCAGCTGCTCGAACAGCTCGGCCCCCAGGCGGATGGAGGAGGGCTGGGCGCTGAGCAGTTCCAGGCGCGGGTCATACAGGCCTGCCTCTTTCAGGCAACGGCGGTAGCCCTCGGCGCGCTGCATGGTGCGCGGGTCCAGTTGCGCCGCCACAAAAGCCACGCGGCGGCGGCCGCGCTGCAGCAGGTGATCGGTGATGCGGTGACCCGCGTCCTGCTGCGAAAAGCCCACGCAGTACACGCCGGGCGCCGAAGTCATCTCCATCAGGTGCACGCAGGGCACACCGCTGGCGGCAATCATCTGCCGTGCGGATTCGGTGCGGTCGAAGCCTGTGACCAGCAGGCCAGCCGGGCGGTGCGCCAGGTAGGTGCGCAGCAACTGCTCCTCTTCATCGGGGTCGTAGTGGGTCACGCCGATCAGGGCCTGGTAGCCATGCGGGAACAAGGTGCGGTGCACGGCATCGAGGACGTCCACGAACAGCGCGTTGGATAGCAGCGGCACCAGCACCGGCACCTGCACACTGCGCTGCGAGGCCAGCGCGCGCGCAGCCGGGTCGGGCACATAACCCAGTTGCTCCACGGCAGCCTTCACGCGCTGCACCAGTTCGTCGGCCACCCCGCGCTCGCCGCGCAGCGCGCGCGAGGCGGTGATGGGGCTCACGCCGGCAGTTTCTGCCACATGGCTGAGCGTGACGCGGCCACTGGAGCGGCGCTTGGGTTCGGGTCTGGGCAAGGGTTTTCCCTTGGGTGGTTATGGTCTGATGGATTTAGGATAGCGCTGTCCAATAGCGAGGGCAAGGCCAGCACGCGAAGTTGTGTGGCCTTTCCTCCATGTGGCACCTGAATTTGCCCACCATCCCAGCGGGATGTTTTTTTGAGGTTTCTTGGATAGCGCTACCAATATGAGTTTTTTGCCCTTATCGCTGTCGTTACCGGTCTTTCTGGTTGTCATGGGCGTGGCCGGCTGCGGCAAGTCCAGCCTGGGCGTCGCCGTCGCCCACGCCCAGGGCCTGCCCCTGATCGAAGGGGACGACCACCACAGTGCCGCCAGCCGCGAGAAGATGAGCCAGGGCATTGCCTTGACCGACGCCGACCGCGATGGCTGGCTGGCCGCGCTCGGCCTGTTGCTGCAGAACCATCCCCAAGGCGCCGTGCTCACCTGTTCGGCCCTCAAGAAGGCTTATCGCGACCGCCTGCGCGCCGCCTGCCCTGGCGTACGCTTCGCCTTTCTTGAGATCGACCGGGTGCCTGCCGGCGAGCGCGTGGCGGCCCGGGTGAACACCCACTTCTTTTCCACCACGCTGGTGGACAGCCAGTTCGCCACGCTCGAGTCGCCCGTGGGCGAGCCCGGTGTGCTGCGCCTGGATGCGCTCCTTCCCATCCCCGCATTGCAAGCCCAGCTGTCCGCTTGGCTCGCCCACCAGGAAGTTACCCCATGAGTGCCGACACTTCCCTCAATGATCCCGGGCCTGGCCACAAGGTGCCCAGTCGTTTTGAAAAAGTGGCCCAGGTGCTGATGGCCAGCTGCCTGGGCGTGATGGCCGTGGCTGTCTTCGTCAACGTGGTACTGCGCTATGGCTTTGGCAGCGGCATCGCCGCCAGCGAGGAGCTGTCGCGCCTGCTGTTCGTCTGGATGGTGTTCATCGGCGCCGCTGCGGCATATCCCGCGGGCGAGCACATGGCCTTCACAAGCCTGGCCGGGCTGCTGGCGCGGCGGCCGCTGGCCTTCGGCCTGCTTACCGCGCTCATCCGCCTGCTGGTGATTGCCGCCTGCGTGATGCTGGCCTGGGGTGCCTGGCAGCAGGTGGTGGTGGGCCTGGGCAGCCATTCGGTGGTGCTTGGCTACTCGGCGGCGCTGCTGCCGCTGCCCGCCCTTTTGTGCGCGGCGGCCATCGCGGTGATGGCATTGATCGAATTGATTCAACGCGTGCCGCTGGACCTCGGTCACGGCGCGGAAGTGGAGTGATGGCCATGGATCCCGAAGCACAGGCATTCATTGTTTTTTCGCTGGGCATGCTGGTGTTCATGGGCACGGGCATGAACATGGGCCTGGCCCTGGTGCTCACCGGTGCCGGCATGGCCTGGGTGCTCGATTTCTTCGACACGCAGCTGCTGGCCCAGAACCTGGTGGCCGGGGTGGACAGCTTTCCGCTGCTTGCCGTGCCCTTCTTCATCCTGGCCGGCGAGCTCATGAACTCCGGCGGCATCAGCCGGCGCATCATCGACATGGCGCAGGCCTGGGTCGGCCACATCCGCGGTGGCCTGGGCTATGTGGCCATCGGTGCGGCCGTGCTCATGGCCAGCATGAGCGGCTCGGCCCTGGCCGACACGGCGGCGCTGGCCACCATCTTGCTGCCCATGATGCGCCAGCAGGGCTACCCGATGAACACCTCGGCCGGGCTGATCGCTTCGGGCGGCATCATTGCGCCCATCATCCCGCCGTCCATGCCCTTCGTGATCTACGGCGTGACGACCAATACCTCGATCTCGGCACTGTTCGTCTCGGGCATCGTGCCGGGGCTGATGATGGGGGCGGGCCTGATCTTCGCGTGGCGCTGGGTGCTGCGCGGCATCGACCTGCCGCCGAGCCGCGCACCGCTGCCCCTGCGCGAGCGCCTGCGCGCCACGGCCAAGGCCTTCTGGGCGCTGCTGATGCCGCTGATCATCATCGGCGGCATGAAGTCGGGCGTGTTCACGCCCACCGAGGCCGCCGTGGTCGCCGCCTTCTATGCGCTGGCCGTGGCCCTGTTCGTGCACCGCGAGATGCGGGTGCCCGAGATCTACGGCGTGCTGGTGCGCGCCGCCAAGACCACGGCCATCGTAATGTTCCTGTGCGCCGGCGCCCAGGTGGCCAGCTACATGATCACCCTGGCCGACCTGCCCACGGTGCTGACCGGCTGGCTCGGCCCGCTGGTGGAGAATCCGCGCCTGCTGATGGCCGTGATGATGATCGTGCTCGTGCTCATCGGCACGGCGCTGGACCTCACGCCCACCATCCTGATCTTCGCGCCGGTGATGCTGCCCATCGCCGTCAAGGCGGGGATCGACCCGGTGTACTTCGGCCTGATGTTCGTGCTCAACGGCGCCATCGGCCTCATCACTCCTCCCGTGGGCACCGTGCTCAACGTGGTGGCTGGCGTGGGCCGTATCTCGATGCACAGCGTCATCAAGGGCGTCAACCCTTTCCTGTTCACCTACGTGCTGATCCTGGCGCTGCTGGTGGTGTTTCCGCAGATCGTAACGGCACCGGTCCTCTGGATGCGGTGACAGCGTTGCGCCTTTCCTTTTCCGTGCCTTTCTTCCCTTGCCAATGGAGACAACCATGAAAACTTTCCGTCGTACCCTGCTGGCCGCCCTGTCGGTGGCCGCTGTTGCTGCCTCGTTCCAGGCTGCCGCCCAGGACTTCAAGCCGCGCATCATCCGCTTTGGCTATGGCCTCAACGAGGTCTCCAACCAGGGGCGCGCCACCAAGCTGTTCGCCCAAGAGGTCGAGAAGGCCTCGGGCGGCAAGATGAAGGTGCGCGCCATCGGTGCCGCCGCCCTGGGTTCGGACGTGCAGATGCAGCAGGCGCTGATCGGCGGCGCGCAGGAGATGATGGTGGGCTCCACCGCCACGCTGGTGGGCATCACCAAGGAAATGGCCATTTGGGACACGCCCTTCCTGTTCAACAATGCCAAGGAGGCCGATGTGGTGCTCGACGGCCCCGTGGGCCAGAAGGTCATGGACAAGCTGCAGGAAAAAGGCCTCGTGGGCCTGGTCTACTGGGAGAACGGCTTTCGCAACCTGACCAACAGCAAGCGCCCCGTGACCAAGCTGGAAGACATGAACGGCATCAAGCTGCGCGTGATGCAGAACAACGTGTTCCTGGACAGCTTCAAGACCCTGGGCGCGAATGCCGTGCCACTGCCGTTCTCGGAGCTGTTCACGGCGCTGGAAACCAACACGGTGGACGGTCAGGAGAACCCCTACAACACCATCCTGTCGAGCAAGTTCTATGAGGTGCAGAAGTACCTCACGGTCACCAACCACGTCTACGGCCCCTGGATCGTGCTGGTCAGCAAGAAATACTGGGATGGTCTCTCGAAGGCCGAACAGAAGGTGCTGCTCGATGCCGCCAAGAAGAGCCGCGAGTTCGAGCGCCAGGACACCCGTGAAGAGGCCAACAAGGCGCTGGCCGACTTGAAGGGCAAGGGCATGCAGGTCAACGAGCTGTCTGCTGCCGAAGCGGGCCGCATGCGCGACAAGCTTGCAGCCGTGAATGCCAGCATTGCCGCCAATGTGGGTGAAGACCTGTGGAAGGATGTGCAGGGCGCCGTGGCGGCGGCGCGCAAGTAAGCAAGCACTGCGGATATACCCGCAGCGCTAATGCGGGTGCAAGTCCCGCTGCGAGCTGGTCACAGTGAGCAAAGTGACCATCGCACACTTTGACGCACTGGGAGTGCCACGCCTGTCCTGACCTCAAACTCCTGAACCGCCCGGTGCGGACCCGCATGCCGGGTGGTGTGGCAGGGGGTGCCTCCGATCATGGAGGCACACTGTGCCGATGCCGCGCCTTGTAGCGTGGGAATTCAAGCCGCCTTTTCCACATGCCCTTGGCGCGTATACAAAAAGTCGATCACGGCCTTGCGGCAGTGCACGTAGCGCGGGTCTTCGGCCAGTGCCACGCGGTTGCGTGGGCGCGGCAGGTTGACCGCCAGCACCTCGCCAATGGTGGCGGCGGGGCCGTTGGTCATCATCACGATCTTGTCGGACAGCAGCACGGCCTCGTCCACATCGTGCGTCACCATCACCACCGTGCTCTGCGTGCGCGCCACGATCTCCAGCAACTCGTCTTGCAGCCGCGCGCGGGTGAGGGCGTCGAGCGCGCCAAAGGGCTCGTCCATCAGCAGCACCTGCGGCTGCATCGACAGCGCCCGCGCAATGCCCACGCGCTGCTTCATGCCGCCCGAGATCTCGCCAGGGCGCTTTTGCGCCGCGTGCGCAAGGCCCACCAGCGCCAGCGCCGCATCGGTGCGGGCCGCCAGCTGCGCCTTGCTTTCGGTTTTTCCGAACACGCGTTCCACCGCCAGATGCACGTTGTCAAAGCAGGTCAGCCAGGGCAGCAGCGAGTGGTTCTGGAACACCACGGCGCGCTCGGGCCCGGGGCCCTTGATCTCCTTGTTGGCGCACAGCAGGGCGCCGCTGGTGGGCGTGGTCAGCCCGGCGATCAGGTTCAGCAGGGTGGATTTGCCGCAGCCCGAGTGCCCGATGAGGGCCACGAACTCGCCCTTGGCGATCGAGAGGTGGATGTCCTTGAGCGCCGGGAACAGGCCCTTGGCGGTCTTGAAGGTCTGCTCGACGCCCTGGATCTCGATGAACTTGGTGGTGAGAGATGTATTCATGATGTTCTCCATTGCCGTTCGCCTTGAGCTTGTCGAAAGGCTTCGACAAGCTCAGCCCGAACGGCGTTGTCAGCTCTTGACTTCCTCGAACGTAAATGCCGTGGCCAGCTTGATGAGTGCATATTCAAGCACCAGCCCGACGATGCCAATCACGAAGATGGCGATGATGATGTTCTTGACGTTCAGGTTGTTCCACTCGTCCCACACCCAAAAGCCGATGCCCACGCCGCCGGTCAGCATCTCGGCGGCCACGATCACCAGCCAGGCCGTTCCCACGGCCAGGCGCACACCGGTCAGCATGTAGGGCAGCACGGCGGGGAACAAAATCTTGGTGGCGATCTTCCACTCGCTCAGGTTCAGCACGCGGGCCACGTTCATGTAGTCCTGGGGCACGCGCTGCACGCCCGTGGCGGTGTTGATGATCATGGGCCAGATCGAGCAGATGAAAATGGTCCAGATCGCCGCCGGGTTCGCGCCCTTGAACACCAACAAACCAATCGGCAGCCAGGCCAGCGGCGACACGGGGCGCAGCAGGCTGATGAGCGGGTTGAACATGCGTGACAGGAAGTTGAAGCGCCCGATCACAAAGCCCGCCGGAATGCCCACCACCGCGGCCAGCCCGAAGCCGATGGCTACGCGCTGCAGCGAGGCCAGCACGTTCCAGCCCACGCCCTGGTCGTTGGGGCCGTTGCTATAGAACGGGTTGCGGAACACTTCCAGCGCCTGCAGCCAGGTCTCGTGGGGGCCGGGAATGCTGTTGCCGGTGCTGGCCGACACCAGCGCCCACAGCCCCACCAGCAAGCCAAGGCCGCACAGTGGCGGCAGCACCGCCAGCCAGAAGCCACGCGAGCGGGCCGCCCAGTCACGCCCCGGCAGGGGGGCAGGCGGGGTCGCTGGTTTTAAGTGATTTTGGCCGCTAGCGCTTGCTGGTTGTGCGCTGGTAGCTATATTTATAATAGCATCATGCGGGGCTGGCGTGGGCTCCAGCGGGGAGTGGAATACGGCGCTGACCATGGTGGTCTCCTATTGCTCAGGCTTTGATCTTGAAACCGTCGGCGTACTTGGCGGGGTCCTTGCCGTCCCACACCACGCCGTCGATCAGCTTGCTGGTGCGCAGCACATCCTTGGGCACGTTCACCTTGAGGGCGCTGGCCACCGATTTGTAAAGCTCTACCTGGTTCACCTGCTTGGCCACGGCCAGGTAGTCGGGGTGGCTCTTGAGCAGGCCCCAGCGCTTGTGCTGGGTGAGGAACCACATGCCGTCCGACAGATAGGGAAAGTTCACCGCACCGTCGTTGAAGAACTTCATGTGGTTGGGGTCGTCCCAGGTCTTGCCCATGCCGTTCTGGTAGCGGCCCAGGATGCGTTGGTTGATCGCGTCCACGCCCGTGTTCACATAGGCCTTGCCGGCAATCGTCTCGGCCATTTTCATTTTGTTGGACAGGCTGGCGTCGATCCACTGGCTGGCTTCGAGCACCGCCATCATCACGGCGCGCGTGGTGTTGGGGTTCTTTTTGACGAACTCGGCCGTGGTGCCCAGCACCTTCTCGGGGTGGTCCTTCCAGATGTCCTGCGTGGTGTTGGCCGTGATGCCGATGCCGTCCATGATGGCGCGGTGGTTCCAGGGCTCGCCCACGCAAAAACCGTCCATGTTGCCCACGCGCATGTTGGCCACCATCTGCGGCGGCGGCACGGTAATCAGCTTGGCGCCCGACAGCGGGTTGATGCCCGCCGCCGCCAGCCAGTAGTGCATCCACATCGCGTGCGTGCCGGTGGGGAAGGTGCCGGCAAAGGTGTATTCGCGCTTTTCCTTGGCCATCAGCGCCGCCAGCGACGGGCCGTCCACCGCGCCCTTGTCGGCCAAGGCCTTGGACAGCGTGATGGCCTGGCCGTTGTGGTTCAGGTTCATCAGCACCGCCATGTCTTTCTTGGGGCCGGCCGTGCCCAGGTGCACGCCATACACCAGGCCATACAGCACATGGGCAAAGTCCAACTCGCCGTTCACCAGCTTGTCGCGCACGCCGGCCCAGCTGGCCTCTTTGGTGGGAATGATGGTCACGCCGTACTTCTTGTCAAAGCCCAGCACCGAGGCCATCACCACGCTGGCGCAGTCGGTCAGCGGGATGAAGCCGATCTTCACTTCCTTTTTTTCCGGGGCGTCCGAGCCCTGGGCGTGGACGAGCGCACGCAGCGCGGGGCTGATGCCTACCGCACCCACGGTGGCGGCTTGCAGCACGGTGCGGCGGTTGAGGCTGGTTTTCAACAGATCGGTCATGGGGCTTCCCTTGGGCGTGGCAAAACAAAAAAGGCGTCCTCACACCGCGCCGGCTGCATGGGGCAGCGGTGCGCGGGTGGGGACGCCTTTGTCCGGGTTCTGACCACATCCGCCCGCCGTTGGGCGGAGTGGCCAATGCAGACCTGTGAGGGTCTGACCCTGTCAATGCAAGCCCTGTGCCAGCTTGCGGAAATTGTGTTTGCTATTTATTTAGGAGCTGTATGCGTAATAAATACGGGCGCTTTACAGCTATTTGATGCAGAAATCCTGTGAACGCCAGCGCACCGCTGTTGTGCGATGCACCATCAGGGCGCGGGAAAGTCGCTGTGTTGTGAGGCGAGCGCGGCGGCAGACAGAAACAGAAACGGCAAAAACCACAGCGCACCGTTGCGCCCAGTGAGTGCAAACGACAGTGATTTCAGAGAATTGCATATAAAACACTATTTTTATATCAACAATTAGCTAAAGAGTCATCTTCAGATCGTTTTCGTCGTTACACTTGCCGCCAAGCGTCAGGGTTATCCCGCATTTTTGACCCTGCCGTGCCTTCATTCATCGAAAGAGCCTGTCATGTTGAAAAAGACCCTGTCCGCACTCGCCCTCGCAGTCTTGGCCGTCAGCACCCATGCAGCCGACGTGCTGAAAGTGGCCGCAACGGCCGTGCCCCATGCCGAAATCCTGAACTTTGTGAAGCCCCAGCTCAAGGCCCAGGGCGTGGATCTGCAGGTCAAGGAGTTCAGCGACTACATTCAGCCCAACGCGGCGGTCGAAGACAAGCAGCTGGACGCCAACTTCTTCCAGCACCAGCCCTACCTGGACAGCTACAACAAGGACCGCAAGAGCAGCCTGGTGCAGGTGCCCAATGGCAAGGTGCATGTGGAGCCCTTCGGCGCTTACTCCAGCAAGATCAAGAACGTGAAGGACCTGAAGGATGGCGCCACGGTGGCGATTCCGAACGACCCCTCCAACGGTGGCCGCGCGCTGATCTTGCTGGCCAAGCAAGGGCTGATCGAGCTCAAGGACCCCAAGAGCCTCACGCCCACGCCCCTGGACGTGGCCAAGAACCCCAAGAAGCTGAAGTTCAAGGAACTTGAGGCGCCCCTGCTGCCCCGTGCACTGGCCGATGTGGATCTGGCCCTGATCAACACCAACTACGCCATCGAAGCCAAGCTCAACCCCACCAAGGATGCGCTGTTCATCGAAGGCGCAGATTCGCCCTACACCAACATCGTTGCGGCCCGCGCGGACCGTGCCAACGACGCCAACATCGCCAAGCTGATCAAGGCCTTGCACACGCCGGAAGTGAAGAAGTTCATCCAGGACAAGTACAAGGGGGCCGTGGTTCCTGCGTTCTGAGTGCCCCTCGGCCTCGTTGCATACCATCCAAAACGCTGCTTTCGGGCAGCGTTTTTTTGTCAGGACGGATGCCTGTTCAATCCGCTGGGTCGGCCAACGCGCCCATGGGCCCACGCCTCAACCCAGCAAGTCCATCACATCCAGCATGCGCTGCGCCACATCGACCAGCTTGAGGCCCTTGTCCATGGCGGTCTTGCGCAGTTTTTCGTAGGCGGCCTGTTCGCTCAGCCCCTGGCGCTGCATGAGCAGGCCCTTGGCGCGGTCGATGGTCTTGCGGTCTTTGAGCTCTGTGCGCGCGTCGGCCAGTTCGGTGCGCAGGGCCTGTTCGTGCTGAAAGCGCGCCATGGCCACATCCAGGATGGGGCGGATGCGCTGGGGCGCCAGCCCTGCCACGATGTAGGCAGACACGCCCGCAGCCACGGCGTCCTTTACATGCGTGGTGTCTTCATCGTTGGTGAACATGACGATGGGGCGGCGGGCGTCGCGCGTGGCCATCACCACATGTTCCAGCGCGTCGCGGGCCTCGCTTTCTGCGTCCACGATGATCAGGTCGGGCTGCAGCTGGGCCAGCCGCTCGCTCAAAAAAACATCGGCCGGCAGCGTGGCGATGAGGTTGAAATTGTTTTCCAGCAGGCCAATGCGCAGCGCCCGCGAGCGCTCGGCCTGGGTGGCGGCGTGTTCGTCGTCGGGGTCGGCAATGGCCAGGTCGGGGGCCACCACCACAATGCGCAGGGCGTCGGTCATACCAGATGGTAAGCAAAATTTACGCCACAAGTTGGTGCGCCGGGATGGTGCACAGCGCTGGTGCGGGCGGTGAATCTGGTGGTCGCCACGCCGGGCGTTGCGCCCGCATTCAGGCTGCAGGCGTGGCCGCGATGGCCCCGGGTTTTACACTTGGGGCATGAGCTTGCTGATCCTGGGTATTGAATCTTCGTGCGATGAAACCGGCGTGGCGCTGGTCCGCTCTACGGGCGGGGTGGCTGTGCCCGCCTTGCTGGCGCATGCCTTGCACAGCCAGATCGAGATGCACCAGGCCTATGGCGGCGTGGTGCCCGAGCTGGCCAGCCGCGACCATATCCGTCGCGTGCTGCCGCTCACCGAGGCCGTCATGGCTGAAGCGGGCCAGCGCCTTGCCGATGTGGACGTGGTGGCCTACACCCGGGGGCCGGGCCTGGCGGGTGCGCTGTTGGTGGGCGCGGGTGTGGCTTGCGCGCTGGGTGCGGCACTGGGCAAGCCGGTGCTGGGCGTGCACCACCTTGAAGGGCATTTGCTGTCGCCGTTTTTAAGTGCCGACCCGCCGGAGTTCCCCTTCGTCGCCTTGCTGGTGTCGGGCGGCCACACCCAGCTGATGCGGGTGGACGGCGTGGGCCGCTACGAACTGCTGGGCGAAACCATCGACGATGCGGCGGGCGAGGCGTTTGACAAGTCGGCCAAGCTGATGGGCCTGGGCTACCCGGGCGGGCCGGCCCTGTCGCGCCTGGCCGAGCAGGGCGACGCCACGGCCTTCAAGCTGCCGCGCCCGCTGCTGCACAGCGGCAACCTCGATTTTTCGTTTGCAGGCCTCAAGACCGCCGTGCTGACGCAGGCCAAAAAACTCGGCGATGCGCTGGAGGCGCGCAAAGCCGATTTGGCCGCGAGCACCGAGGCAGCGATTGTGGAGGTGCTGGTCAAGAAGACGCTGGCCGCGCTCAGGCAGACGGGCCTGCAGCGCGTGGTGGTGGCTGGTGGCGTGGGTGCCAACCGCCATTTGCGCGCCCAGCTCAATGCCGCCTGCGCGCAGAACAAGGTGCGTGTGCATTACCCCGAACTGCATTTGTGCACCGACAACGGCGCCATGATTGCCATGGCAGCGGCCATGCGGCTGCAGGCCGGCCAGCAGCAGGCCAACCGCGACTATGCGTTTGACGTCAAGCCCCGCTGGCCACTCGACGCGCTGGCGTCCTGAGTTGCGGGGGCGTTGAACAGCGCCGCCCGGCCCCAACGCTTGGGTGCCATGTGCGCGGCAATGTGCGGCAGCTTTACGCGGGCTTCACTTTTCTGTATCGGGCAGGACATGACCGCACCGCACAATGGGGCATGCCATGTACACCGCCTCTTTCCCATGAATGACTGTTCTCTTGCCGCCGCAGGGCACCCTGCGCCGCGCGCGCGCTTTCGTCTGACTGCTTTTGCCGGGCTTTGGGTGCTGACGCCGGCCGTGGCGCTGCTGGCCGGTTGTGCCAGCCTGGTGCCGCCCGACGGCAGCCTGCCGCAAACCCCGGTTCCGGCAGCCTGGTCCGCGCCAACGCCAGCGGGCGTGCCCGCCACGTCGCTGGCGCAATGGTGGCAGCGGTTCAACGACCCGCAGCTCACGCGGCTGCTCACCCAGGCCCTGCAGGCCAACACCAGCCTGCGCAGCGCGCAAGCCGCCTTGCAGCAGGCGCGCGCACAGGTGGATGTGCAGGCCGCCGGCCTGCTGCCCAGCGTGGGGGCTTCGGCGTCGGCGCAGCGCAGCCGGGCATCGAACAGCACCGGCAACAGTTTTCAGGCGGGCTTTGATGCCAGCTGGGAGCCCGATGTGTTTGGCCGCCTGCGCAGTGGCGTGAATGCCAGCCAGGCCGATGCCCAGGCCGCCGAGGCCAGCCTGGCCGACGTGCAGGTGTCGCTGGCCGCCGAAACGGCCGTCAACTACATCGAGCTGCGGGGCCTGCAGCAGCGGCTGGCCATTGCGCGCAGCAATCTGGCCAGCCAGCAGGAAACCTTGCAGATCACCCAGTGGCGGCTGCAGGCCGGGCTGACCACCTCGCTGGTGGCCGAGCAGGCCCGCGCGGCGGCCGAGCAGACGGCCGCGCAGATTCCGGCGCTCGAATCCAGCCTGGCCCAGTCGCGCCACAGCCTGGCTGTGCTCACCGGGCAGGCCCCGCTGGCGCTGGATGCGCAGCTGGCCGACGCGGTTGCCGTGCCGCAACCCGCGCAAGACCTGGCGCTGGCCATTCCTGCCGAAACCCTGCGCCAGCGGCCCGATGTGCGCGCGGCCGAGCAGCGCATTGCCGCTGCGCTGGCCCGGGTGTCGCAGGCCGATGCCGCGCGCTACCCCGACTTCAGTATCTCGGGCTCGCTGGGCCTGCGCGCCCTCACGCTGGGCGCCCTCACCAATGGCGGCTCGGTTGCCAGCGCCTTGCTGGCGAGCGTGTCGATGCCGGTGTTCGATGGCGGCGCGGCGCGCGCCCAGGTGCGCGTGCAGGAGGCGGCACTGGCGCAGGCTCGTGTGGCCTACGAGGCCTCGGTGCTCACGGCGCTCAAGGATGTGGAAGACGCCCTGGTGGCCCTGCGCGGTGATCGCGAGCGCCTGGTGCGGCTGCAGGCGGCGGCCGATGCCGCCGGTAATGCGGCCTTGCTGGCGCAGCAGCGCTACAGCAGCGGTCTGATTGATTTTCAGTCGGTGCTGGAAACCCAGCGCACGCTGCTGTCCACCCAGGACAGCGTGGCCACCACCGTGGCCAGCGTTTCTGCCGACCATGTGCGGCTGTACAAGGCGCTGGGCGGCGGATGGCAATAGCCCGTGCCCGCCACCCCGAACGCCCCTAACCACCTCCGAATCCGATGTCCATGACTTCTCCTGAAAAAAACACCCCTCCCGCCAGCCCGTCCACCACCGCCGCTGACCTGCAAGCGCTGATCGGTGGTGGCAAGCCGCGCCGCTGGTGGCAGCGCTCGACCCTGTGGCTGGGCGTGGCGGCGCTGGCGCTGGCGGGCGGCGGCATTTATTACTGGCAAAGCCAGCAGCGCGCCAGCGCAGCCCCGGTGTATGTGACCGAGGAGGTGCGCCGGGGCAACCTGACGCTCAACGTGTCGGCCAACGGCACCTTGCAGCCCACGCGGGCGGTCACCATTGGCAGCGAGCTGTCGGGCACGGTCAAAAATGTGCTGGCGGACGTGAACGACAAGGTCAAAAAGGGCCAGGTGCTGGTCGAACTCGACACCGCCAAGCTCGATGCGCAGGTGCTGCGCTCGCGCGCCTCGCTGGCGGCCGCGCAGGCCAAGCTGGCACAGGCGGTGGCTACCACCAAAGAGGCACTCGCCGCCTTGGGGCGGCTGGAAGAAGTGGCGCGGCTGTCGGGCGGCAAGGTGCCGTCGGCCGCCGAGCTGGACAGCGGCCGGGCCACGCTCGACCGCGCCCGGGCCGACGAAGCCAGTGCCCGTGCCTCGGTGGACGACGCCCGCGCGGCGCTGTCCACTGATGTCACCAACCTCTCCAAGGCCTCGATCCGCTCGCCGATTGACGGCGTGGTGCTGACCCGGTCGGTCGAGCCCGGCAACGCCGTGGCCGCGTCGCTGCAGGCCGTGACGCTGTTCACGCTGGCCGAAGACCTCACGCGGCTGCGGCTGGATGTGAGCGTGGACGAGGCCGACGTGGGCTCGGTCAAACTCGACCAGAAGGCCAGTTTCACGGTCAGCGCCTATCCCACGCGCCGATATCCGGCCAAGGTCACGCGGGTGTCGTTTGGCTCCACCAAGACCGACAACGTGGTCACCTACATCACCTGGCTGGAGGTGGACAACTCCGACCTGAGCCTGCGCCCCGGCATGACGGCGGCGGCCACCATCACCTCCACCGAGCGCAACGATGTGCTGCTGGTGCCCAACACGGCGCTGCGTTTTACCCCGGCCATTGCTTCAGGTGGCACGGCCGGGGCGGCGGCGAAGCCGGCGTCGTCGGGCGGCATCCTGTCGCAGCTGATGCCGCGCATGCCGCGCTCGGGCACGCGCCGGGCGGGCGGCAGCGGCGATGCGGCCGACAGCGCGGGCCGTGCGCGCCAGGTGTGGGTGCTCAAGGACGGCGCTGCGCACGCCGTGACGGTGCAGGTGGGCATCAGCGATGGCCGGCGCACCGAGGTCAGCGGCGACGGTCTGGCCGAGGGCATGGCCGTCATCACCGACCAGCGCTCCGCCGGGGCGGCACCATGAGCGATGCACCACCCCTCATCCGCCTGCGCGGCGTGACCAAGGTGTATGGCGAGGGCGCGCTGGCGTTTCAGGCGCTCAAGGGCGTGGATCTGGACATCACGCAGGGCGACTTCGTGGCCATCATGGGCCCCAGCGGTTCTGGCAAATCGACCGCCATGAACACCCTGGGCTGCCTGGACCGGCCGACCACGGGCGAATATCTTTTTAAGGGCGTGCATGTGGAGTCGCTCTCGCGCGACGAGCGCGCGCGCCTGCGCCGGCAATACTTTGGCTTTGTGTTTCAGGGCTTCAACCTGCTGGCACGCACCTCGGCGCAGGAAAACGTCGAGCTGCCCCTGCTGTACCGGGGCGAATCAGCCAGCGCGCGCCACGCCGCTGCGGCCCGCGCGCTCGATGCCGTGGGCCTCAAGGGCTGGGAGCACCACACACCGTCCGAGCTATCGGGCGGCCAGCAGCAGCGCGTGGCCATTGCGCGCGCCATCGTCACCCAGCCGGCCGTGCTGCTGGCCGACGAGCCCACCGGCAATCTCGACACCCAGCGCAGCCAGGAAATCATGGAGCTTTTGTGGCGGCTCAATGCCGATCAGGGCATCACCGTGCTGATGGTCACCCACGAACCCGACATGGCCGCCTATGCGCGGCGCATCGTGCGCTTTGTCGATGGCAAGGTGGACAGCGACGCGCCCAACCCGCACCCCGTGGGCTTGCGCGCTGCGGTGCCTGCCATTCCCGTGCCCGAGGTTTCGTAATGCTTTTGAACACCCTCTTGCTCGCGCTGCGTTCGATCCGGCGCAACCTGATGCGCTCGTTTCTCACCATCCTGGGCATCGTGATCGGGGTCAGCGCTGTTATCACCATGGTCACGCTGGGCAACGGCGCCACCATGGCGGTGCAAAACCAGATCTCGGGCCTGGGCACCAACCTGCTGCAGGTGCGCCCCGGCCAGCGCATGGGCCCGGGCGGCGGCTCGGGCGCGCCGGCCTTCAAGGACACCGACGCCGACACCATCGCCCAGCAGATCGGCGGCATTCTGGCCGTGGCTCCCGAGGCGCGGGCCAGCGCCACCGTGGTGGCCGGGGGACGCAACTGGACCACCAGCATCATCGGCAGCACCAATGCCTGGCTGCAGACGGGCAACTGGGCCGTGCGCACCGGGCGGGTGTTCTCGGATGCCGAGCTGCGCGCCGGCGCCGCCGTGTGCCTGATTGGCGAAACCGTGCGCCGCGAGCTCTATGGCACGGGCGATGCCGTGGGCGAGCAGCTGCGCGTGAAGGCGTTTTCGTGCGAGGTGGTGGGCGTGCTGGCTTCCAAGGGGCAGGGCGCCTTTGGCAACGACCAGGACGACACCGTGCTGGTGCCGCTGCGCACGCTGCAGCGCCGCGTGACCGGCAACACCCGCGTCAACACGCTGCTGGTCTCGATGCAGGACGGCAGCGACCCCGAGCGGGTGAAGGCCAGCCTGACCCAGCTGCTGCGCGAGCTGCGCAAGCTCGCCGACACCGACGAAGACAATTTCAACGTGCTCGACACCAAGCAGCTGGCCGACACGCTTTCGGGCACCACCAAGGTCATGACCATGCTGCTGGGCGCGGTGGCGGCGGTGAGCCTGCTGGTGGGTGGCATCGGCATCATGAACATCATGCTGGTCAGCGTGACCGAGCGCACGCGCGAGATCGGCCTGCGCCTGGCCATTGGCGCCCTGGAGCGCGAGGTGCTGCTGCAGTTCCTGATCGAGGCTGTGGTGCTGGCCGCCCTGGGCGGGTTGATTGGCATCGTGCTGGCCACGGGGGCATCCATCGGCCTGTCGGCCCTGATGGATGTGCCCTACCTCTTCAACCCGGGCGTCAACCTCCTGTCGTTCGTGTTCTCGGCCGGGATCGGGGTGGTGTTTGGCTATTTTCCGGCGCGGCGCGCGGCGCGGATGGACCCGATTGATGCCCTGCGGCATGAGTGAAAATTGCCAGCACATGCAGCTTCTGCGTCAGTCTTTCGCCACCACGGTGTCATACAGCCCGTAGTGGGTCAGTCCATCGTGGCTCTCGATGCCGGTGTAACGCAGGGAAGCATCTTCATAGCGCCGAAACGCGAACACCGCCTGGTTCATCTGCTCGGTGTTGAACACCTTGAGGCGCACCAGCAGGTGAAAGTCCTGCACCGTCAGGCCAGTTACCGTCAGGAACAGTTCTGGCTCCAGCTTGGTGATGACGTCCTGCAAGGTGTTCTCCCGAAAATCCGTCAGGTACATGAACGCCGGGATGCGCGTCGCAAACTTGATCAGCTTTTCTTGCACCAGTTTGCGTTTGGACTTGTATTCCTTTTCTTCTGCCGAAAGCTCTTTCTTCTCTTGCGCTGATAGCTCGCTCTCTTTGGCCTTCTTCTTGAGGTCTTTGACGTTCTCGCTCTTGTTGATGATGGTCTCGATGACCTTGTCGCCCAGCGCGCGCCAGCCCTCGATGCGCTCCACCGCTGCCATTGCCTCGGGGCTGTCCAAGATGCGGCGCAGCGTGCCGTTGTCCACGTTCACCAGCAGCGCGCTTTCCCACTTGCGCGCCAGCAGCGTGGCCGAGGTGCCCGCCATGGCGATGTCGAGAATGCCGCCCGCGTCAATCTGCGTCATGTTGGCGCCATCAAACGCCAGCACCGGCAGAAAGGCCACCAAATCGCGCACCGCGTTTTCGGGGTTGGACTCGCCCGGCGACAGCCCAATGCCGTATTCCGACAACTGGCGCAGCGCGCGCGTGGGCGCAAAGTCAAACACAAAGCACACCGGCTTGAGAATTTCCTCCTCGTTCGGGTTGTCGCCGTTGGGATTCTTGATAGACCACGGCGACTGCACCCGAAACGCCGCCTGAAAATAGCTCTCGGGCGATTTCAGATTGCGTAGCATCAGGATGGACGACCACTGCGCCACCGTCACGCCTGTGGTGAGCTTGCCGCACGACAGCGTGATGGTCTGGCTGTCAAACCCGCTGCCAATGGCCTTGCGCACCGGTGGCAACGCCGCCAGCCCAATACCCGCCGCGCTGCCTGCGGCCACTATGACGTGGTAGCCGTGCCAAAACGTGTTGTGCCGCTCGGCCAGCAGGTTTGCCATAGCGTGGCAAGCCGCCACATCGGGCAAATACCAGAACGAATGCTGCAAATATGGCAGCAGCCGCACATCCGAATACGGAAACGGTGGCCGCGTGCCCGCTTTGAGCAGCTCGGCAGACTGGGCCAGGTTGCCGCCCCGAACGATGTCCAGCCATTTCTGCACATCGCCCTTGTGCTTGAACTGCGCCCCGGCCCCGCTGCCGCTGGCCTCAAAAAACGCATTCAGATCGAACTCGTCAAACTCGCCGCCGCTGGCCACCGCCAGCAACTCGTCGGGCATTTGGTAGGTCAGCAGGCGCATCTGCGGCAAGGCGCCATACGGGTTGCGCTGGCCGGGGTGCGCTGCGGCAAATGCTGCTTTGGCGCGCTGCTCGTCGGTGTAGGTCCAGTTGAAGATTTGCTCCTCAATGAACTCGCCCGTGGCCAGCGCCTTGAACGGCGTGCCCGACAGGTACAAATAAGCCCGCGTGGTGATGGGCAGAAAGTCGGTCTCCAGCGTGGCGCGCATGCCCAGCTCTTCGTTCACCTGCTCCAGCGCGCCCTCCAGCTCTTTTTCTTTTTTTACGGTCGCGTCGTCTTCGCCCTCGAACAGCTCTTTGGCCGTGTCGCGCCAGGCCCCAAAGTGGTATTCGTCAAACACCACCAAATCCCAGTTCACCGCGTGCAGCCACTCGTTGCGTGCTTTGATGTTGCCCGCCGCATCGCGCCCCAACAGGTCTTGGAACGAGCCGAAATACACCACCGGCTTGGCACGGTCGATCTGCGTCGGGTCGCTGCCCGAGTTGCGCGAAAGGTATTGCCAGCCCGCAAAGTCCACATGGTTTTCCAGGTCGGTCTGCCACGCGTCTTCGACTGCCGGTTTGAAGGTCAGCACCAGCACGCGCCGGGCTTGCAGCTTCTTCGCCAGTTGGTAGGCGGCGAAGGTTTTGCCAAAGCGCATCTTGGCGTTCCACAAAAAACGCGGCGCGGCATTCTGGTTCTCTGTCCAGATCGACTGGTAGTAGTCGAAGGTCTTGTCCACCGCCTCGGCCTGCTCGCGGCGCATCGGAAAAGTTTCGTGGTGCGTGCCGCCCAAGCGCTGGCCAGTGCGCAGCTCGGCCAGCACGGTTTTGACATCGGCCAGCGTGCAGCGCACCCACTCCAGCCGGGTGTTTTCAAAGCTCTTGCGGGCCAGTGCGGCGCGCACTTCGTGGTCAGAAAACAGGGTGCCATCGTCGCGCTCTGCCGGTTCGTCCAGTTCGATGCAGAAGTTCTGAATGGCAGCGGTTTTGAGCTGTTCGGCCACGCGCTGGCGCACATTGCGCGTGGTCTGGCCCACCTTGAGCTGGCCGTGGTGCGCGGCATCGGCAATCGAATAGGCGTAGATGCGCGGGCGGGCGTCGGGTTTGGGCGGGAGGACTTCGTCGATGGTGGGTTTATTCATCGTCACTTTCGTCCACTTTGACATCACCCAGCAAATCACTGCTCAGATCCATCGGGCGCACGACTTTTTCAATAAACTCGATTTCGTGCGGTGCAATGCCGTATTTGGCGTAGAGGTCTTCGTCCGTCCAGCGTTTCGTCCAGTCTTGCGTGGGCACGAAGGTGTAAACCTTGCGCGTGGTGTCTTGCGATGGTTTGTGCAGAAGAATCAACAGGCGCGTCAGTCGGCAAGTGAGATAGGACAGGGCACTTTCCGCCTCAGTTTGGGTGTCAAACGGGCCAATGCACAAATAGGTTTCAGAGCAAATGCTGCCCGGCTCGCCAATGAACGGTGTGCTCAGAATGCGGTGCGGGTAGGTATCACGGTTGCCGGTGCCCGGGGCGGCACGGCCCACGTAAATCTTCCATTTGTCGATGAGTTCGGTGTTGGCAGTAATCGAGTCTCTGGCGACGTAACCCGTCCCGCCGTTCTGGAAGATGAGCAAATCACCTGCCTTTTTTATCGCTCTTCCCTTGAAAGTTGTTTCGAGTGCAAACGGTTTTCTGGAGCTGACCAGCAGATCAAAACGCTTGCTTTCAGGCAGTTTCAGTGCATGCTCTGACTGACTGACTGACTGACTGACTGACTGCTCAGCAGCCATTACCTTCTTCAAAATTGACAGTCCTTCATTGAAGCGGATGAAAATGTCGGCCCCGTTTTCCATCAGCGGACGGGTGGCGGTGGAAATGGGCCAGTCCTTGAAATGGGTGTTCACGTCGCAAAGGCCGGGGTGGTCGCGGTTCCAGAGGAAATAGCAAACCCCGCCCTTGAGGCCAACCCCGGGAAAAACATCCGACGCGCTGAGAAAGTCATCAATCGAGCGCAAGCGATCGTCGGCAAGCATCGACTCCCGGAACTCATCCAGGCCCTTGCCGCCAGCA
The DNA here is from genome assembly GCF_017939685.1 of Acidovorax sp. JG5. Lineage (NCBI taxonomy): Bacteria > Pseudomonadati > Pseudomonadota > Betaproteobacteria > Burkholderiales > Comamonadaceae > Acidovorax > Acidovorax sp. JG5. The sequence goes on from NZ_JAGKSE010000007.1 coordinate 166,299, forward strand.
AACCAGCGCGCTGGAATCACCATCGACAAATAACGCGGCTCCAGCTTTTTTGCCTGTTCCACGAACAATTGGTAAATCGGCGCGGCGCTGGTGCCATAGCCACCATCGTTCAGTTGGTACGGCGGGTTGCCAATGATTACGTCGAACTGCATGTGTGCTCCAAACAACTCGGCCATCCGAGTCTTGATGTGGTCGGTATGAATGAATGCGTAGGCGTGGGTTTCCAAGCCCTCGCCACGGTCCAGCGCCGTCTGGCTGGCACCGCAAAACGTGCATTTGCCGTTGGCCCAGCGGTGCTCCGTCCGCTCAAACCAGATATTGCCCGCCTCGCTGGTAAAGCCTTGGGCAATCGAATGCGTGCCGTTGGCGTATTTAGAGCAATACACGCTGCGCCGCGCCAGCAAGCTGGTCAGGCGTGTGATGCCGATGCCAAACACCTGCTGCGTCAGGATGTGGTTCACGCGCGTTGGCAGGTCTGGGATGGCTTGCGCCAGCCCCACGGTCAGGCGGCTGGTGATCTCGCGCAAAAACACGCCCGATTTGGTGAAGGGGTCCAAAAAGCGCACGGTTTTGTCCGCCCACAGGCTGGCGCCGCAGTGGTCTGCGGCCCAGGCCTCGGCCAGCAAGTCCAGCATGCGGCCTGCCAGTTCGGGTGGGGTGAACACTTCGTCGTTGGACAGGTTGGCAATGCAGGTCAGCACATCGGGGTTGCGGCCATGCAGGGCGAAGGGGGCTTGCAAAGTGATGCTCATGCGGTGCTCATACGTTCTGGCTCTCAGGCCCTGGCAGCTTGCCCGATTGCTTTTCGATTTTCTTGTCCTCGGCTTTTACCCGGCGCTCCAGCTTTTTGATGTCTTCTTCCGCTGGCAACTGTTCGGGTGCAATCCCACGCTGACCCAGCATGGCGCGCACGCTCTGGTTGTTTTGCACATGCTCCTGGGTGATGGAGCGCTCGCCCAGCAGGTTGGCCTGCTGCACGTTGTGGTTGGTCATTTCCGTCGCCAAGTTCTTGGCGGCAATGGTGAGTGTGGGCAAGAAGTCAGCCAGCGGACGGGTCTGCACGATGCCGTATTTGTCTTTCATCATCTGCGTGGTGTGGCCGCCAAACAGCGCCGCATCGCCCTGGGCACGGATACGGCCAAAACCGGCATCGTCCACGCCGCGTTCGTAGATGTTTTGCGATAGCGCTTTTTCCGATTCGCGCAGGCGGTCGCGCGCCTCCAGCCGGGCTTGCAGGCGCATGCGGTCTTCAATCAGTTCCTGCTTGCGCGTCTGCACCGCAAAGTAACTTTGGGCAAAGGCAATGGCCTGCTTGCGCGGGTCGCCGTTTTGGGCGATGAGGTAGCAGGCGTAGCGGGTGAGCATGAAGTCTTCGACGGGACGCTTGGCACCCTTAGCCGTATCGATCATTTTCGTGACGCCACGAAAATGATCCGATTCGTTGTAACCCGTTGATTTGCAAGAATCTATGGCCCGATGGATGGCAGTGGTGAAGTTCTCCCAGCGGGCGTAGCCCAGGGGCTCCATCAGGTCACGGGCAAACCAGAATTCGATGCCCTCATCGGGCAGTTGCTGGCTGAGTTCGTCAAAGCGTGCGGTGAGCTGGGGAACGATGGTGTCAGTCATATGCAGTCTTTTGGCAGGGCGGCCAGTTCGCCCACGGTCATGGGCGGATGGGTGGTGACCGGGGTAAAGATTTCGTGCTTGCCCAGGTCAGCAAAAAGTGAGCCCTCTTCACTGAACTTTGATGCGCCGGTGAGCGTGTCAAACCTAAAGTCGCGCCGCTGGTATTTGCCTTTGCCCAGGTAGCCCCATTCGGCAAAGGTGATGGCCTGGCCGTTGTGGTCGCGCATGGTCAGGGCGTCGCCATGCACCAGGTTGTGCCGCAGCACCTGCGTTGCCGCGCGGTACAGCTCGTCGGCTTCTTCCAGTTGCAGATAGTCGGCAAAGACTTCCAGCACATTGGCGCGGCATTCGGCAATGTTGTCGGCCAGCAGCTCGATGCCGTAGATGCACATCAGCCCCAGCAGGGCGTAATGCCGCCGCTCGAAGTCAGACTTGCCGTATTTGCGTTCGACTGCAGCGAGCTTGCGCCGCAGGATTTGCACGATGAAGTTGCCGCTGCCGCAGGCGGGCTCCAGAAAGCGGGAGTCGATGCGCTCGCTTTCATCCTTCACCAGATCGAGCATGGCCTCGACCATCCACGGCGGGGTGAAGACCTCACCGTGGTCGGCAACGCGTTGTTTGGATTTGACGAGGTTCATGGGGGGCTTCACTGGCTGGCGTTGAAAACGCTCAGGTTGTAACACTTGGCTGTGCGTGATTGCCGGAACCTTATTGGGGGCTTTGTGCCAGTGAGGGCTTTGGGAGCGGTTTTATTACATGCCTGCAACGGGTGAGCCATCAACAAAAACCGCCTGAGGCGCATGCGCTTCAGGCGGTTTTTGCTATTGAATGCGTAGCATTCGTGCACTGCCCACTCAGCCTTTCAATGCACGACCAGCTGCACCGACTTGTCGGCCGGTACCAGCCGGGCTAGCGTCAGCGTCAGCACACCGTTTTCCAGCTTGGCCGTGCTGGCAGCGGCGTCAATGTCTTCGGCCAGCTCCCAGGCGCGCTGCACCTGGCGGGGGGCGCCTTCCACGCTTTGCAGTTTGACTACATTGCCTTCAATGCTGATCTGCAGCTGATCGCGCGCCAGGCCGGGCACGTCCAGTTGCAGCGTGGTGGACTTGTCGTCGTGCGTCACGGTGCAGCCGGCGGTGGTGCCGGCGCGGGCTGGTGTTTCGAGGGCGCCCATCAGGAAGCGTTGCAGCGCCAGATCGGCAGGACGGGGTGCGTTGGCGTAGGCGGCGCGGCGGATCACGGGGGCGAAAATCATGGGGTGGCTCCTATACACTGCGCGGCTCTCGGAGTGGTCGCCGCATGCTAAAGAGGTGTGTACAGCCACACCGCATTTCAAGGGAAAAATGGCATGAATAAATTGCAGTCGGCGGGCTTGAAATCAGGCGCGGCGGTATTACGTCAATCCGTTTTGGCTGTTGTGGCCGCAGTGGCTGGCACGCTGACCTTGGCGTCGGCCAGCTGGGCGCAGACCCTCGCACCCAAGGCGGCAGTGTCGCAAGCCCAGCCGGTGAAGCTGGCTTTGATCGAGAGCCTGTCGGGCCCTTTTGCCAACACGGGCGAGGCGGTTTTTCGCAACATTTTCTGGGCCATCGAGCGCGTGAATGCGCGCGGCGGCGTGCGTCTGCCAGCCACTGCGGGCGGTGCGCGCCCGCTGGCGCTGGAGCGCTACGACAGCAAGGGCCAGAACGAAGAGGCCCTGTCGGCGCTGCGCGCGGCCATCGACGATGGCGCGCAGGTCATTTTGCAAGGCAATTCGTCGGCCACGGCGGCGGTGCTGATCGAGGCCATCCACAAGCACAATGAGCGCGAGCCGGGCAAACGCGTGCTGTTCCTCAACTATTCGGCGGTGGACCCCATCCTCACCAACGAGAAATGCAGCTTCTGGCATTTCCGCTTTGATGCCCATGCCGACATGCGCATGGCCGCGCTGATGGAGGTGGTGCGCGAGGACAAGGCGCTCAAGAGCGTGTACCTCATCGGCCAGGACTACAGCTTTGGCCAGGCCGTGCTGCGCGAGGCCAAGCGGCAGTTGGCCGCCCAGCGTCCCGATGTGGCGGTGGTGGGCGACGAACTGCACCCCGTGGGCCGCGTGAAAGACTTTGCACCCTACGCCGTCAAGATCAAGGCCAGCGGCGCGCAGGCGGTGGTTACCGGCAACTGGGGCAACGATCTGACGCTGCTGGTCAAGGCCGCGCGCGAGGTAGGTTTTGACGGCAATTTCTACACCTTCTATGGCAACGCGCTGGGCGCCCCCGCCGCTTTGGGCGATGCCGGCGTGGGCAAGGTGGTGGCCGTGGCCGACTGGCTGCCCAACGTGCCGGGCGCGCAAAGCGAGGCGTTTTACCAGTCGTTCCGCGCACGCTTTCCCAAGCCGGAGGATGACTATGTGCACATGCGCATGCAGCTCATGGTGGAGGCGCTGGCCCAGTCCATCGAGCGCGCGCGCAGCACCGATGTGGTGGCCGTGGCCCGGCAGATGGAAAAAGCCAGCGTGCAGCTGGCCGGCCAGGGCGGCGCCATGCGCGCGGCCGACCACCAGTTCCAGCAGGCCCTGGCCGTGGGCGTGATGGACAAAAAGGGCGCACCTGGCGTGAAGTTCGACGTGGAAGGCTCGGGCTACGGCTTTCGCGTGGTGCGGCAGATTGCCGCCGCCAAGGCGCAGCAGCCGCACAGCTGCACGATGCAGCGGTTTTGAGCGCGCCAGCGCCTCAGCGCGGCGGGTGTGCGGCTGGGGCTGGCTGCGGTGGCACCGCTGCGCGGGTCGCAGCGCGGGCCCCAGCGCTCAGCGCCGAATCCGGTAGCCCGTCTTGAACACCCACCACACCGCGGCCAGGCACGCCGCCATGAACACCAGCGTCATGCCCACGCTCACGCCCATGTGCACGTCGGCCGCGCCATAGAAGGCCCAGCGCAGGCCGCTGATGAGATAGACCACCGGGTTGAACAGCGACACCGTCTGCCAAAAGGGCGGCAGCATGCTGATGCTGTAGAAAGCACCGCCCAGAAACGTCAGCGGCGTGATGACCAGCAGCGGAATGATCTGCAGCTTCTGGAAGCTGTCGGCCCACAGCCCGATCAGAAAACCGAACAGGCAAAACGTGATGGCCGTGAGCACCAGAAAGCCGAGCATCCACACCGGGTGCGCGACCTCGTAAGGCACGAACACCCGCGCCGTTGCCAGGATCAGCGCACCCACTATCAGCGATTTGGTGGCCGCCGCGCCCACATAGCCCAGCAGCACCTCGACCCAGTTGACCGGCGCGCTCAGCAGCTCGTAAATGGTGCCCGACCACTTGGGCATGTAAATGCCAAAAGACGCGTTGGAAATGCTTTCAGAAAGCAGCGACAGCATCAACAGCCCCGGGATGATGTAGGCGCCATAGTCCACGCCCCCAATGTCGCCCATGCGCGAGCCAATGGCCGAGCCGAAGACGATGAAATACAGCGATGTCGAGAGCACCGGAGCAATCAGGCTCTGCGCCCAGGTGCGAAAGGCGCGGTTCATCTCGAAGCGGTAGATGGCGCGCACGCCGTGCAGGTTCAAACCCATCATTGGCTGGCTTTCTGTTCGTGGACGAGGCTGACGAAGATGTCTTCGAGCGAGCTCTCGGACGAATGCAGGTCCTTGAAGTCGATGCCGTGCTCGCCCAGTGCGCGCAGCAGCGCGGCGATGCCGGTGTCTTCCTGCTGTGTGTCAAAGCTGTAGGTCAGCGCATGGCCGTCGGCAGACAGGGCCAAAGGCCAGCGTGCCAGCGATTCGGGCACGCGCTCCATGGGGTGCTGCAGCGTGAGGGTGAGCTGCTTTTTGCCGAGCTTGCGCATCAGCACGGCTTTGTCTTCCACCACGATCAACTCGCCCTGGCGGATCACGCCGATGCGGTCGGCCATGTCCTCGGCTTCCTCGATGTAGTGCGTGGTCAGGATGATGGTGGTGCCGGCATCCTGCAGCGCGCGCACCAGGCGCCACATGTCGTGGCGCAGTTCCACGTCCACGCCGGCGCTGGGTTCGTCGAGGAACAGAATTTTCGGCTCGTGCGACAGCGCCTTGGCGATCAGCACGCGGCGCTTCATGCCGCCCGAGAGCGCCAAAATTTTGCTGTCCCGCTTGTCCCAGAGCGAGAGGTCTTTCAGGATCTTTTCGATCAGCGCCGGATTGGGGGCCTTGCCAAACAGCCCGCGGCTGAAGCTCACGGTGGCCCACACGGTCTCGAACGAGTCGGTGTGCAGCTCCTGCGGCACCAGGCCGATGGCGGAGCGGGCCGCGCGGTAGTCGCGCACGGTGTCAAAGCCGTCGGCCGTCACGCTGCCTTCGGTGGCTCTGGTCATGCCGCAGATGACGCTGATCAGCGTGGTCTTGCCGGCGCCGTTGGGGCCGAGCAGGGCAAAAATTTCGCCGCGGCGGATGTCCAGGTTGACGTTCTTGAGCGCCTGGAAGCCGCCCGCGTAGGTTTTGCTGAGGCCGCGCACGCGCACGATGGCGTCTGCAACGGGCGTCGAATGGGTGGTGGCTGACATACGGTGTTGGCTTGAAAGAGGTGGGCCAGCTTAGCGTGCGCGCGCTGCGGCCACCTCGCGCCCCAGCTCGATCACGGCCATGGCGTAGTAGCTGGACCAGTTGTAGCGCGTGACGGCATAAAAATTCTCGGTGCCGGCCACGTAGCTGGGCGCGTCGCCGCCGTTTTGCAGTTCCACCAGCGCCAGCGGCCCGGCGTGTTGCGCTGCTGCGGCGTCCAGCACGGCACCCTTGGCCTGCATGCTGGCGGCGCTGAAGGTGGGCAGGATGTCGGGGGCCAGCAGTTCGTCAAGTTGCACGCGCGCGGGATCGGCGTCGAACTGCACGCTGTAGTGCGTGGGCAGGCCCGGCTTCCAGCCATGGGCGATGAAGTAATTGGCCACCGAGCCGATGGCGTCGGCGGGGCTGTTGAACAGGTCCACGCGGCCGTCGCCATCAAAGTCGATGGCGTGGCGCACCCAGCTGGAGGGCATGAACTGCCCCAGGCCCATGGCGCCCGCGTAGCTGCCGCGTGGCTCAAACGGATCGACGTTGGTGCGGTGCGTGAGGCTCAGAAACTGCTCCAGCTCGCGCTGGAAGAACGCGGTGCGTTCGGCGGCGCGCGGGTGTGCCGCCGGGAAGTCAAACGCCAGCGTGGCCAGCGCGTCCATCACCCGAAAATTGCCCATCTGCTGGCCGTAGATGGTTTCCACGCCGATGATGCCCACGATGATTTCGGCGGGCACGCCAAATTCGCTTTCGGCGCGCGCCAGGGCTTCGGTGTTGTCCTGCCAAAAGCGCAGGCCCGCACGGATGCGCACCGGGTCGATGAAGCGGCTGCGGTACACCCGCCAGTTCTTGGCCTGGCCCTTGGGCGCAGGCAGCATGAGCCGGGGCACCTGGGGCAAAAAGCGCGCTTGTCCGATGGCCTGGCGCACCCATTCGCGGTCCAGGTCGCGGCGCTCGGCCAGGTCGTTGGCAAACTGCAGCGCCTCGGGGCGCGTGGCGTAGGCGGTGCCGACGGGCGCGGCGGCGTTGCGAGCGGTAGTGGCCTGGGTTTTGCCAGATTTTTGGTGTTTTTGGCCGCTAGCGCTTATGGGTATTGCGCAAGCAGCTATCAATAAAATAGCGATGTGTACGGTTTTCAGCATGTCGTCGGGTTCATCGGCGCGCGGTGGCGGCGGGCCAGGAAAGGGTGCGGAATTCGCGGCGCAGGGCGTTGAGCTGGTGGGCGGGGTTTTCGGGGTGCGCGGCATAGCGCCATTGCTCCAGCCGCAGCAGCCAGTCGGCCACGCCTTGCGCGGCATCGCCAAATTGTGCCTGCACCTGGCGGGCCATGGCGCGCGGTGGCAAAGTGTCGGGCAGGGTCAGGCCACTTTGGGCCAGGCGCTGGCGGGCGCGGGCCAGCAGGCGCAGCCAGGGGTCGTGCTGGCTGCGCTCCCACAGCGTCCAGCCGGCGCCGCCCAGCGCGGCCAGCCCCACCAGCGCGCCCAGCGCGGTGACGAGGTCTTGCCAACTGGGCGATGCAAACCCCAGCGCCTTGAGCAGGTCGAACTGGCGGCTTTGCGTGTAGTTCAGCACCCACTGGTTCCAGCCGTTGTTGACGGCTTCCCACATCGCGCGCAGGTTTTGCGCCATGCTGGGGCTCATCACGGTGCCCATGGCGGTGGCCAGGGCGCCGCGCGGGGCCTGCAGGCGCTCGAAGGCGCCGGTGCGCCCGGGGGCCACAGCGCTGGTGGGGTCCACGCGCACCCAGCCGCGCCCGGCCATCCACACTTCGGCCCAGGCGTGGGCGTCGCTTTGGCGCACGGTCCAGTAGCCGTCCACGGCGTTGCGCTCGCCGCCCTGGTAGCCGGTGACGATGCGCGCCGGAATGTCCATGGCGCGCATCAGCACCACGAAGGCCGAGGCGATGTGCTCGCAAAAGCCTTCCTTGCGGTCGAACCAGAACTCGTCGGCCGTGTGCTGGCCGTACACGCCGGGCTCCAGCGTGTAGCGGTAGCCACCGGTGCGCAGGCGCGCGAGCGCGGCGTTGACGAGGGCGGGCGTGGCGTCACGGGCTGGGTCACGGGCCGGGTCGGATGCGATGCGCGGGTCGCTGCGCAGTTCTTGGGCCAGGGCCAGCGTGCGCGGGTTGAAGCCTGGTGGCAGCTCGGTGTAGGCGCGCAGCGCGGGGGTGGCGGTGTCGGGCCCGTGGCGAAACTGCGGGTAGCTTGCGGCCTGGTAACGCGTCACGTCGGTGATGGGTCGGCTGGTCCGCCACTGCAGGTCGTCCGTCATGAAGGTGCCCATGCCGGCCACAGCGGGCTTGTCGCGCGCGGCGTCCAGCACCAGCAGCCAGGGGCGCTGGTGGGGCTCCAGCGTGACTTCGTAGCGCAGAGCCGGGCCTTGGACCCGCAGTTGCGCGGGGCTGTTGGGCCGCTCCAGCGCACGGTTGCCCGCGCGGTACGACAAGGGGTGCCATTCGCTGCCGTCAAAGGTGGCAAACACCGGCCCCCGAAAATACAGATCGCTTTGCGGCGGCGGGGCCCCGCCGGGGGTGTCGAAGCGCACACGCATGGCCACGCTGTCGTCCAGCGCCAGCTCGGCGATGTTGCCCACTTTCATCACCCCCGACAGCCCGCTGCGCCCCGCCATGGTGTCGCTGGGCATGCCCCACAGCGGCGCCATGCGCGGAAACAGCAAAAACAGCGCCGCCATGATGGGCGCCCCCAGCAGCGCCATGGTGCCGGCCAGGCGAAACGCCTGCGCCAGCGGTGGCCGCCCCACCGGCATGTGGGCGTTGACCAGGGCCGTGAGCAAGCCCAGCAGCGCCACCAGCATGGCCACCGCCGTGGGCAGCGATTGCGAGAAGAAGAAGTTGCTGAGCATCGTGAAGAAGCCCAGGAAGAACACCACCATGGCATCGCGCCGTGCGCGCAGCTCCAGCGTCTTGAGCGCCAGCAGCATCACGATGAGCGTGACGCCGGCATCGCGCCCCACAATGGTCTGGTGGCTGAGCAGCGTGCCGGCCACCGCCAGCACCAGCAAGCCGGCCACGGCCCAGCGCCCCGGCAGTGGCCGGCCCTTCCAGGCCAGCCAGCCGCGCCACAGAAGCACGGCGCCCGCCATCAGGCTGGCCCAGGCCGGCAGGTGGGCCACCTGCGGGGCCACCACCCAGGCAATCACCAGCAGCAGAAACAGCGTGTCCCGCGCGTCGCGTGGCAGGGTGGCAAGGGTTTGGCGCAGGGTCATGGGGCGAGGCGCAGCGCCCGCGCACAGGGTGGGCAATTGCTATTAAATAAAGAGCTTATGGCGCTTGATGGATAAGCGCTATAGGCAATTTTGGTGCATATTTTTAGGGTGAGGCTCAGCACAGCGCCAGGGCCTCCAGGCAGCGCTGGCGGTGGGCCGCGCCGGTGTCGGGGGCCAGCTCCAGCGCCGGCAGGCGCAGGCCGTAGTCGATGCCCAGGCGGTCGGCCTGCAGCACCCAGGCCGTCAGGCGCGCGATGCGGGCTTCGTGGTCGGGCAGGGCGGCATGGGCCAGGTCCAGCCACAGTTCGTGGCGCTGGGCCTGCTGGGCGTCGCGGCTGACCAGGTCGTCCGTGCCTGTGGCCAGCGATTTGGCGGCCTTCTTCCAGACCACCAGCTTGAGCGGGTCGCCGCGCCGGTAGGCGCGCACGCCGTCGAATTCGCCGATGCCCTGGATGCTGGCGCTGCCCGTGCCGCTGGCACGCGGCTCGCCGGGCGGCAGCGGCGGTGGGGGCACCTCGGGGGCGGGGTACACCAGCACCTGGGCGGCGGGGCGCCAGTAGCTCCAGACGCGGAAGGTGCCCAGCGGAAAACGGGTTTCGGCCACGAGCGTGGGCACCCGGTGCAGGCCCCGGCGCGTGGGCTGGAACGCCACCTGCACGCTGGCGCTGCCCTGCGCGGGCACGTCGGTCATGGCCCCGTCGTGCCTGCTTGTGCCATGGCCGTGCACGGACAGCGCAATGGCGTGGCGCGGCGTGCGCCGGTCGCTGAAAAGCTGCACTTCAAACGCCGTGCTGCCACCCAGAAAGTGGGGCTCGGGCGCTTTGAGGTGCAGCGTGATGCCGCGCAGCGTGGCGTGGCACACATGCATGCCCGCCACCGCGCTGCCAGCCAGCAAAAAGGTCAGCAGATAGCCCAGGTTGAGCTGGAAGTTGATGGACGCCACCAGCAGCACCAGCAGCGTGCCGGCCAGCATCCAGCCCGCGCCGGTGGGCAGGATGTACACATTGCGCTGTGTGAGTGTCAGGGTGTCGGCCAGCGGCAGGCGTGCCTCCCACCAGCGCGCAAAGCGCGCACGCGCCCGGGCCAGCGGATTCAGCGCGGCCTGGCGCGAAGGCGTGGCAGCGCGTGCGGACGGCGTGGGTGCAAGGAGATCGGCAGCAGCGGTAGCAGCGGCAGAGGCGCCGGAAGGGGACGGCATGGCGTGCGGACCCAAGACAGTCAAGGCAGGGGCACCGACTCGGCCATGGCGCGCACCTGCTCCACCGCGCCGCGCCGCGCGTCGCCCACGGGCACCAGGCGGTGCGCAATGGTCTGCGGCAGCACGGCCTGCACGTCGTCGGGCGCCACATAGTCGCGCCCGCTGATCAGCGCCTGGGCCTTGGCGGCGCGCACCAGCGCAATACCGGCGCGCGGCGACAGCCCCTGCAAGAACCAGCGACCCGTGCGGGTGGCGGCAATCAGGTCCTGCACATAGTTGAGCAGCGGCTCGGCGGTGTGCACGGCCAGCACCTGGCGCTGCAGTTGCGCCAGCTCGTCCTGCGACAGCAGGGGCAGCAGGCTGTCCACCAGGTCGCGGCGGTCGCTGCCGGCCAGCAGCAGGCGCTCGGCGGCGCGGTCGGGGTAGCCGATGGAGATGCGCATCAAAAACCGGTCGAGCTGCGATTCGGGCAGCGCAAAGGTGCCCAGCTGGTCGTGCGGGTTCTGTGTGGCGATCACGAAAAACGGGTGGGGCAGGGCGCGGGTTTCGCCCTCCACCGACACCTGTTTTTCTTCCATGGCTTCGAGCAGCGCGCTCTGGGTTTTGGGGCTGGCGCGGTTGATTTCGTCGGCCAGCAGCACCTGCGCAAAAACGGGGCCGGGATGGAACACGAAGGCCTCCTTGCCGCGTTCGTACACCGATACACCGGTGAGGTCGCTGGGCATCAGGTCGGCCGTGAACTGCACCCGCGAGAACTGCAGGCCAAACGTGCGCGCCAGCGCGTGGGCCAGCGTCGTCTTGCCCACGCCCGGCACATCCTCGATGAGCAGGTGGCCGCCCGCCAGCAGGCAGGCCGCGCAGTCCCGTACCTGGGCGCTTTTGCCCACAATCACCGTGTTAAGCTGGTCCAGAAGCGATTTGATTTTTGGCTGTGCATGCATGGCGCCACGTTATCCGAAAAAAGAGACACGGGGATTTCACTGTGAGCAAGACAGGCTATTTCACCCATCCCGACTGCCGAAAGCACGAAATGGGGCCGGGGCATCCCGAATGCCCCGAGCGGCTGGACGCCATCGAAGACCGTCTGCTGATCACCGGCGTGGCCGATGCCCTGGAGCGCTACGAAGCGCCCGAGGCCTCGATCGCCGACATCGAGCTGGCGCACAGCCGGCTCCATGTGGCGGCGATGCGCGGCCTGTCGGACCTGCTCAACGAAGATCTGCTGGCGGGTGGCCCTGCCTACTCGCAGATCGACACCGACACGTCCATCAATGCGCACACCTGGAAGGCCTCGTTGCGCGCCGCCGGCGCGGCCCTGGCCGCCACCGACGCGGTGATGGCCGGCGAGATCACCAACGCGTTTTGCGCGGTGCGCCCGCCCGGCCACCATGCCTGCCACGACAAGGCCATGGGTTTCTGCTTTTTCAACAACGTGGCGGTGGCGGCCAAATATGCGCTGCAGCGCTATAAGCTGCAGCGTGTGGCGGTGGTGGACTTTGACGTGCACCACGGCAACGGCACTGAAGACATCCTGGCCAAAGACCCGCGCGCGCTCATGGTGGGCATCTTTCAGCACCCGTTCTATCCCTACAGCGGCGACCAGAATCCGGCGCCCAACATGGTGAATGTGCCGGTGGCGGCCTATACGCGCGGCATGGACATCCGCGAAATCATCGAGATGATGTGGATTCCGCGCCTGGAGGCCTTCAAGCCCGAGATGATCTTCATCAGCGCGGGCTTCGACGGCCACCGCGAGGACGACATGGGGCAGCTGGGTATGGTGGAGGCCGACTACGCCTGGATCACCCACCGGATCATGGATATCGCCCGGCGCTATTCCAAGGGCCGCATCGTTTCGTGCCTGGAAGGCGGCTACGTGATGGGCCCCCTGGCGCGCAGCGTGGAAGCCCATGTGCGCGTGTTGGCTGAATTATGACCAACCACCTGAGCGGCTGCGCCGCTTCCCCCTTCTCTCGCTGCGCGGGAAGGGGGACGACGCCAGCGCTGCGGGGCGGCCCTTGCGCGGCGTCTGCTGGCCAGGGGCGCGCCAGTTTTCTGCGCTGTGAGACAGTTGGCGTACAGGAAAAATTGAAATGACGATGAATGATGAACTGCTTCGGGTCTCGCGCGATGCGCGCGGCGTGGTGACACTGACCCTGAACGACCCCGCCCGCTTCAATGCGCTGGGCTGCGAGATGCTGGCCGCGCTGCAGCAGGCGCTGGACGCGGTGGCCCGCGACGACAGCGCGCGCGTGGTGGTGCTGGCGGCCGAGGGCAAGGCGTTTTGCGCCGGCCACAACTTGAAGGACATGGCGGCCCACCCCGAGCTGGTGTGGTACCAGCAGCTCTTTGCCCAGTGCAGCCGCGTGATGCTCACCATCCACAAGCTGCCGGTGCCGGTGATTGCGCGGGTGCAGGGCATGGCCACTGCGGCCGGTTGCCAGCTGGTGGCGCAGTGCGATCTGGCGGTGGCGGCGAGCGACGCCAGCTTTGCCACCAGTGGCATCCATTACGGCCTTTTCTGCGCCACGCCCAGCGTGCCGCTGGTGCGCAACATGCCGGCCAAGCGCGCCATGGAAATGCTGCTCACCGGCGATTTCATCGACGCCCCCACGGCGCTGGCGCAGGGCCTGGTGAACCGCGTGGTGGCGCCCGAGGCGCTGGATGCCGAGGTGGAAAAACTCGTGCAGTCCATTGTGCAAAAGCCCCGCGTGGCGGTGGCCATGGGCAAGGCGCTGGTTTACCAGCAGCGTGAGCTGGGCCTGGATGCGGCCTACCAGCTGGCCGGCCAGGCCATGGCCGTCAACATGATGGACGCGGCGGCCCAAGAGGGCGCTCGGGCTTTTGCCGAAAAGCGCGCTCCGGTGTGGAAGGTGTGATGGCCATGCAGTCTGTTTCGCCGGTGTTTGATGATGTGCAGCAGTGGTTTCGGGCATTTACGCAGCCCACGGTACTGATCGAGCTGGGGGCGCTGGCCTTGTGCGTGGCGCTGGCCTGGCTCATGGTGTCGGCCTTGCGCCGTGCGCTGGGTCGCGATGAGCCACGCTCCATCCTGTTTGGCCGCAAGGTGGTGGATGGCGTGCTGTTCCCCCTGACCTTGCTGGGCCTGGGCTATGTGGCGCGGGCGGTGTTGGCGCTATGGGTGCCGTTGGCGGCATTCAAGGTGGTCATTCCGGTGCTGATCTCGCTGGTGGTGATCCGCGTGGGGGTCAAGGTGCTGCAGGCGGCCTTTCCGCAGGCCGCCTGGGTGCGTCCCATCGAGCGCACCATCTCCTGGCTGGCCTGGCTAGCCATGGTGCTGTGGGTGACGGGCCTGCTGCCGCTGGTGTTGCAGGAGCTCGACGAAATCACCTGGAAGGTGGGGGCGACCACGCTGTCGGTGCGCACCATGATCGAAGGCGCCGTGACAGCCTGCGCTGTGCTGATCGTGACTCTGTGGGTCTCCTCGGCCATCGAGTCGCGCCTGCTGCGCTCGGCCAAGGGCAGCGAGCTGTCGTTGCGCAAGGCGTTCAGCAATGCCGCGCGCGCCTTGCTGATCTTTTTGGGCTTGATCCTGGCGCTGTCCGCCGTGGGCATTGACCTCACGGCCCTGTCGGTGCTGGGCGGCGCCGTGGGTGTGGGCATCGGCTTTGGCCTGCAGAAGCTGGCGGCCAACTATGTGAGCGGCTTTGTGATCCTGGCCGAGCGCAGCGTGCGCATTGGCGACAATGTTCGCGTGGATGGCTTTGAAGGCCATATCACCGACATCACGGGGCGTTACACGGTGATCCGCTCGGGGGTGGGGCGCGAATCCATCGTGCCCAACGAGATGCTGATCACGCAGCGGGTGGAGAACCTTTCGCTGACCGACCCGCGCGTGTGGATGTCTACCGTGATCAGTGTGGGCTATGACAGCGATGTCGATCTTGTCGTTCGTCTGCTGGGCGAGGCGGCACTGGCCAACCCGCGTGTGCTGCGCGAGCCGGGGCCGTTGGTGGCTCTGTCGGCCTTTGGGGCCGACGGGCTGGAGTTCACTGTCGGTTACTGGATCACCGACCCGGAAAGTGGAACGCTCGGTTTGCGCTCGGACATCAACCGGGCCATTCTCGCTGCGCTGCGCGCCCACCACATCGATATTCCCTACCCGCAGCGCGTGGTGCACCTGCGACCGCAGGATGTGCCCGCTTCCAGCGAAGATGCGCACGCTTCGCCAGGCGCTGCCCCGTCGCCTGATTTGCAGGGGCCTCTGGTGCGGCATGGTGCTTCGCCCCTCACGTAACAGCATGGACTGGACAATGAGAGCGAACACTGGCCTATAATTTACAAAAAGCACGACCGTTCTTTTTGTGACTCTGTGTGCTGTGGATGGCAGCAGTTTTGATGCCGTGCGGCATAGAATGCCTCGGTTAACGTAAACGTCAATTCAACGAACTCTAAATTAAGGAGCCGCAGTAATGAAGGTCTTGGTCCCAGTCAAACGCGTGGTTGACTACAACGTCAAAGTCCG